>DATGHD010000035.1:0-4955 GCA_035308145.1 Roseiarcus sp.
TCGGCCAAAGCCTTGACCAGAATCGATGAGTAGTCGTCGTTGGCTCTCGCGAAGCGCTGGGCGATCGCTTCCTCCTCGACGCCGGCCGTCACGACGAAGCCGCCCAGGTAGTCGCGCTTGCCGCTGTCGATCGGCGCGACAAAGTCGGAGAGGGCCAAGGTCGGCCGGCCGTCGCGCTTGGAAAGCTGCTGGCGAAGCGTGAAGAACGTCGCGAGCTCGGTGACGCGGCTTTCGTCCGTAAAAAGGCGGATATCGTCGCCGACAACGCCGGCCGGCCAGAAGGCGATCGCCGCCTTGGGCCTGAACCAGCGCTCCTCGATGATTTTCGCCACCATGCTTTGCGCATCGTCGAACAATTGCCGCGCCGCCGCGCCCTGCTTTTCATCGTCGAGAATCGCCGGATAGCGCCCCTTCAACTCCCAAGTCTGGAAGAATGGCGTCCAGTCGATGTAGCGCGCAAGTTCCTTGAGGTCGTAGTCCTCGAAGACGCGCGGACCGAGAAACGTCGGCTTGGGCGGCTGGTAGGAAGCCCAATCCGCCTTGAAGCCGGCGGCGCGCGCCTTGGCGAGCGGCAGGCGCTGCTTCTCCGCCTCGCTTCTGGCATGCGCGTCTGCGACTTTGCGATATTCGGCGCGCACGGTTTCGACATAGCCGCCACGCGCCTCAGGCGAGAGCAGCGAGGAAACGACGCCAACGGCTCTACTCGCGTCGACGACGTACACCGCCTGGCCGCGCTTATAGCGCGGATGGATTTTCACCGCCGTATGGACGCGGCTCGTCGTCGCGCCGCCGATCAAAAGCGGAATATCAAAACCCTCGCGCTCCATTTCGGCGGCGACATGGGCCATTTCATCGAGCGACGGCGTGATCAGGCCGGAAAGACCGATGATGTCGACTTGTCGCTCGCGCGCGGTCTCGAGGATTTTGGCGGCCGGCGTCATCACGCCGAGATCGATCACCTCGTAATTGTTGCAGGCGAGGACGACGCCGACGATGTTCTTGCCGATGTCGTGCACGTCGCCTTTGACGGTCGCCATCAGCACGCGGCCGGCGTTCCGCAACTCGCCGCCGCCGGCCGCTTTTTCGGCCTCCATATAGGGCAGGAGACGCGCCACCGCCTGCTTCATGACGCGCGCCGACTTGACGACTTGCGGCAGGAACATCTTGCCTGAGCCGAAGAGATCGCCGACAACATTCATTCCGGCCATCAGCGGCCCTTCGATCACCTGCAGCGCGCGTTCGGATTTCTCGCGCGCCTCGTCGGTGTCGGCGTCGATGAAGTCGCTGACGCCGTTGACGAGCGCGTATTCGAGGCGCTTTTCAACCGGCGCGTCGCGCCAGGAAAGATCCTGCTCCCGCGCCGCCCTGCCGGCGCCCTTGAAGCGTTCGGCAAGCGCAAGGAGGCGCTCGGTTGCGTCCTTGCGGCGATTGAGCACCACGTCCTCGCAAGCCTCGCGAAGCTCAGGCTCGATCGATTCATAGACCGCGAGCTGGCCGGCGTTGACGATGCCCATATCCATGCCGGCCTGGATGGCATGGTACAGAAACACCGCGTGCATGGCTTCGCGCACCGGCTCATTGCCGCGAAACGAGAAGGAAAGGTTTGAAACGCCGCCCGAAATATGCACATGCGGCAGCGTCTGTCGGATACGTCGCGTCGCCTCGATAAAGGCGACGCCATAAGGATCGTGTTCCTCGATGCCGGTGGCGATGGCGAAAATATTCGGATCGAAGACAATGTCTTCCGGCGGGAAGCCGACCTTCTCCGTCAGCAGCTTGTATGCCCGCGTCGAGATCGCGACCTTGCGCTCGAGCGTATCGGCCTGACCCTTCTCGTCGAAAGCCATCACCACGACGGCGGCGCCATAGGCGCGCACCAGCCGGGCATGGGCGAGGAAGGCTTCCTCGCCTTCCTTCATCGAGATCGAATTGACAAGCGGCTTGCCCTGCACGCATTTCAATCCCGCCTCGATCACCGAGAATTTGGAGGAATCGATCATCACCGGCACGCGGGCGATGTCCGGCTCGGCGGCGACGAGATTCAAAAACTCGACCATCGCCTTTTCGCTGTCGATCAGGCCCTCGTCCATATTCACGTCGATGATCTGCGCGCCATTGGCGACCTGATCGCGCGCAACGACGAGCGCGCCGGCGAAATCGCCGGCGGTGATCAGCTTGCGGAACTTCGCCGAGCCTGTGACATTGGTGCGCTCGCCGACATTCACGAAAGGAATGTCGGACGTCAGCGTGAAAGGCTCAAGACCCGAAAGCCGCATGACGGTCGGCGCTTCCGGAACAATGCGCGGCGCTTTGCCCCGCACCGCCTCGGCGATCGCGGCGATATGCTCCGGCGTCGAGCCGCAGCAGCCGCCGACGATATTGACGAGGCCCTCTTCAGCGAAGCCTTCGAGCTGGGCGGCCATCGCCGCCGGGCTCTCGTCGTACTGACCGAAGGCGTTGGGCAGGCCGGCGTTGGGATAGGCGCAGACCAATGTGTCAGCGATATCGGCGATTTCGGCGAGATGCGGGCGCATCGCGCTCGCGCCCAGCGCGCAGTTGAGCCCGATCGAGTAGGGATTGGCGTGGCGCATCGAGTGCCAGAAGGCGGTCGGCGTCTGGCCCGAGAGCGTCCGTCCGGAAAGATCGGTGATCGTGCCGGAGATCATCAGCGGCAGCTGTAAGCCTTTCTCGGCGAAGACTTGCTGCGCGGCGAAGATCGCCGCCTTGGCGTTCAGCGTGTCGAAGATGGTCTCGATCAGGATGAGGTCGGCGTCGCCGTCGATGAGGCCGCGGACCTGCTCGCCATAGGCGAGGCGCAGATCGTCGAAGGTCACCGCGCGATAGCCGGGATTGTTCACGTCCGGCGAGAGCGAGGCGGTGCGATTGGTCGGCCCGAGCGCGCCGGCGACGAAGCGGCGGCGGCCGTCCATTTGCTGGGCCTTGAGCGCGGCGCGTCGCGCCAGGCGCGCCCCGTCGCGATTGAGATCGTAAACCGCCTCTTGCATGCGGTAATCGGCCTGGGCGATCGAAGTCGAGGAAAAGGTGTTGGTCTCGATAATGTCCGCGCCGGCGAGCGCATAAGCGAGGTGGATCGCCTCGATCGCGTCGGGCTGGGTCAGGGTCAGAAGGTCGTTGTTGCCGCGCAGCAAGCAATCGCAGGAGGCGAAGCGCTCGCCGCGGAAATGGGCTTCCTCGAAGCCAAGCCCTTGAATTTGCGTCCCCATTGCGCCGTCGATGATGAGGATGCGCTCTTTGGCGGCCGCGGTCAGAGCGGCGGCTACGTCGGCGCTGTTCGCTGGGGCGGAGGGCGCGTCAAAAAGGGCGTCGAGGGAAGTGCTCATGAAAATGGAACGCCTCTTATGGCTACGCAACTTCACTTAATGACATAAAGATATGTTTATATCAAGGAGACGGTCTTAGCGCGCTCAATTCGCGTCTCACACGCTTACGGCGCCTAAGAGCTTGAGAGCGGCGTTCTTCGATTTACTCCGCCGCCGAGAGCGGCGTCGCCACTTCTTCGAGCGGCCGACGCTCCGCCTGGACCGCGAAGAGCGCGGCGATGATCGCCGCGCCGATCATCAACGCGGAAGCGAAAATATAACCTTCAAAAACGCTGGCTCTCGAGCCGCTCTGGACAAGCGCCCCGAACAGGAAAGGCGCCACCACGCCGCCGATCCCGGTGCCGATGGCGTAGAAGACCGCGATGGCCAGAGCGCGGATTTCGACAGGAAAAGTCTCGCTGACCGTGAGATAGGCCGAACTGGCGGCGGGGGACGCAAAGAAGAACACGACCATCCAAGCAAGCGTCATGGTGACGGCGGTGAGGAGATTGAGCGAGAACAGGACGCCGCTGGCGACGAGCAGGACGCCGGAAAGCGCATAGGTCAGGGCGATCATGCGCCGACGGCCGTGGCTGTCGAACAAAGGTCCGAGCAAAAGCGGCCCCAAGAAATTGGTCAAGGCGAAGGGCAGGATGTACCAACCCACGCTCTTCGACTCGACGTCGAAGAACTTCGTCAAAACCAACGCATAGGTAAAGAAGATCGCATTATAGAGAAACGCCTGCGAGGCCATCAGCGCAAGGCCGACCAGGGTGCGCCGGAGCTGCTTGACGATCAGCGTGTCGAAGACCTCGGTGAGCGGCGTATGCGTGCGTCCCCGGATGCGCAAGCTTCTCTTCTCGTCAAGCGGCTCCAGGCTGCCGCCGCTTGCGCTCACCCTTCCTTCGATCTCGAAGATGATCCGTTCGGCCTCTTCCGGCCGGCCGTGAATGATCAGCCAGCGCGGGCTCTCTGGCAGCCACATGCGCATGAAAATAATGACAAGGCCAATCGCCGCGCCGATCAGAAACGCGAGCCGCCAGCCGAGCTCCGGATTGACAAAGGCGGGATTGAGCAGCGCGACCGCCGTCAGCGCGCCGATCGCCGCGCCGATCCAGAAACTGCCGTTGATGGCGAGATCGGTCGCGCCGCGGTAACGCGCCGGCACCAATTCCTGAATGGTCGAGTTGATCGCCGCATATTCCCCGCCGATGCCGGCGCCGGTGAAGAAACGGAACAGGAAAAAGGTCGCGCCGTTCCAGGAAAGGCCGGTCGCGGCGGTGGCGACGAGATAGACCGCAAGCGTGATGAAGAAGAGCTTTTTTCGGCCGAGCCGGTCGGTCAGCCAGCCGAAGAACAAGGCGCCGATCACCGCGCCGGAGAGATATGCGCTGCCGGCAAAGCCGACGTCGCTGTCGGAAAAGGCGAGCGCGGGGCTCTCTTTAAGCGCGCCGGCGATCGAGCCGGCAAGCGTCACTTCGAGCCCGTCGAGAATCCAGGTGACGCCCAGCGCGACAACGACAAGCGTATGAAACCGCGCCCATTTCAGGCGCTCGAGCCGCGCCGGAACGGTGGTCGAAAAGACGTTCTGATTGAAGGAAGGCGCCGCGCGCTGCAAGGTCGTCGTTTGCTCCG
>DATGHD010000036.1:0-3578 GCA_035308145.1 Roseiarcus sp.
TTCCGCCGACAATGACTGCGTCGATCACCCGGTCGCGCAAGTCCTGAGAGTAAGGTCCAGCCATTCCTGCTGGCCTCCGTCCAGCCAGCAGGTTGAATCAGAACGCCCCCGATTCGGGAATCCCCCCGCGATTCGGCCTAATCTCATCACGCTCTAGGCCGTTACGACGAGGCGCGGGGCGAATTCGAAGCAGCGGCCGCGCTCGCGAGCAACACGCATGAGAAAAATCTCATGTTGCGGCGCGCCGCCGAAGCGGCCGCCGCCGCGACAGGCTCACCCGTCATCCCAGGTTCAGCTCTTTAAAAAAATCATTCCCCTTATCGTCGATGACGATGAAGGCGGGAAAATTCTCCACCTCGATCCGCCAGATCGCCTCCATGCCGAGTTCGGGATATTCGAGGACCTCGACTCGTCTGACGCTTTCCTGGGCGATGAGAGCGGCGGGACCGCCGATCGAGCCGAGATAGAAGCCGCCGTGCTTGGCGCAGGCTTCGCGCACCTGCTTCGAACGATTGCCCTTGGCCAGCATGACCATTGAGCCGCCGGCGGCTTGGAACTGGTCGACGTAGGAATCCATTCGCCCCGCCGTCGTCGGGCCGAAAGAGCCCGACGCATAGCCAGCCGGCGTCTTGGCCGGGCCGGCATAGTAGACCGGATGGTTCTTGAAATAGTCGGGCATCGGCTCGCCGCGCTCCAGCCGCTCGCGGATCTTGGCGTGGGCGAGGTCGCGCGCCACGATCATCGGCCCCGCGAGCGACAGGCGCGTTCGAATCGGATGCTTCGAGAGCGTCGCGAGGATCGTCGTCATCGGCGCATTGAGATCGATCTTGACGACATCGCCGCCGAGCGTCGCTTCGTCGATGCGCGGCATGAAGCGCGCCGGATCGTGCTCGAGCTCCTCGAGAAAAACGCCGTCGCGGGTGATCTTGCCAAGCGCCTGCCGGTCGGCCGAGCAGGAAACGCCAAGGCCGATCGGCAGCGAGGCCCCGTGCCGCGGCAGGCGAATCACCCGCACGTCATGGCAGAAATACTTGCCGCCGAATTGCGCGCCGACGCCGAGATTCTGCGTCAGCTTGAAGATTTCCTGCTCCATCGCGAGGTCGCGAAAAGCGTGGGCGTCGGCGCCGCCAGAGATAGGCAGGCCGTCAAGGTAGCGGGTCGAAGCGAGCTTGACCGTCTTCATCGTCTGCTCGGCGCTGGTCCCGCCGATGACGATAGCCAGATGGTACGGCGGACAGGCGGCGGTGCCGAGCGTCAGAATCTTTTCCTTGAGAAAGGCCAGCATGCGATCATGCGTCAGCATCGACGGCGCGCCTTGATAGAAGAAGCTCTTGTTGGCCGAGCCGCCGCCTTTGGCGATGAACAAGAATTTGTAACTATCCTCGCCCTCGGCCAGGATTTCGATCTGGGCGGGCAGATTGTCGCCGGTGTTCTTCTCTTCGAACATCGAGAGCGGCGCGAGCTGCGAATAGCGCAGATTCTTCTTCTCATAAGCCGAGGCGATGCCCTCGGCGATCGCCGCCTCGTCGTCGCCGTCGGTCCAGACGAGGCGCCCTTTCTTGGCGGTGACGATCGCCGTTCCGGTGTCCTGGCACATCGGCAACACGCCGCCCGCCGCTATATTGGCGTTCTTCATAAGATCATACGCGACGAATTTGTCGTTGGCCGTCGCCTCGGGATCATCGAGAATCTTGGCGAGCTGGGCGAGATGGCCGGGCCGCAAGAGATGGTTGATGTCGATCAGGGCCTGCTCGGCGAGACGCCTGATCGCTTCGCGTTCGACGAGAAGAATATCGCGCCCAAGCGCCTTCGCGACGCTGAGGCCGTCACTCGACAATTTGCGGTAGGGCGTCTCGTCGGCGCCGACCGAAAGGACGGGGCGATAGGCGTATGTCATCGATGATGCTCCGGAGGGGCTGCCGCTCATCGCCGCCGGCTCGATCTAGTCGCTCAGGCGGGGAAAGCCAACTCTGAGCGTCGCTCAGATCGTCGAGGTCAGCGCTGCGACGCCGGCCGCGATGGCGAGGGTTCGCCGCGCCAAGTCGGCATGCAGCCGCTCGACCATGCGGCCGTCGATCTGAATGACGCCTTTGCCCTGGTTGGCCGGCTCGTCGAAAGCGGCGATGATCGCGCCGGCCGCTTCGAGTTCGCCTGGGCTTGGCGCGAAGACCTCGTTGCAGATTTCGATTTGGCTCGGATGGATCAAGGTCTTGCCGTCGAGGCCGAAGTCGCGGCCCTGTTCGCATTCGCGCCTGAAGCCGGAAAGATCGGCAATATCATTGTAGACGCCGTCGATAATATCGACCCCGTGAGCCCGTGCGGCGGCGACGCAAATTGACAGCCACGGCGTCATCGCCGGCCGGCCTGGCGTGAGCCGCGCGCGCGTCTCCTTGGCGAGATCGTTGAGGCCCATCACCAGGACATCGAGCCTCGAAGCCGGATCGGCGGCGGCCGCGGCGATCGCCCCGGCGTTGAGGATGGCGAGCGGCGTCTCCATCATTGCCCAGAGCCGGAGGCCTTCCGGGGCGCCGGCCTCGCGTAATTGTCTCGCCGCCTGCATGACCACGCCAGGCCCATCGACTTTCGGCAACAATACTGCGTCGGGTTTGGCCGCCGCCGCGGCGATAAGGTCGTCGGCGCCCCAGGGCGACAAAAGGTTGTTGACGCGGATAACGACTTCGCGTCGGCCAAATCCACCCTGCCGCGCGGCGGCGGTGACCTGATCACGGGCGAGCGCCTTTTGGTCCGGCGCAACGGAATCCTCCAGATCGAGGATCAAGGCGTCCGCCTTAAGGCTCCGCGCCTTGGCGAGGGCGCGCTGGTTCGAGCCAGGCATGTAAAGCACGCTGCGGCGGGGACGGACGTTCATGATGCGTTTCCGACAGGACTTGTGACAATTCTAATTTGTGCGCCGCAACAAAGCTAGGGTCTCCTTCGCGCGTGCGAAATTCTCGGATTGGGCCCTCAACGGCTTCGGCCGTCGTGCGACATCTAATCGGTCGCCTTGGCCATTTAGAGCGCCTATAAGGTGAGGAGCCCCAAACGCTAATCGGTTTCGCTCGGATTTGGAGCGACTCCTTGATCTGGATCAGACTTTTTGAAGGGATGATCGGCGATAGTCGTCGGCGGGATGCCTCCCCGGAGATGGGAATGGATTACTCGGAGTTTTTTGACCGGGCGACCGAGCGGTTGCGTCAGGAGCGGCGCTATCGGGTTTTTGCGTCGCTCGAACGCGACGCGGCGCGGTATCCACGCGCTCTGTGGCGGCGCGGCGAAGGCGAGACCTTCGAAAAGCGCGAAGTCGTCGTCTGGTGCCCGAACGACTATCTCGGCATGGGCCGGCACCCCCAAGTTATCGCGGCGATGCAGAACGCCGCCGCTCTGCATGGGGTGGGGGCAGGCGGAACCCGCAATATCTCGGGCAACTCCGGTCCGCTGGTCGATCTCGAAGCGGAGCTTGCCGATCTCCACGGCAAGGAGGCCGCGCTCGCCTTCACCTCCGGCTGGATTTCCAACCTCGCCGCGATTTCGACCATCGCCTCTTTGCTGCCGGACTGCCTCGTTCTCTCCGACGCCTT
>DATGHD010000037.1:0-8924 GCA_035308145.1 Roseiarcus sp.
CGCCCTGGGCTGGCGCGCCGACGCCGTTCTTGCCGTTTGTGGCCATCTCTCCTTAAACCTCGCTGACGAGACGCATGAGGGCGAAGCTCAAACGAAACCGATGCGCAGCACCGCATAGACGCAGGCGATCGCCAGAATGCCGGCGAAGAAAAGATTGGCCATCAGCGCCCATTCTTTGCTCTGGCCGTGAAGATAATCCAGGATGATCGAACGCATGCCGATCTGCATATGGTAGATTCCGACCAGCACGAACAGCATGACAATGACCGCCGGCAGCGGCCGGCCGAGTTCGGCCCTGACGCCGTTATAGTCCTTCGAAAGAAGCGACATCATCACCCAGACGAAGGCCACGGTCAGGGGAATCAAAGCGGCGGAGGTGAGCCGCATCAGCCAGTTTTCCTGCGCGCCGGATCGCGCCGAGCCGAGATAGCGGACTTTGGCGAGGGGGCTGCGAAGCGAATCGTGATCGGCGGCCATTTAAAGAGCTCCTATCGTACCGCGTAGCCGATCGACCAAATGAGGATCGTCAGCACGAGGCCGCCGATCAGCGTCCCTTGCGCCAGCCATTCGCGCTCAGGCTTGTCGAAGCCATAGCCGGCGTCCCAAATAAGATGCCGGACGCCCCCGAGCGCATGGTGAAACCAGGCCCAACTGAAGCCGAACAGGATGAGCCGGCCGATGATCGAGTGCAGGAAGGCCGAGACGGTGGCGAAAGCCGAGGCGTCCATCGAAGTTGCAATGAGGAACCAGGCGAGAAGCAAGGTCCCGACATAGAGCGCGCCGCCGGTTATGCGATGGACGATCGACATCGCCATGGTGAGCGTCAGCCTATAGACGCTGAGGTGGGGCGAGAGCGGCCTGGCGCGGGTCGGCGCGGCGTTGGGCGATGCCATGGCGTTGCTTCTTAAAAGAGGCGATTTGCTGGGCTCTTCACCTATCGGAATCAAGCTCGAACCGCAACGAGGGGCGTCTCTTTGCTCCTATGCCGCCAACGCTGAACGAATCGCGCCTGTTGTTCTAAGCCTAAGATCATCTCGCAAGAAGCGCCTCGACCTCGGCGCGGGTCGGCGGATCGGAGCCCTTGCGCGTGCAGGTGATCGCGGAGGCGGTGACCGCAAAGCGCAGCCATTTGCCGAGACGGGCGGCATCCGGCGGGCCGCCGCCAGGGCCGAGCGCGCCATCCAAATGCATGGCGCCGATCAGCGCCGACATGAAGCTGTCGCCCGCGCCGACGGTGTCGACCACTTGCACCTTGGGGGCTTTGGCCTCAATGCGTTCGCCGCCGAGGAACGTTACCGCCCCTTCAGCGCCGCGCGTCACCACGCAAAAGCGCGGACCCCGCCGCGCCCAATCGGCGATCGCGGCTTCAGGATCGCGACCCGGATAGAGCCAATGAAGGTCTTCATCGCTCGCTTTCACGATGCTGGCGAGCGCAAGTTGGCGCTCGACGAGCGCGGTCACTTTCTCGCGATCGGGCGTCACGAGGGGTCGGATGTTCGGATCGAAACTGGTTGTGGCGCGCCGGCCCGCCATGGCGAGCGCAGCGACGACGCTTTCGCCGTGCCGCGGATCGAGCGCCGAAATCGAGCCGACGTGAAGATGGCGCGCATTCGGCGGCCATTCGCGCGGGAAAGGCCAAGGGCCGTCGAAAGACGTTGCGTCGAGATAGAAAGAATAGCGCGCGCCGGTCGCGGCCGTGCCGCGCATGACGAAGGCGATGGTGCTCGGCTCGTTGGCCAGCGCGATATAGGAAAGGTCGACGCCGGCCTTGGTCAGCGCGGCGGCGAAGGCTTCGCCATTGGCGTCTTTGGAGAGGCGCGAGACAAAGGCGGTCGGCGCGCCGAGGCGTCCGAGGCCAATCGCTACATTGTACGGCGAGCCGCCGAGCACGGCGTCGTAAGCGCTGTCTCTCGCGCGGTCGGGGATAAGATCGACCAGCGCCTCCCCAGAGATCAGTATCATGCCCCGCCCTTCGGCTCCCTTGGCGCTTTTTAAGCCAGCGTATAGGCGGTCTTGACCGTTGTATAGAATTCGACGGCGTAGCGACCTTGCTCGCGCGTCCCGAGACTCGAGCCCTTTCGGCCGCCGAAGGGCACGTGATAGTCGACGCCCGCGGTCGGCACATTGACCATCACCATGCCGGCTTCGGCGTTTCGTTTGAAATGCGTCGCATATTTCAGGCTGGTCGTGCAGACGCCCGAACTCAGGCCGAACGGCGTGTCGTTGGCGAGCGCCAGGGCCTCATCATAGTCCTTCGCCGGGATCATCGCGACGACGGGACCGAATATTTCCTCTCTGGCGATCCGCATCTTATTGTCGACATCGGTGAACAAAGCCGGCGTCAGATAGAAGCCCGGAGAAGCGCGATCGACGCGCTCGCCGCCCGCCGCAAGCTTGGCGCCTTCGCCGATGCCGATCTTCAAGTAGGACAGGTCTTGGTCGAGCTGGCCTTGATCGACCACCGGGCCGATCTGCGTGCCCTGCTTCAAGGCGTCGTCGACGACGAGGCCCTTCATCCTGTCGATCAAGGCCTCTTTGAAGCGCCCGTAAATTCCCTTCGTCACGATCAGGCGCGAGGAGGCCGTGCAGCGCTGCCCGGTCGAAAAGAAAGCGCCGTTGACCGCGCACTCGACCGCGACTTTGAGGTCAGCGTCGTCGAGAATGACGAGCGGATTCTTGCCGCCCATCTCGAGCTGAAACTTGCGCATATGCTCGACGCAGGCCGCCGCGACCTTGCGCCCCGTCGCGACCGAACCGGTGAAGGTGATGGCGTCGACGCCCTTATGATTGAGCATCGCCTCGCCGACGACCGAGCCGCGCCCCATGACGAGATTGAACACGCCCTTGGGCGCGCCGGCGCGGACGATAATTTCGGAAAGAGCATGCGCCGATCCCGGCACCAGGTCGGCCGGCTTGAACAACACGCAGTTTCCGTACGCCAGGGCCGGCGCGATCTTCCAGGCGGGAATGGCGATCGGAAAGTTCCACGGCGAGATGATCCCGACGACGCCGACCGGTTCGCGCGTCAGTTCGACGTCGACGTTGGGACGGACGCTGGCGAGCTTCTCGCCGGGAATGCGCAACGCCTCGCCGGCGAAGAAGTCGAAGATCTGTCCGGCGCGCGTCGCCTCGCCGATCCCTTCAGCGAGGGTCTTGCCCTCTTCGCGCGACAAGAGCCGGCCAAGCTCCTCCCGCCGCGCGAGTATTTCCGTAGAGGCGCGGAGCAGGATGTCGTGCCGCTCCTGCGGCGTCGAATGCGACCATGCGGGAAAAGCGGCTCTTGCCGCGGCGACGGCGGTCTCAATTTGCGCGGCGCTCGCCCGCGCATATTCGCCGATCAGGTCCTTGGTGTTCGAAGGGTTGATGTTGCGCGAGACGCCTTCGCCTGCGACCCATTCGCCGGCGATGAAATTCATGCTCAAATCGTTCATGTCTCGCTCCCGAAATCTTGATAGCCTTCAAGGCGGCGGAAGATGTGCGGCTCCCGCTCTCAAAGCAAGCCCCGCTTGGCAAGGTTCCGCATCAAGCTCGACGCGCCGAAAGTCCAGGGCGGGCAATCGCGCGCGTGGCGCATCCGATTGACGAGCTTGCCGAGCTTGTTGGCGGCGACCGCGACAATGTCGCCCTCCTTATGGGTAAATCCCTTGCCGGGCGCGTCGCGGTCGGCGACCGGCGCGAACATCGTGCCGAGGAACAGCGCCGCGCCGTCGGGGTATTGGTGGTTGGGGCCGATCATCTGGCCGACGAGATCGAGCGGATCGCGGCTGATTTTGGCGATCGAAGAGCCTCCTTCAAGCTTGAAGCCGTCCGCCCCTTCGACGGTCAAGCGCACGTCCATCGTCCTAACGTCGTCGATCGAAAAAGTATCGTCAAAGAAGCGCAGCAGCGGACCGATGGCGCAGCTCGCATTGTTGTCCTTCGCCTTGCCAAGCAACAGCGCCGAGCGTCCTTCGACGTCGCGCAGATTGACGTCGTTGCCGAGGCTCGCGGCGACCGTCTTGCCCGCCGAATTGACGACCAGGACGACTTCCGGCTCCGGATTGTTCCATTGCGAGGCGTGATGGAAGCCGGCGTCGGCGCCGTGGCCGACCGCCGACATCGGCTGAGACTTGGTGAAAATCTCGGCGTCCGGGCCGATGCCGACCTCGAGATATTGCGACCAAGCGCCTTTGGCGATCAACGCCTCCTTCAAGCGCATTGCGGCAGGCGAGCCAGGCTTGAGCTTCGACAAATCCTCGCCGATCAGGCCGACGAGCTCGGCGCGCAGGGACGCGGCCGCGGCCCTATCGCCCCGCGCGCGCTCTTCGATGACGCGCTCCAGCATCGACGTCGCGAAAGTCACGCCGGCGGCCTTGACGGCGTGAAGATCAATCGGCGCGAGAAGCCAGGGCTTGGCCGGATCGCGCGCCTCCTCGGGCGTGTTGGCGAGGACAGCCTCGAACGAGGCCACGACCTCGCCCTTGACGGCGCGCAGCGCGGCGGCGGGCTCAGAGACCTCACAAAGATCGCGGATCGTCGGAAAACGCGCCGAAACGTCGAACACGCCTTCCGGCCGCATGGCGACGACCGATGGGCCCTGAACATCGGGCCGCCACAGCCGTCCGGCCAAAGCGCCGCTATAAAAATCCTCCGGCAGCGTTTCGTTCACGCTTAATTGAAGTCGAGACACCGGTCACTCCTTAGGCAGAGCCCGCGGGGAAGCGTCTGTCGCGCCGCCTCTGCGGGGATCATCGAAATTGACGCTGGCGGTTCCTCTCGGTAGCGTCTAACATGCTAGCTGCAAAATAAAAGACGTGTGGGCGGGACGCGCGGGGTCGAGGCGATGAGCGAGGCGGAGGCGCGCCGGGGTTCGAAGGCGGATCAGGTCTATAATGATCTTAAAGAGGATATCCTATCCGGCGCGTTGGAGCCCGGCGCCGCGATCGACAAACTTGCGCTTTGCGAAAGGCTCGGCGTCTCCCGATTTCCCGTATCCTCGGCGATCAATCGGCTGGCTTATGAGCGCCTTGTGGCGATCGAGCCGCAGCATGGCTCGTTCGTCGCCAAAATATCTGTCGAGGACGTGCGCGAGTTGATGATGGTGCGCCGGGCTCTCGAGACCGAAATCGCCGCGCAAGCGGCCGAGCGGCTGCCGCGCGAAGGCATCGAGGACATCGAGCGCAATTTGCGTTACCAGCAGGCGGCGGTCGACGCGCGCGACCTCGCCGGCTTTTACGCGCTGGACGTCGAATTCCATCGCTTGTTGACCACGCATCTGGAATTGGTGCGCACCGGCGAACTCCTCGACGGTCTGCGCTCGCATCTCGAGCGGGTTCGCCGGCTCTTGATGACGCCGCCTGGGCGGATGCCGCAGACCTATGTCGAGCACGGCGCAATCGCCAAGGCCATTGCGCGCGGCGACCCGGAAAGCGCCCGGACCGCGATGCGCGATCATCTCGTCGAGACGACGGAGCTCTTCGAGACTTTCGCCAAGGACAGGCCGAACCTCTTTTCTTCATGATGACCCGGTTGGATTAAAATCCATGAGCAACCCTCGCGCTCTACGCCTCAACGCCAAAGATAATGTGCTGATCGCCGTCGACGAGATACGGGTAGGCGATCAGCCGCGCGGCGGGCCGATCGCGCTGGCCCGGGTGCCCAAGGGCCATAAGATGGCCTCTGTGGCGATCGCGGCGGGCGCGCCGATCTTGAAGTTCGGACAGGTCATCGGCTTCGCCTCGGAGCCGATCGTCGCCGGCCAGTGGGTCCATGAACACAATGTCGAGATGCATGATTTCGCCCGCGACTATCGCTTCTGCGAGGCGGCGCGGCCAGAGCCGCTGTTGCCGGCTACCGAGCGCGCGACATTTGAGGGCTATCGTCGCGCCAACGGCAAGGCCGGCACGCGCAATTATGTCGCCATCCTCACCAGCGTGAATTGCTCGGCCACCGTTGCCCGGCTCATCGCGCGCGAGGTCGAGCGATCCGGCATGCTCGAGGGCTATCCCAATGTGGACGGCGTCATCGCGTTGGTCCACGGCACCGGCTGCGGCATGGCGGCCAAGGGCGAAGGCTTCGAAATATTCAAGCGCACGCAATGGGGATACGCCGGCAATCCGAATGTCGCGGGCGTGCTGTTGGTCGGCCTCGGCTGCGAAGTCTTCCAGATCGGCCGCATGAAGGAAGAATATGGAATCGTCGAAGGCGATCTGTTTCAGACGATGACCATTCAAGCGACGGGCGGCACCAAGAAGACGATCGAATCAGGCCTTGCGCGGATCGGCAAAATGCTGCCGATCGTCGATAAGGCGCGGCGCGAGACGATCCCCGCCTCGGAACTATTGCTGGCGCTGCAATGCGGCGGCTCGGACGGCTATTCAGGCATCACCGCCAATCCGGCGCTCGGCGCGGCGGTCGATATCCTCGTCCGTCACGGCGGCACGGCGATTCTCTCGGAGACGCCGGAAATCTATGGGGCCGAACATCTGCTCACGCGCCGCGCGGCGACCAGAGAAGTCGGCGAGAAGCTCGTCGATATGATCCGTTGGTGGGAGGACTATACGGCGCGTAATCATGGCGAGATGAACAACAATCCCTCGCCCGGCAACAAGGCCGGCGGCTTGACGACGATCTTGGAAAAATCGCTCGGCGCCGCGGCCAAAGGCGGCGGCACCATCCTCAATGGCGTGTACCATTACGCGGAGCCGGTGACCGCCAAAGGTTTCGTCTTTATGGATACGCCAGGCTACGATCCTGTTTCGGCCACGGGACAGGTGGCGGGGGGCGCCAATATCCTCGCCTTCACCACCGGCCGCGGCTCCGCCTATGGCTGCAAGCCGACCCCCTCGATCAAGCTCGCCACCAACAACGACACTTATCGCCGGATGATCGACGACATGGACATCAATTGCGGCGATGTCCTCGACGGAATCTCCATCGAGGAGAAGGGCAAAGAGATATTCAACAAGATACTCGCCGTGGCCTCGGGCGAGCATTCCAAATCTGAGGCGCTCGGCTATGGCGACGCCGAATTCGTGCCCTGGCAGGTCGGCGCGACGATGTGAGCGGAAACGCGTTCTTTGAAATCCGCTCTGCTTTTCGACCTCGACGGCACGCTGGTCGACACCGACGCCTTGCATTTCGCCGCCTTCCGAAGCGCCTTCGCGCCTTTCGGCGTGACGCTCACTGAGGATGAGTACCGCCGCCTGATCATGGGCGCTTCCAATGCGGCGATCGGCGAAGCTTTTTTGCCGCATCTGCCGGTCGCCAAGCGCGAAGAAATCATTGCGGCGAAAGAGGCGGCCTTCCGGGACGCTTTCCGCGGCGCCGCCCCGACCAAGGGCCTCGCCGCGCTGCTCGACTTCGCGGACGCTAAGGGCCTTGCCTGCGCCGTCGTGACCAATGCGCCGCGCGCCAACGCCAATCTGATGCTGGCGGCGCTGGGTCTCGCCGATCGGTTGCCGTTGGCGGTCATCGGCGCAGAACTCGAACGGTCCAAGCCCGATCCTCTGCCGTACCAGACGGCGCTTCGACTGACGGGCGCGGAGGCTCAGTGCTCCGTCGCGTTTGAGGATTCGCTTTCGGGCGTCCGTTCCGCCGCGGCGGCCGGCGTCGCGGTCGTCGGATTGACGACCGGCCTCGACGCCGCTTCGCTGATTGCCGTCGGCGCGACTTTCGGGGCGGCTGATTTCAACGATCGGCGCATCTATGATCTGATCGCGCAACGCGGCGGTCAGACGGCGCAGGGCGCCGCAAGGGAGGAAATCGCATGAGGCTCGCTCAGATCATCGACGAAGCCGAAAAAAGGGCGCTGGTCGTCACGGCGCGCGGCGAGAGCCGCTTGGTCAAAGGAGCGCGCACGACCTACGAGCTGGCGATGCAGGCGATCGAAGCCGGCGAACCGCTGCGGAAACTGATCGCCTCACGGGGCGTCGGCAAGCCGGTGGATCTTGCAAAAGCGCTCAAGGAACGCCGCGTCCTCAACCCGATCGACCACAAAGACCCGGCGCATCTTCTGGTGACCGGCACCGGCCTCACCCATCTCGGCTCGGCGGAAGGGCGCGACAAGATGCACAAGGACGCCGCCGATCCTGCCAAGCAGACCGATTCGATGCGCATGTTCAAGCTCGGCCTCGACGGCGGCAAGCCCGAAGGGTCGGCCCCCGGCGTGCAGCCGGAATGGTTTTATAAGGGCGACGGCTCGACGGTCGCGGCGCCTGGCGGAGACTTGGCTTCGCCCGATTTCGCGCTCGACGGCGGCGAGGAGCCGGAGATCGTCGGCGTCTATGTCGTGTCGCCGGATGGCGCGCCTTTCCGCGTCGGCTTTGCGCTCGGCAATGAATTTTCCGACCACATCACCGAGCGGCAAAACTATTTGTACCTCGCGCATTCGAAGCTCAGGCCGTCGTCATTCGGCCCCGAGCTCTTGATCGGCGACCTGCCGCCGGACGTGCAAGGCATGTCGCGGATCAAGCGCGACAAGCAGACGCTGTGGGAGAAGCCGTTCATCTCCGGCGAGCAGAACATGTCGCATTCGATCGCCAATCTCGAGGCGCATCACTTCAAATATGACCTGTTTCGCCGGCCCGGCGACGTGCACGCGCATTTCTTCGGCACGGCGACCCTGTCCTTTTCCGACGGGATCAAGACGCAGAAGGGCGACGTCTTCGAGATCGAGGCCGAGGCGTTCGGACTGCCGCTGCGCAACAGGTTGACGATCGCCAAGGCGAAGAGGGTGAGGGTGCGGGCGCTCTGACAGCCTTGTCCTCCCCCGCTTTCGCGGGGGAGGATGAGAGCGCATCCTGATACTCAGTCGTCCGTGAAGTAGCCGGATTATGCGGCGGCGTGAGTTTGACCGAGCGGTTTTTTGGCAGACATTGCGGCGAGAATTGCGAGCCACAAAAGAGCCAGCCACTTGAGCAGGCGGCGGAAGTTGTAGCCGACCG
>DATGHD010000038.1:0-4172 GCA_035308145.1 Roseiarcus sp.
TTTCTGGAGAGATGCGGCTTCGTCAGCCGCATCCACCGCAAGAAGCCGCCCGGCCGGGCGATGCCCGAGACGACGCGTGTGCCCCAACGCGCTCAAGTCCAAGGTTCGCTCTCACATCGAGCATGTGTTCGCCGCGCAGAAGGACAAGATGGCCCTCTTCATCCACACCGTCGGCATCGCCCGCGCGACGGTAAAGATCGGCATGGCCAACATGGCCTACAACATGAGGAGGTTCGTCTTCCTCGACCGCTTCGCCGCGGCCTGACTGATCTTCTACAGTTGGAGAGGGGTCGCCGCGCGTAACATGCTGATATCATTGGGTCGGGTGTTGGAAAACGCAGGTTTTTGTAGTGCCGCGTTTTTGTTGATTTTGCTTGCGTTTTGGTGAGTACGGCGCGATCGTGTGCGCACCAATGGTTCGTGCGCTGGCCTCCCGCCATGTATTTCCGCAAGAAGACCTCCGCCGGACGCGCCTATCTGCAAATCGTCGAAAGCCGGCGCGAAGGCGCGGCGGTGCGCCAGCAGGTGATCGCCACGCTGGGGCGGGTCGACGAACTGCAAGCGAGCGGGCAGTTGGAACGGCTGCTGCGCTCGGGCGCGCGCTTCGCCGCCAAAGCCATCGTGCTTGACGCGGCGGAGCGCGGCGAGGCCGCGACGGTTTCGACGCGGCGCGATCCGAGCCGGCGCTCGCCTTCGAGCGGGTGTGGAAGGAGACGGGCTGCCGGAGCGTGATCGAGCGCCTGGCGGCCCGCCGCGGCCATGAGTTCTCGTTGGAGCGCGCCGCGTTTCTGACTGTGCTGCATCGTTTGTTCGCCGGCGGCTCGGATCGCGCCGCCGACCGCTGGCGCGAGGATTACGCCATCGACGGCGTCGAGGACCTCGATCTGCATCACCTCTACCGCGCCAAAGGGCGTTCGGAAGAACGCCCGTCTTTCGACGAGCTATGGGCCTGGCTTGGCGAGGAACTGCCCGCCGACCAACAGGACGGCGCGACGCCGTTCGCGCCGCGTTGCGTGAAAGACGTTTTGGAAGAGGAACTGTTTGCGCATCGGCGTGACCTGCTCGCCACGCTCGATGTCGTGTTCATGGATACGACGAGCCTCTATTTCGAGGGCGCGGGCGGCCAGACGCTGGGGCGGCGCGGCTTCTCCAAAGACCATCGGCCGGACCTGAACCAGATGATCTTGGCCGTGCTGCTCGACGGCGACGGCCGGCCAGTGTGCACGGAAATGTGGCCGGGCAACACCGCCGACGTCGGCAGCCTCATTCCCGCCGTCGATCGCTTGCAGCGGCGCTTCCGCATCCAACGCGTCTGCGTCGTCGCCGACCGCGGCATGATCAGCGCCGAGACGATCGCCGAACTCGAAGCGCGCAACCTCCTCTATGTGCTGGGCGTGCGCGAACGGACCGACAAGCTGGTTTGGGATGTCGTTCTCGCCGATCCCGCGCCGTTCGTTCCCATGGTTCTCACGAAGCCCAGGGGCGAGGCCGATTACGAGGCCAAGGCGGTGGAACTGGCCGGCCGGCGCTACGTCGTCTGTCGCAATCTCGATCAGATGAGGAAAGACGCCGCCGACCGCGCCGCCATCGTCGCGGCGCTGGAGAAGCAACTGAAGAAGGGCGACAAGAGCCTCGTCGGCAACAAGGGCTTTCGCCGTTTCCTCAGCTCCGGAGACCGCGACGGCTTCGCCGTCGATCGCGCCAAGGTCGAGGCGGACGCCAGGTTCGACGGCGTGTTCGTGCTGCGAACCAACGCGGGCCTCTCGCCGCTGCAGACGGTGCTCGTCTACAAACAGCTCTGGACCGTGGAGCGGACGATCCGCACCACCAAAAGCCTGTTCGAAACGCGACCGATCTATCACAAGCTCGACGAGACGATCCGCGGCCATGTCGCCTGCAGCTTCCTGGCGCTGGTCATGAAGAAGGAACTCGAGGACCGTCTCGCCGCCTCCGACAAGGGCGTCCGCGCCGACGTCGACGCCTCCTGGCCCGCCATCATCGCCGATCTCAACTCGCTGACCGAGACCGAGGTCGAGCAGGACGGCAAACGATTCCTGATGCGCTCCGCCCCGCGCCCGGCCGCCAGCCTCGCGCTCGCCGCCCTCGGCGTCGCCCTTCCGCCGACGGTGCGACAGGTCAGCGGCGCATAATCCACATCAACACGACGTAGTGTAGTGCCACGCCGCCCGTGCGGCGCGATTTTGCACGCGCTGCCAATGGCTTGGTATTTCGTACTGTTGAAGATCAGTCAAACGCCGGTTACAAGTTGACCTATTTCAGCGTATAGACATCATAAGTTTCATCGCTTGAAACGGAACCGAACGAAGCGATCCGATTGCAGGCGGCATTGAAGGCCGCGACTTCTTCCGTGCGCGCCGAAATGGTCCATGCGTAGCTTTCGCGAAAACGCCGGTCCTCTCCGAGCGAATCCAGCCGCAACGCCAATGCGATCACAATTGGCCGGCCGGTGGCGGCACGCAAAGAGCGGGCAGCGGCGAGCAGGTCCGAAATGGAGAGGTCGGAGCGCGCCTTGCGGCTAAATCGGACGGTGTCGCCAAAGCGTTTCTCGCGGACGAAATAGAACGGATTGTCGACCCAATAGCGCAAAGGCTCCAGCATATAATCGGGATCGGCGATGAGGATAGAATCCTTCAGGTCTGGTCGGCTGCTTAGAAGGCGTGCGAAATCTTCCGATCGGCTTTCTGGCGCTCCCTTGATTCCTACGACGACAATGTCGGCGGCGCCGAGCGTCGCCTGCAACGTCAGGAGCACGACAAAGGCTGCGAACCCGGCGCCGGAGACCCAGCGCCGCACTTGGCCGCGAGCTTCTCTCAACCGCGGCCAATTGATCCAGTAAAGCGCGATCAAGAACGCAAGCCATGTCATCTCATGGCGATAGTCGCCTTTGACGCCAAGGTTGAAGAAAAGCGCAAGTCCAACCAACGAAAGCAGCGCCGCAAGGAAGGCCGGCGGCCGACCCATCAAGCCCAGTGTCGCCGCAAGAAGTAGTATCGGGCCAAAAAGAACCACCGCCCGGGGACCGAAAAGCGTCAGATGCGACGGCCAGACGTCGTAGCCGAGCAGCTTCGCGAATGGCGAGCCCAGGTCCAGGGCGCCGGTTGCAGGCCCTTCGGAATTCAAAATGAAGGCGGCGTCGTTGAACGTCGGGTACATCGTTGCAAAAGCCACGAGGAGGCCGAGCGCCGCTATGGCGGCGTTTATCGCGAAGCGCCGATGCTTCATCGTCCAGGACAGGCCGGACTCTTCGACAATTTCGAGTAGCCAATACGCCAGGAAGGCGACGGCGATCGCCGCCGCGATCGCGTTCGTATTCGCGGCGAGGGCGAGCAGTATTCCCAATCCGACGCCGTGGTCCCTTCGCTCCCGAAAAAAAGCCGCGAGGGCGAAGATGAGGAGCGCGCCGAGGCCGTAATTCCTCGCCATGACGGAATATTCATAAACAAACGCGTGTCCCGCCAAGATGAGCGCGACAAGGAGCCAGGGGAAGGGCGACCGGAAGACGAGAAGCCCCGCCGTGAGCGCCGCCATAGCGAGGCTCATCGCCGGGAGAACCTGGGGAACGCCGACGGGGTCGTACGCGGCGCGCAACAAAATATACCACAGCGCCGGGTGGCCTTCGCCATGCAGATGACGCAACATGCCGATCCAATTGTCGCTGGCGAGCGCGAAACTCAGCGCGCGCACTTCGTCACGCCAGAGGACGTGGCGCGACGCAAGCCATACGACGATCAAGATCCACGCCACGAATAGCGCGAGGCGGGGAAGAAACAGTTTGGCGACACTTTGGCGCCGCGCAGCCTCCCTAAGTGCGAACATACTTTTGTCAGTCACATATTTGTAATTTAATGTGGGAACAGACATCCCGCCTTACATGACGCATGCAATTTCCTGTCAAGTTAATATGTTTGCGAGCTTCGTGGGTATCGAACCCCAATAATAAATCTAAAATGAAACAGCATAATAATATTTAAATTGTTAAGCACGTTAGAGGATTTACGAATCGGAATGAGAGGGTCGATCCAGCTCGAACTGGTTCAGACCAGCCTCCGTAATGGACGGCGCTGCCGTCCACTTGGCCCTCCGGCCGGACCAACGCTTTTTTTGCGATGAAACGGTCGGTTTGATCGATCAAATAATTCGCAAGCTTTCCG
>DATGHD010000039.1:0-13970 GCA_035308145.1 Roseiarcus sp.
TATTTCGGCGCGCTGCTCATCTCGGGCAGCAAGGCCAACGCCTTCGCCGCGCTGGGCGCTTCCTTGCTCGGCGTCATCGTCAACGGCCTCTTCGTCGCCATCTCGATGACCTCTGGCGGCGGCGCTTGGGACAACGCCAAGAAAAGCTTCGAGGACGGCTTCGTTGACAAGGACGGCGTCAAGCACCTCAAGGGCTCGGAGGCGCACAAGGCCTCGGTGACCGGCGATACGGTCGGCGATCCCTATAAGGACACCGCAGGGCCGGCCGTGAACCCCGCGATCAAGATCACCAATATCGTGGCGCTGCTTCTGCTGGCGATTCTCGCGCGGTGAGGCGAGCCAGGGGCGCGGGATGCGCGCCCCTCTCTTTGCGGCGTGAGGATTGCCGGGAGGCCAAAGTCTCTCCGGCCTCAAGATCAAGAATTATGCGCCTCGTCGAAATCCGCCGCTATCCGGTCAAGAGTTTGCGCGGCCACTCTCTTGGCGCCGGCCTCGTCGAGCGCATCGGCCTTGCCGGCGATCGCCGTTGGATGATCGTCGATGCGACGGGGAGGTTTCTCACCCAGCGCCAATACCCGAAACTCGCCCAGATCGACGCAACGCTGGCGCCAAACGGCGTCGCCTTGGACCACGCGGACCACGGCGCGCTCAGCGTCGATTTTCCCGGTGACGACGCGCCGGTCGAGAGCGTGGTCATCTGGCGCGATACGGTCAGAGCGCGGGTCGCGACGGCGGCGAGCGACTATCTGTCGACATTTCTCGACCGCCCCGTTCGCCTCGTCCATTTGCACGACGAAGCAGCGCGGCCGGTCAATCCCGACTTCGGCCGCGCAGAAGATCGCGTCAGCTTCGCCGACGGCTTTCCACTTCTCATCGCCTCGACGGGATCGCTCGACGATCTGAATTGGCGGCTCGACCGGCCGATCCGGATGGATCGTTTTCGCCCCAGTCTCGTCGTCGAAGGCGCGCCGGCCTGGGCCGAGGATACATGGCGGCGCGTAAGGATCGGCGCTTTGACCTTTAGAATCGTCAAGCCTTGCGCGCGCTGCGCCATTCCGACGCTCGATCCCTTGACCGGCGAAGCGCTCGAAGGAAACCAGCCCTTGCGGGCGCTCAGCGCCTTTCACCGCGCCGCCAATGGCGGAATCATCTTCGGCCAGAACGCCATCCCGGACGATCATGGCGCGCTGCGCGTCGGCGACGCCGTCGAGATCGTCGAAATCGGTCCGTCGAACCTGCTTTAGCCCTAAGCCGCGAGCGCAGTTTCGACGGCCGGCAGGAAAGGACGAAAACCTGCGCTCGTCAGCGCTGAGCGAACCCGCGTGAGATCATCGCGCCAACCGCTCCCGCCGTCGCGCGCGAGCGACGCCGCCAGCGCGCGGCCACGCGCCGCAAAGAGATCCGACCAAGGCAGCGGCTCCGCGCGGGTATACTCTTCGAGCGCCCTGACGTGCCGCAGCGCGCCTTCCGCGTCCCCGACGGCGAGCAAAGCCTCGATCGCGTCGCGGTGGAACCAGAGATGATTGTGGCTGACGGCGCCGCGCTTGAGCATTTCGGCGCCTTCCACGAGAAGGGCCGCGCATTCGCTCGGATCCACGACCACGCGGCTCAGCACGCTGACGAGCTTCGGTCCGCAGAATTGTGCGCCGAATTTGTCGCAGATCGCCAGGCCTTCGCGCAAGACTTCGGCGGCTTCCTTTCGTCGATCCTTCGCGAGCAGCATGCGCCCCTGCATTTCGAGGCCTTGCGCTTCGAACCGTCGCGCGCCGAGCTGGCGCGCAAGCCGCAGCGATCGATCGAGGCAACCGGTCATCCCGTCGTAATCGCCGACTTCGCAACAGGCGAAGACCCGCAAGATTTCGCTGAGCATTTCTGCGCGCGGCTGGCCGACCATGGCGGCGGCGCGCGCCGAGGCGTCGCCGTCCTCCCGCGCTTCCTTCGCTTCATTGAGATACATTCGGCTGAAGCCGACCATCGGCCAATTCGCCACTTCGATCCGGCCAAAGCCGTACTCGCGGCTCAAGGCGACGCAGCGGCTGAAATGATCGAACGCCGTCCGCATGCGACCCTGCGCGTAGGCGGCGTCGGCGAGCCCGCCGAGCGAGCGCGCCTCGGCTTCCGGCGAGCCGGCTCGCCGGGCCCAGTCGAGACTGCGTTCGTGTTCTTCTCGGCACCCATCGATGTTTCCGATCGGGAAATAGATGTTGCCGCGGAGATGGTGCAGGCGGGCGAGCTCCGCGGCCGCGTCACGACGTTCAGCCGTCTGCTGCGCCGACTTGAGCAGGGCCAGCGCTTCGTCGAGGCCCTCATTGAATCGCAGGCCTTCGGCGAGCCCAAGCTGCGCGCGGCACAGAGCCATGTCATCCGGCGATGCGGCAAACGCTAAGCGGTACGTGGCGATTGAGGCGGCAATGTCGCCGAGATCGCGCTGCAGGTCGCCCTTGAGACACATAAGGGCGTAACGATCAGCGTCGCGCCGCGCGATCTCCAAGCCGCGTTCGACCGACCTTAGAGCCGTGTCGGAACGATAGGCCGCGCGTTGCGCTTGAGCCGCCTCGAGATAGGCGCCCGAGGCCTCAACGTCCTCGGCGCGATCGAGGTGCTGCGCGCGCAGCGCAAGGTCGCGGTCCGCGAACCACTCAGCCGCCTGTCGATGCAGCTCGCGCCGCCGCGAGCGCAGAAGCGAAGAATAGGCGCCTTCCTGAATGAGCGCGTGCGCGAAAAGGAAATCGTCTCCTTCCGGAAGGACGAGCGCGTTGCCGATGAGCCCGTCGCAGGCATAGTCGGGCAAGCCGATCAATCGTCGCAGCAAGGTGAGGTCAAACCTTTGGCCGATGACCGCCGCGGTCTGGAACGCCAGCCGGTCGCGCTGGCTCAGCCGATCCATACGGGCTAGGACGAGGCTCTGAATGGAGGCGGGGATCGCCTCGCCACTGCCTTCCTCAGCATTGCGCAGAAGTTGCTCGAGGAAGAGCGGATTGCCGCCGGCGCGTTCGATACAAGCGCGGGCGACTCGTTGGCTGGTGTCGATGAACCCGCCGGCGAGGCTGAGCGCCTCGTCCGGCCGCAACGGGCCGAGATCGATCGTGGCGAATGGCGCGCCGCCGCAGCTTGCGCGCCAAGCGGCGTCGAGCGGATCGCCCTCCACGCGTGAGGTCATCGCCAGCAAGCCTGGACCGGCGGCCATCGCCGACGCGAAGGCGGCGAGATGAGCGAGCGTCTGCGGGTCGGCCCAATGCAGATCCTCGACGACGATCAAGGTCGGCGCGCGCCGGCAGGCCTCGGCGACAACCGCCGTCGCGACGGCGCGCTTGCCGCGATTGCGCGCCGCATTGTCCATCGCGTCGTACAGCCTGCGCCACTCGCCGACCTGCGGCAGATCGAGAAGATCGTGGAGAAAGACAAGCTGCTGCTCCGTGACGACCCCGTCGCGCTCGACGCGTTCGGCGGCGCTGCTTCGCGCCGCAGGCTCCGACGCGGCGGAAAGGCCGAGCAGGCTCTGCAGCAAGGCGCGGATCGGGTCCTGCCCCTTGCCGACGCCGAAATCCAACACCAGACTGCGGTGAGCGACGAAGCCTTGCGATTCCGCGAAGGACCTCATCTGGTCGACGAGCCGCGTCTTGCCGATGCCGGCCTCGCCGCGGACATAGACGGCATGGCCGGCGTTGCGGGCGAGGCAGGCGGCGACGATGCTCCTGAATTGCTGCAACTCGGCTTGCCGGCCGACGAAAGCGCTTCGCGCCGCTGTCGGCGGATCGCCCGAAATGGCGCCTAATCGCCAGGCGCGGACCGGCGCATCAACGCCTTTGAGCTGAATCTCGCCGAGAGCTTCGCAAGCGGCGCGTCCGGCGAGCGCGCGGTAGACGCCCTCGGAGAGCACGGTCTGCCCAGCCTCCGCCTTGCCAACAAGACGCGCGGCGAGATTCACCGATTCGCCAAGAACGGTGTAGTCGCGCGCGCCGGCGCGATCGATCGCGCCGGCGACGACCTCGCCGTTTGCTATGCCGATATGCGCTCGCAGCAGCCGGCCGGCGGTTTCGCTCCATTGGCCAAGCGCTTCGTGGATGTCCAAAGCGGCCCGCGCCGCGCGCAAAGGATCGTCGTCATGCGCTTTGGGCGCGCCGAAGAGCGCCATTACCGCGTCGCCAATATGTTTATCGACCGTTCCGCCGTAGCTCACGATGACGCCGTCGACGAGCGCGGTAAAACGCCCGACCAACTCCCGAACCTGCTCCGGATCAAGCGTTTGCGATAGGGTGGTGAATCCGGAGAGATCGGCGAACAGGACGGTCACCTGCCGACGCTCGCCTTCCGAGGGCGGGCCTGCGGGCGCCGTTTCCGGACGCGGAGCCTCAGCCCTTGCCGCGATAGCGCTCAGTAGCCGCTTGCGATGGCCGATCGAGACGACGCCCAACTCCTTGAGATCGGCGTCGATGAGCTGGTGCAGGACGGCGAAATCGATGTCGTTTTCGGCGAAGGCCGACGCATACTGCCCGAGCCCGAGCCCTTCAAGCCATTGCCGAACGGCGCTTTGCACGCCGTCCCGATCGCTGAACGCCCCTCGGCTGGCCTGATCGTCTGACCGCAAGTCTTTGGCTCCCAGAACGAGCGCGGAAACTCACCAGTCGCCAAGATTTCTGCACGCCGACGACCGGGATTCAAGCTCCATTCCAGGACCGCCGGTCCCCTTTCGCCCTACGTCTTGGCGCGCAGCCATCCTACGCTCCGCCCATCTGTCGGAGTTTTACGTGAGCGGCCGGCGCTTAATATGCAGCGCTTGAATCGCGCCGGCGCCCGGTTGACGAGCGCACGCAGTCATTGCGACGCAAAGCCTCGTCCCGCTTAGATTCTTGCGACGATGGAGCGGGCGTCGTTTTTTTTACGAGAACCGGAACAGGTTGTTGAACATGTTGCGCAGGAAGTCCGGCTCCTGGCCGCCGGTCGGCGTCGTGCGCGAGACAAAGTCGAAGACCTGGCCGTCCTTCATGCCGTAATTGGCGATGCGCTCGACTTTGCCGTTCTTGTTGAAATAGAGGGCAAGGACGTTTTGGTCCTCCATTTGCACAGGCATGAAAGCAAGCGCGCGATGCATTTTTTGGCCGATATAGTACCAGGCGTCGCCGCCGACCGTTGACGTTGTGGAAGGCGTCCCCATCAGCGAAAGAGCCTCCTCTTTGGTCGTGGAGCCGATCTTCACCTGCGAGTACGTGCGCTCATCGATCTGATAGCCGCGATCAAAGTCGCCGTCGTAGCCGATGCAGCCGCCGAGCCCGGCGGCGAGCGCACAAACCAGCGTTAACCGCGCCGCAGGAGCGCGCAAAGCCCGGGAACCCCGCGGCATTATCTTCTTCTCCATTCGCCCTTCGCCGTTTTTTCTTGCCATTGGCGCTTGCGATGCCTAACCCAAGGCGCTTCCGAAAAGCAAGGCGACGGCATGATCCTCGCGACTTGGCGCGCCAGACGCGCCAACCGTATTTTGATCGAGCAACTTCACGGCGAGATCGTGGCGTCGGCGCGACGGCCGGCGCTCTTTCTCGACTTTGGCGCGCCCGATACGATCGATGGACGGTTCGAGATGGTCACGCTTCACGCCGGCCTCGCAATGCGGCGCCTCAGCGCCTTTTCCGGCGTAGGAATGGAAATCGCCCAAGAGCTCGCCGACTGCGTGTTCCGCCATTTCGATGATGGTTTGCGCGAGATGGGGGTCGGCGACACGGCTGTGCCAAAGCGGATGAAGCGCCTGGCCGAGGCCTTCTACGGCCGGAACAAGGCCTATGGCGAGGCGCTTGACGAGCCGGCAAACGACCGTCTCGAATCCGCGCTCGCCCGCAACGTCTATGGAGCAGCCAATGTCGCCGCCGCCCCTTTGGCGCCTGCGCTGGCGCGATTCGTTCGCGCTTGCGCCGAGGCGCTCGACGGCCAGAGCCTTGACGATTTCGCGGCGGGCCGGGTCAGATTTCCTGACCCCGACCAGGTTCAAACAAGCGCTCTATAGCCATGATTGCCGGGCCGCCATTCAGTCGTCCGATTCGCGTTGAAACGATCCCCCGCGAAGGGCTGGAGATGCGCGTCGAGGCCGATGAGGCCGAGCGCGCCGCTTTGGCTGCGTTCAACGGCTTGCCGGCGATCGGAAAGCTCGTTGCGACTTTCAGCCTGAAACACGGCGCGGGCGGCGCGATTATCGTGCGCGGCGAAGTTGCGGCGGATGTCACGCAGACTTGCGTGGTGACGCTCGAACCTTTTGAGGCTTCGCTCGTCGAGCAAATTGATACGCGCTTCGCTCCGCCGTCGGAGAGGCTTCGGAGGCCCGCCGAGGACCCAAGATTCGAGGACGAGGACAGGCCAGATCCGATCGTCGACGGCAAAATCGATCTCGGCGCGCTGACCGCCGAGTTTCTGACCCTCGGCCTTGATCCATACCCCCGGAAGCCGGGCGTTGCTTTCGAGTCGCCGAAGGCTAAGCCGGAGTCGCCCGCCTCGCCGTTCAGCGCGCTTGCCGATCAGAAGAAAGGCGGCTGAGCCTTTGAAAGCCTTGGGCGCTCTGGCTCGTCCCGAGCGGCCTCTCTTTGCAATTTCTCAGCATCTGACGAGCATTTTTGCGACAAGAAAGGCCCGCGGCGCAGGCGAATCGCGGCAAATTGCGCCGCGGATGAGCGGATTTGCGTTGGGCGGCGAAGTGGCTATTGTCCGCGCCCGCTTAAGGGCCGGAGCGGCGCCAAAGGGCAGCGGTGAGAACGGGCCAAGAATGAACAATGACGTTCGCATAGCGCTCGACGCGATGGGCGGCGATAACGGGCCGCCCGTTGTCGTGCCGGCGGCGTCGATCGCCCTAGTCCGCCGACCGGATGTCAGCTTCTCTTTCTTCGGCGATCGGCGGCAGATCGGACCGCTGCTGCAGGCCCATCCCTCGCTTGCCGCCAAATCGCGCATCGTCCATACCGAGATCGCGGTGAAGATGACCGACAAGCCGAGCCAGGCTTTGCGCGCCGGCCGCCGCGCCTCGTCCATGTGGCTGTCGCTCGAAGCCGTGAAAAAAGGCGAGGCGGATGTTGCGATTTCCGCCGGCAACACCGGCGCGCTCATGGCGATGTCGAAAATTTGCCTCAGGACCATGCCGCAGATCGATCGTCCGGCAATCGCGGCAATGTGGCCGACGCTCCGCGGCGAGTCGATCGTCCTCGATGTCGGCGCTTCGATCGGCGCCGACGCGCAGCACTTGATCGATCTGGCGATCATGGGCTCGGCCATGGCGCGCATCGTCTTCGACATCGAGCGCCCGACCGTCGGTCTGCTCAATGTCGGCGTCGAAGAGATCAAGGGCCTCGAAGAGGTCAAGGCCGCTGGGCGCGCCCTGCGCGAAGCCAACTTTCCCAATCTCGACTATCGCGGCTTTGTCGAGGGCGACGATCTTGGCAAGGGCACCGTCGACGTCATCGTCACGGAAGGCTTCACGGGAAATATCGCCTTGAAGACCGCCGAAGGCACCGCGCGGCAGATCGCCCAATATATTCGCGACGCCATGACCCATAGCTGGGCCGCCCGCCTCGGATATTTCTTCGCGCGCGGCGCGTTCGAGGCCCTGCGCGACAAGCTCGATCCCAGCAAGGTCAACGGCGGCGTGTTCCTCGGTCTCGATGGCGTCGTGATCAAGAGCCATGGCGGCGCCGACGCCGATGGGTTCGCTGGCGCGATCGAAGTCGGCTATGACATGGTCCGCCACGAATTGCTGGGCAAAACCCGCGAAATGATCGCTCACGCCAACGAAGGGCGCGCGCCGGCGACGCCGGTCGCCGCGGCGGAGTCGTGACGGCTCCCTTGAATAGGATGACGACTTGACCGCGCCCGCAAAAACGCTTCGCTCAATCGTGCTTGGAACCGGTTCGTACCTCCCGTCGCGCGTGATGACGAACGCCGAATTGTCGCATATGGTCGAGACAAGCGACGAATGGATTCAGCAGCGAAGCGGCATTCGCGAACGCCACATCGCCGCGAAGGGCGAGACGACGTCGCAGCTCGCCACCAAGGCTGCGGAAGCGGCATTGGCCGACGCAGGCCTCGCCGCCGCCGACATCGATCTCATCATCGTTGCGACGGCGACGCCCGACTACACTTTTCCGGCGACGGCGACCCAGGTGCAGAACAACCTTGGCATCCATCATGGGGTCGCCTTTGATCTTCAGGCGGTCTGTTCGGGCTTCGTCTTCGCGGTGGCGACGGCCGACAAGTTCCTGTCCTCCGGCTCGCATAAGCGCGCCCTTGTGATCGGCGCCGAGACGTTCTCGCGCATCCTCGACTGGAAAGATCGCACGACCTGCGTGTTGTTCGGCGACGGCGCCGGCGCGATCGTGCTGGAGGCGCAGGAAAGCGACGGCAAGCTATCCTCGCGCGGCGTCATCGCATCGCAACTACGCTCTGACGGCGCGCATCGCGCCAAGCTCTATGTGGATGGCGGCCCCTCGACCACGCAGACCGCCGGACACTTGCGCATGGAGGGCCGCGAAGTCTACCGCTATGCCGTCGGGATGGTCACCGACGTCATCAAGGCCGCCTTCGCCGAGGCGGGCGTCACAGCCGCCGACATCGATTGGTTCGTCCCGCATCAGGCGAACAAGCGGATCATCGACGCTTCCGCGGAGAAGCTCGGCATCGCGCCGGAAAAGGTGATCAAGACCGTCGATCTTCACGGCAACACTTCCGCGGCCTCGATCCCGCTCGCGCTCGACGTCGCCTGCCGCGACAAACGCATCAAGAAGGGCGATCTCGTGATGATCGAGGCGATGGGCGGCGGCTTTACCTGGGGCGCGGCGCTGATCCGCTGGTAGGGCCGGCGGCGTCCGCGCCTCTGGATTTATTCGCGGTTGCGGCGCCGAGACGCGCCTGCGCGAGCGCAAGCAAGTCGTTTGAAGGAAAACCTTGCGTCGCCGCGGACAAACGGTCGATAAAAAGCCGGCCGACCAAAACGACGACAAATTTGGCGGCTACGGGGAGCAGGAGGAAGAACGATGCGTAAAATGGCTTTTGCGGCGGCGCTGCTTTTGGGCGGCGCGGCGACCGCCTTCGCGGCGCCGGCGATCAAAGTGACGAGCCCAGACATCAAGCAGGGCGGCAAGATCGCCGATGAGCAGGTCTTCAATGCCTTTGGCTGCAGCGGCAAGAACATCTCGCCGGAGCTAAGCTGGTCCGGCGCGCCAAAGGAAACAAAGAGCTTTGCGGTCTCGATCTATGATCCGGACGCGCCGACAGGGAGCGGCTTCTGGCACTGGGTCGTGTTCAACATTCCGGCGGCCACCACGTCCCTGCCGAAGAACGCCGGCGATCCCAAGGCGAATCTCATGCCCGCCGGCGCCGTGCAATCTCGTACCGATTTCGGAACGCCGGGCTATGGCGGCCCGTGCCCGCCCAAGGGCGATAAGCCGCATCATTATCATGTCCAGGTCTTCGCCGTGGATGTCGATAAGCTGGATGCCGACGAAAACGCGTCCGCAGCGTTCGTCGGGTTCAATCTGCACTTCCATACCCTGGCGAAGGGGGAATTGATCGGCCTCTACGGCCGCTGAAGCGCGGCCGCCGTCGTAACAACCGCCCGTTCCGAACCGAACCGAAGCTACAGGGCGCTGGCCGACGATTTTGGTCGACCGGCGCCGGTGCGGGAACGGCCGGGCCAGCCATGCGCAAATTCGTCTCCGCCATATTCGACGGGCCGATTTGGCGGACTTTCCTGCTCATGGGCCTTTTCGCGGGGCTTTCCGCCTATACGTCCTACAATTTGCTGACGCTGTTCATCGCCAATTTCAGCTTCGTCTCGCAATACGGCTATATGGCGCTGAGGGAAGGCGGGCTGCTCCAGTTTCTCGAGCTCGTGGTCTACGGCTATCTCAGCGTCGGCTTCTACCTCCTCTTCAAAGGCTGCCTCTATGGCATTTTGGGGCGCTTCCAGACGCATTAGGCGTTGTGGACAACGATTCCTGATGAGGGCGTCGGCGCCGCAATCGCTCTAGACTCGCCTCGCGAAACGACATGCGAATACTGATCGTTGAAGACGACGAAGACAATGCCGCGTTCCTCAAGAAGAACCTTGTGGAGCTCGGCCATTCCATTGATGTCGCCGCGAATGGACGAGACGGCCTGTTTCTTGCCGCGGAGGCGCGCCATGACGTCCTGGTTCTCGATCGCATGCTTCCCGAACTCGACGGCCTAACGCTTCTGAGAATGATCCGCCGCGCCGGCGTCCATACGCCGGCGCTCTTCCTGACCAACCTTTCCGGGATCGACGATCGCGTCGAGGGGCTAGAGGCCGGCGGCGACGATTACCTCGCCAAGCCTTTCGCCTTCGCGGAATTCATGGCGCGCCTCGGCGCTTTGGCGCGGCGTCCGCCGTTGAGCGATCAACGCGCCATTCTCGGCGTCGCCGATCTGGAGATGGACCTGATCAAACGGACGGTCCGCCGCGCAGGCAGGGACGTCGATCTCCAGCCGCGCGAGTTCCAACTCTTGGAATATTTGCTGCGCAATGAGGGGCGAATCGCGACGCGAACCATGCTGCTCGAAAAAGTCTGGGGCTTCACCTTCGAGCCCAAGACGAACATCGTTGAGACGCATGTCAGCCGGCTGCGCGCCAAGGTCGACCGCGGTCACTCGATAGAGCTCATTCACACCATTCGCGGCGTTGGATATTGCGTCCGTGCCTCTGTCTAGGCTCCTCGGCGCGGCAAGCTTTCGCCTCGTCGCGACGTATCTCGCCATATTCGCCCTGTCGGCGCTGATTCTTGGTTGCGTCGTCTATTTCAGCGTCGGCCGCGAGATCATTCTGCAGCTCGACGAACGCCTGAATGAGGAGGCCGCTGCGCTAAAGGGCGATTTTACCGCCCACGGCATGGCGCAACTTGCCGAAGACGTTCGCGCTCGCGCCCAGGCTGGCGGTTCGCTCGACTATCGCTTGGAAGATGACGCCGGCCGCTTGATCGCCGGCAACCTGCCGCCGTCCGCCGCCGCTGACCACAAATATCGAGAAGGCATGGTCGAGTTCATAAAGCCCGAGCCCGAGGCGGGCGGCGTCGGCGCCGCGGATTGGGAGCGCGCGCTGGTCGCCAAGCTCGGCGCAGACGCGATTCTTGTGGTCGGGGACGAGCTGACTGGCGTCGCGGAGGCGCGACGAGCCGTCTTGGTCGCCTTCGCTTGGGGTCTCGCGGCCACGATTATTCTCGGCGCGCTCGGCGGGCTCGCCATCAGCGCGGTCTTTCTGCGCCGGATCGACGCTATGACCGCCACTGCGCAGGAGATCATAAACGGCGACCTCGCCCGGCGGATCCCCACGACGAGAGGGGACGCCGACCTTTCTCGTCTGGCGAGTGCGTTCAATCGGTTACTTGATCGCACCGCCGCCCTCCTTGAAGCCAACAAGCACGTCAGCAGTGACATTGCGCATGATTTGCGCTCGCCCTTAGCGAAGGCGCTACGGCGTTTGGAATCGGTGCGGACGCATCCGGCGGAAGCGGCCGAGATCGAGCGCGCCGTCGACGCGGCCATCGAGGATATTCACGGCGTTCTTGCGACTTTCGCCGCGCTTTTGAGAATTGGCCAGATCGAGGCGGGGGCGCGCCGCGCCGGATTTAAGAATGTCGATCTTGCGGCGATCGCCGCCGAAGTCGCCGAGGCCTTTCAGCCGGCCGCCGCTGACGAGGGCAAGGTCTTGAGATTCGAACTTGAGGCGCCCTTGCCGATGGCGGGCGACAGGGAGCTGCTCACCCAGCTCGTCGCCAATCTCATCGACAACGCCATCAGACACACGCAAGACGGCGCCGAGATATGGATACGCAGCGAGGCCCGCCGGCTTCTCGTGGCAGACAACGGACCCGGCGTGCCGCAAGCCGACCTTGCTCGAATATTCGAGCGATTTTATCGCGTCGATCGCGCGCGGGCTGCGCCGGGAGACGGCCTCGGCCTCAGCCTCGTCGCCGCTGTCGCAGCCCTGCATGGCGCGCGCGTCTCGGCGGCTTCCCGCGACCCAGGTCTGATGATCACGCTCGAACTTCCCGCCGCCGAATCAGAACGGCGGGTGGGCTGAAGCTTTTCGGACGAACACCGGCGCGTTCGCCGGGGCAAACATTACCGATCCGTATAGATATCGCCGCATTCGCGCCCGCGAATCGGCGCCCTTCGGAAAGGTGAGTCCTTCGCCGCCGACGCCCCGTGATGCTTTGCCCGACTGCGCTTCATGTGCGGCATAGCCGTCGCTATTGATTGGGACGACGCCGAAGCGACGGTGCGTCGTCTTGTCGAGGGCGTTCAGCATCGCGGCGAAATCACCGATCCGATTGTCCGTCTCTCCGCCCGGACCGCGATGGGCACGCGGCGTTTGAAGATCGTCGACGGCGCCAACGCTGTCCAGCCGCAAGCCTCTTTCGATGATCGGATCGTCGTCTCCTTCAACGGAGAAATCTACAATCATGAGGCGCTGCGCCGCGAGCTGGAAGCGAAGGGCGTCGCTTTCCGCACCGCATCGGACACGGAAGTTTTAGCTTCCGCTCTGAGAATATGGGGCGCGGGCGCCGTCGAGCGCATCAACGGCATGTATGCTTTTGTGGCGCTCGATCGGGCGAATGGAGAGTTTCTCGCCGGTCGCGACCCCTTTGGGGTCAAGCCGCTCTATCTGATCCAGGCAGGCGCGAAATATCTTTTTTGCTCGGAGATGCGGCCCTTGTTGTCGACGGTTGACAAAGGCGACGTCATGCTTCTGCCGCCGGGCCATCTTTTGACGCGAAGAAATATTGTCCGCTTCAACCCTCTCCCGATCACCTCTGGCGCGACGCTAGGCCGGCATGATCCGGAAACCTTCGATCGCCTTCTGGCGGCCGCCGTCCACATCCGCGTGCCCCCCGATCTTCCTTGCGCAATCCTGTTCAGCGGCGGCGTCGATAGCGCGCTGATCGCGCATTACGCGCGCCAGGTCCGGCCGGAAATTCCTGGGTACTTCCTGGGCGACGATTGCGCGCCGGACTACGCTTTTGCGGCTTGTTACGCTGATCGGACCGGATTTGACCTGCGCCGCGTCGCCTTCGACGATGATGACGATGACGAAAGCATTTCGTCGCGCATCGGCGATGTGGTCGAAGCGGCCGAGACTTTCGAGCCGAGCGTCGTTCGCGACGGCTTATGCAGCTACTTGCTCGCGCGAGGAATCCACGCGGACGGCTATAAAGTCGCGCTTTGCGGGGAGGGCGCTGACGAACTTTTCGCCGGCTATGCGCCGCTCGAACTCGCGTTTGCCGAAGGCGACGCGGCGGGCAATTTTGTGCGCGAGCAATGCCTCGCCGACATGCACCGCACCAACTTGCAGCGCCTGGATCGGTGCAGCATGCGCTTTCAAGTCGAGGCGAGGGAGCCCTTCCTCGATCCGACGGTTGTCGGCTACGCGCTTCAACTTCCCGCCTCCGCGCTGATCCGACGATCGAACGGAGCGCCGATGGGCAAGGCGCCGCTGCGCAGCCTATGGGACCTCTATCCTGAAAGCCTGCCGCCTTTGATCAGAGATCGACGGAAAGCGCCCATGCACATCGGGTCCGGTCTCGACTTGAGCCAAAAGAACTCGCCCTGGATCGCTTACGCCGAACGGGAAATTTCCGATCGAGAATTTGCCGACGGCAGGAAAAGGTTCGCCGCCTTCGATCTGCGGACGAAGGAAGAGCTTCTCTACATGACGAAGCTCGCCGGGGTTCTCGACGTGACGCGCGCGCCTCATCTCACGGCCAGGCCGCGACTAAAATTCCCCGCCAGCCAAGATCCGGCGATGAGCCAAAAGTTGCTCGCGGACTTTCTCGTCGAGGAATCATCTAGAGCGTTCGGAGGTTAGGCCGAATCGCGGGGGGATTCCCGAATCGGGGGCGTTCTGATTCAACCTGCTGGCTGGACGGAGGCCAGCAGGAATGGCTGGACCTTACTCTCAGGACTTGCGCGACCGGGTGATCGACGCA
>DATGHD010000040.1:0-15598 GCA_035308145.1 Roseiarcus sp.
GCCTCTGCGCGCGCCTGGCGATCCGTCCTCGCACCCGATCTGGCGCGATGAGATCGCCGCCATGCGCTCGACGGAACGCCTCATCGCAATCGCCCGCGAGGCCCGCGCGCGGGTCCATGTGCTGCATATCTCGACCGCCGAGGAGATCGGCGTCCTGCAAAACGCCAAGGACGTCGCGAGCTGCGAGGCGACGCCGCATCACCTCACGCTTTCGGCCGATGACTACGCTCGGCTCGGCGCCAAAATGCAGATGAACCCGCCGGTCCGCGACGCGCGCCATCGCGCGGCGATCTGGCTTGGGCTGGTGAGCGGCGTCATCGACGTGCTCGGCTCGGATCATGCGCCGCATACGCTCGCCGAAAAGGCGAAACCCTATCCGGAAAGCCCATCGGGCATGACCGGCGTGCAGACGCTGGTTCCGATCATGCTCGATCATGTCGCTAGCGGCCGGCTGACCTTGCAACGCTTTGTCGATCTCGCCAGCGCCGGGCCGCAGCGCCTGTTCGGGATCGCCAACAAGGGGCGCATTGCGGCGGGGTACGACGCGGATTTGACGATCGTCGATCTGAAGCGCCGCGCGACGATCCGCGACTCGTGGATCGCCTCGCGCTGCGGCTGGACGCCTTACGATGGAAAAGAGGTCACCGGCTGGCCCGTCGGGACTTACGTACGCGGCGCGCGCGTTATGTGGGAGGGCGAGATCGTGACGCCGTCGCGCGGCAAGGCGGTGAAGTTCAGCGAGGCGCTGTAGACGGGGCTCCGTCTCCCGCGCAGCGGGAGAAGGGGCCCGAAGGCAAGCCTAATTCTCGCGGTCGCGCGGCTGAGAGCGGGCCACGTGATGAATGTGGAGTATCTCAACCGCCGTGGCGGTGACTCGATAGAAAACTTATAGGGATAACGAATGAGCGGCGCGACCCGAACGCCTGCTCGTTGCTCGACCTCTTGCGCGCTTTCCGGCCGCCGGCCGATGCGCTCCGTCACAAGGACGAGACGCTTTTCAAACGCTGAGGATATTGCCGGATAGTTGGAAGTAATGAATGTCAGAATTTCGTCAAGGTCGCGCAGCGCCTGATCGGTATATACGACCTTCATGCCCGACGGTGTCGGACGAAGACCGCTTCGATTTCCTGGTCTGCCACAAAGCGGCCTTCCCGTGCAGCCTTGAGACCGCGATCGATCCCCGCAAGCTTTTCAGGCGTTGCGTGATATTTGCCGCCCTTCAGCGTAGCATCGATCTCGAACGCAATTTCAGCTAGCTCTTCCTGCGCCTTCTCCGGCCAGGCCTCGACCCGCCGCATCGCCTCGTTGAGCGCTTTTGTCTTCATCGTTTCATCATAACATATCGACCCTTCGACGCCAGGCCGACGCCTTCGTCCCGCTACGCGGGGAGAAGGCGCAGGCGCTCACGCCACCTCGAACAGCCCCGCCGCGCCCATGCCGCCGCCGACACACATCGTCACCACGACATATTTGACGCCGCGCCTTTTCCCCTCGATCAGCGCGTGGCCGGTCATCCGCGCGCCGCTCATGCCATAGGGATGGCCGATCGAAATGGCGCCGCCGTCGACATTGAGCTTTTCGTCCGGAATGCCGAGCCGGTCGCGGCAATAGATCACCTGGACCGCAAAAGCCTCGTTCAATTCCCAAAGGCCGATGTCGTCGATTTTTAGCCCATGCGCCTTCAAAAGCTTCGGCACGGCGAAGACCGGGCCAATCCCCATCTCGTCGGGGTCGCAGCCCGCGACCGCAATGCCGCGATAGATTCCGAGCGGCTTGAGGCCGCGCCGCTCCGCTTCTTTGGCCTCCATCAGCACCGCGGCGCTGGCGCCGTCGGAAAGCTGCGAGGCGTTGCCCGCGGTGATGTACGATCCGGCCTTGATCGTCAGCCCGTCGGCGAACACCGGCTTCAACGCCTGCAAGCCGGCGAGCGTCGTGTCCGCGCGATTGCCTTCGTCCTGTTTCAGGACCACGTCCTTGTCGGTGACCGCGCCGGTCGCCTTGTCGACAATCTTCATCCGGCTCGGCAGAGGGGCGATTTCGGCGTCGAGCCGGCCGGCGGCTTGCGCGGCGGCGATGCGCTGCTGCGATTTAAGCGCATATTCGTCCTGGCGATCGCGGGTGATCTGATACCTCTGCGCCACTATTTCCGCCGTCTCCAGCATGCTCATGTAAATGTCGGGATGGCGCTCGACGAGCGCCGCATCGGCGTAGCGATAGCGGTTCATGTGCTCGTTCTGGACGAGCGAGATCGACTCGAGGCCGCCGCCGACCGTCACATTCATGCCGTCGACGATGATCTGTTTCGCGGCGGTGGCGATCGCCATCAAGCCCGATGAGCATTGCCGATCGATCGACATGCCGGCGATCGAGGTCGGCAGGCCGGCCCTCAGCGCGCATTGACGCGCGACATTCGTGCCGGTCGAACCTTGCTGCAGGGCCGCGCCCATGACCACGTCGTCGACCTCGGCCGGATCGATTTTTGCGCGCTTCACCGCCTCGGCGATGACGTGGCCGCCGAGCGTCTGGGCCTGCGTGTCGTTGAAGGCGCCGCGATAGGCCTTGCCGATCGGCGTCCGCGCCGTTGAGACGATCACCGCTTCGCGCATTTTATGGGACCTCCCATGAGCCGAACAGTTTAGACCAGCGCCGGACTCAGCGCCAACGCGCGAAAGGATGGCGATGCGCGCGAGAAAAGCGACAAGACTTTTTCCTCCCCCGCGCAAGCGGGGGAGGATGGCGCCTTTCGTCCTGAAGTCACCCCTTCGGCAACGTCACGCCGATCGCCCGCGCCGCGGCCTCAACGAATTTGAAAGTCTGGCCAAAGGCGTTGTCGAGCGGACGCGCGGTGGCGGGATTGGAAATCTCGGCGAAGCGCTGCGCAATCGTCTCGGGCTTGGCGAAGGTCTTGTCGCGCAATATTCCGGCATTGTTGACGAGGATATCGACGCCGCCCCATTTTTCCTCGGCGCGCCTGACCCATCGCGGCGACCTGATCGGCGTTGGCGACATCGGCGCCGTCGGCCATCGCGACGCCGCCCGTCTCTTCGATTTCCGCGACGACCGCAAGACTGGCCTCCGGCGGCGCGCCGTCGCGGCCGAGATCATTGACGACGACTTTGGCGCCGCGCGCCGCCAGGCCCAGCGCGTGGCTGCGGCCGAGCCCGCCGCCGGCGCCCGTCACGATCGCGACGCGTCCGTCAAATCGTATTGTCATTTCGCCGCCGCCTTGGCGTGGTCCGGCTTCATCACAACCATCGTCAGCCACTCGGCGACGAGGGCCGGCTTCTCGCTTCCCTCGATCTCGACCGTCACCATATTGCGCATCTGATACTCGAGCGGCCCGCGCTGAGTGACCGCTTGCAAGACGAAGCGGCCGCGAATCCTTTTCCCCGCCGGCACCGGCGCGACAAAGCGCAATTTATCGAAGCCATAGTTGACGCCCATGGCGACGCCTTCCGGGCGCGGCAGCGCGTCCTGACCAAGAGCCGACAGCATCGACAAGGTGAGGAAGCCATGCGCGATCGTCCCGCCGAACGGCGTCTCTCGCGCCGCCTCCGGATCGACATGGATGAACTGATGATCTTCCGTGACGTCGGCGAAAGCATCGATCCGCGCTTGGTCGATCGTGAACCAGCGCGAGACGCCGGTCTCGGTCCCGACGCGGGCGATCAGGTCTTCAATGGCGATTGTTCGGCCCGCCGTCTTGCTCATCAGGCCTCGCGAAAGAAGAGGGGCGGCGGCGGATAGACGCTGCCGCCGCCGTCGACAGGAATGATGGCGCCGGTCGTATAGGCGCCGCCGACCCCGGCAAGGTACAGAACGGTTCCGGCGATGTCTTGCGGCCTGCCGACGCGCTTCATCGGCACGCTTTCCAAGGCGGCGGCGAGCCCCTCTTCCTTGGAGAGGGAGAAGGCCGTCATCTTGCTCATGAACGGACCTGGCGCGATGGCGTTGACCGTCACATGGCGGCCGGCGAGTTCCGCCGCCATTATGCGCGTCAAGTGATGCACCGCGGCCTTTGACGCCGAATAGGAATAGGAGCGGTCGCTCTGCGTGATGGCGCCCATGACCGAACCGATGTTGATCACATTCGCCGGCCGTTCCCTAGTTCCCGATTTGAACAGAAGCGGCGCAAGGTCGCGGGTCAGCGAAAAGAGGCCGGCGACATTGACCGCCATCACCCGCTCCCACGCTTTCCATTCGAAAGTCTCGAAGGGCGCGCCCCAGGTCGTTCCCGCATTGTTGACGAGAATGTCGAGCTTGTCGGTGCGCCGATGCAACTCGGCGCTAAGCGCCTTGACGCCCTCTTCGCTCGCGACAGTGCCGCCGAAGCCTTCGCACGGGCCGATAGCGGAAAGCTCCTTGGCGACCGCTTCGCAGGCGTCGCCTTTACGTGACGCGATGAATACGCGCGCGCCGGCGCTCAGCAGGGCTTCCGCGCAGAACCTGCCGATGCCGGTCGCCCCGCCGGTGACGAGAGCGGTTCGGCCGGCCACCGAAAAAAGTTCTTGCAGAGTGAACAAAGCCCCGCCCCCTAGTACCCGAGCATTGTCGCGACGCGATCGGCGTGAAAGGCCGGATCGCCCAGGAGTTCGGCGTCAACGCGCGCCTTCTTGAGGAACAGCCCGATGTCGAACTCGTCGGTCATGCCGATGCCGCCGTGCAATTGCAAGCATTCAGCCGTCGCCGAGCGTCCGGCGTCCCCCGCCTTGGCCTTGGCCATGGCGATCTGAAGCGGGGCCGTGGCCGCGCCTTTGTCCAAGGCCTGCAGCGCCTTCAGCGTCGCCGACCAGGCGTTCTCGATTCCGACATGCATCGTGGCGACGCGATGCTGCAAGGCTTGGAAGCTGCCGATCGTGCGATCGAATTGCTTGCGTTGCTTCAGATAGGAGAGCGTTCGCGCGAAGGCCTCCTCGGCGACGCCGCAAAGCGAGGCCGCTAGGACGCCGCGCCCGGCGTCGAGGACGTCGTCGATCAGCTTCGCCCCGCCGCCGAGCTTGGCGTCGGCGGCGACTTCGACATTGTCGAGCCTGAGGCTCGCGACACGGCGTCCGTCGACCAACGTGCGGGCGCCACGCGAGACGCCTGGCGCATTCGCTGCGACAAGGTACAACGCCCGGGCGTCGCCCGCTCGCGCCGCCACAAGAAAAGCGTCGGCCGCGGCGCCGTCGAGGACACAAGTCTTCTCGCCATTGAGCCGCCAGCCGCCCGCGATCTCGACCGCGCTTGTCGACAGGCGCGCCGGGTCATGCCGCGGCCCTTCATCGATGGCCACGCAAACGACCGCCTCGCCGGCGGCGATTCTCTTCAACCACAAGCTCTTCTGCGTTTCCCCGCCGCCAGGGGCGATCGCTCGCGCCGCCATGACCGCTGTCGAGAGAAAGGGCGAAGCGGCGAGCGTGCGGCCCATCTCGCGAGCGATCAGCCCGGCGCCGACGAGGCCGAAGTCGAGACCGCCATGGCTCTCCGGGATCAGGATCCCGGCCCAGCCCATCTCTGCGCATTGGCGCCAGAAGTCGCGTGAATAGCCGGCTTCGTCATTGCTGGCGCGCAGCTTGCGCCAGAGCGAAATTGGGGCCTTGTCGGCGATCGCCGCCTTGGCCGAATCGCGCAAGAGGCGTTGCTCTTCGGTCAGGGCGAGCATGCGCATTATCCTCCCCCGCGACAGCGGGGGAGGATCAGCCTCCGCGCGGTCTCTCGGTGTCATTCGCTCGGCAGCTCCAAAATTCGCTTGGCGACGATGTCGAGCATGATTTCCGACGTCCCGCCTTCAATCGAATTGCCTTTCGAGCGGAGCCAGCGCTGCGCGAGGTCGCTCTCCGGGCCGAGATTGCCGTCGAAAGTCAGGCCCTCGGCGCCGGCGAGCGACATCAACAGTTCGAGCCGGCGCTTGTTGAGCTCGGCGCCGTCGTATTTGAGCACGGCCGAGCGCGCGCCGAGCTCGCCGCCGGCGGCAGCCTCTTCCATATAGCGCTGCAACGTCGCCGCAGAGGCGTAAGTGTCGATTGCCGCGCGCGCGATATCGGCGCGCAGGATAGGATCGTGGAGCTTGCCGCCGGAAGCCTTTGCGGCGGAGGCCGCCGCCTTGTTCAAGGCCTCGATGTCGAAGAGGGCGAGACCGTCGCCGCTGATCGCGCCGCGCTCGTGGGTCAGAAGATACTTGGCGATGTCCCAGCCGCGGTTGAGCGCCCCGACAAGGTTCGTCTTCGGAACCTCGACATTATCGAAGAAGGTTTCGCAGAACGGCGACTTGCCGGAAATCAAGACGATCGGCTTGGTCGAGACGCCTTTCGTCGCCATGTCGATGAGCACGAAGGATATGCCCTGCTGCTTCTTCGCGCCCGGGTCGGTGCGGACGAGGCAGAAAATCCAATCCGCCTTGTCGGCGTAGGACGTCCAGATTTTTTGGCCATTGATGAGAAAATGATCGCCGCGGTCCTCGGCCTTGGTGCGGAGCGAGGCGAGGTCCGAGCCGGCCCCCGGCTCGGAATAGCCCTGGCACCAGCGGATTTCGCCGCGCGCGATTTGGTTCAGATGGAGCCTCTTTTGCTCCTCATTGCCGAATTTGAGCAGCGCCGGGCCGAGCATCGAAATGCCGAAGCTGGTGAGCGGCGGCCGCGCGCCGATGCGGCGCATTTCGTCCCGCAAGATCGCTACGTCCTCTCGGCTGAGGCCGGCGCCGCCGTAAGGCTTGGGCCAGGTCGGCACGGTTAGCCCACGCGCGGCCATGCGCTCGAGCCAGAGTTTCTGGGCTTCCGATTGAAAGGCCCAATGGCGGCCGCCCCAGCAAATGTCTTCGTCGCCGCGCACGGGCTGGCGCATTTCCGGCGGACAATTGGCTTCGAGCCATTCGCGGATTTCGGCTCGGTCAAACGCCATGGGTTTGCCTCCGCGGCGGGTCGAACGCCGGTCAGCATTCACGCTCGGCGCCGACTTGTCGAGACCTACTCCCTTCCTCCCGCTACCCGGGGAGAAGGGGTTCCCGCGCCGTTGACGCGCGCGCCCGTCGGTATTACTTTCTATGGAAAGTAATGGAGACACAAATGGAATCCGCGATCACCGCCAAGGGTCAGGCGACGATCCCCAAGCCTGTCAGGGAGCGCCTGAATTTGAAACCCGGCGATCGGGTGAAGTTTTTCATGCATCCGGATGGAACCGCGGTCCTGTTGCCGAAGCTTCCGGCTTCGGCCTTGCGCGGCTTTATCGCGCCGCCCAAAGAACCTGTGACGATTGAAGATATGGCTGAGGCCGCTGCCGCCGGCGCAGCGGAGGCCGCGCGCAGCGTTAGGCGCCGTCGCAGGTGATCGGCCTCGATACAAATGTTCTCGTACGCTACATCGCGCAGGACGACCCCGTTCAGTCGCCAAAAGCAACGCAACTGATGGAAGGCAAGCTCAGCCTCGACGATCCGGGCTTCGTCAGCCTCGTTGCAATGGTCGAGACGGCGTGGGTGCTGAAGCGGGCCTATCGCCTCTCTGATCGGAGCCTCGCAGCCACCATCGAGCGCATCCTGCAGATCGACGTTCTGATCGTTGAAAGCGAACAGGAAGTCTTCGCCGCGATGACAACCTTGAAAGCGCGTTGCGGCTCGTTCGCCGACGCGCTCATCGGCGCGCTGAACGCCCAGGCCGGCTGCTCACGTACGGCGACATTCGATGAAGAGGCGCTGCGGCCGCCCGGCTTTGAGCTACTTTAAGCCGTCTTTTCCACGACCAGCCCCAATTCTCCCATCATCTTTTCGCGCATCAGGAATTTCTGCGCCTTGCCGGTCACCGTCATCGGGAACTCGTCGACAAAGCGAACATATTTCGGCGCTTTGTAGTGGGCGATCGACGCGCGGCAGAAGGCGACGACCTCCTCCTCGCCCAATTTCTCGTCCTTCTTCAGCTTGATCCAGACGCAAAGCTGTTCGCCATAGTGCTTGTCCGGCACGCCGAACGCCTGCACGTCGGCGATCGCGGGATGCGTATAGAGGAATTCCTCAATCTCGCGCGGATAGATGTTCTCGCCGCCGCGGATGACCACATCCTTGATGCGGCCGACGATGTTGCAATAGCCCTCGGCGTCGATTGTCGCGAGATCGCCGGTGTGCATGAAGCGCGCTTCGTCGATGGCTTTCCGCGTGCCCTCGGCGTCGCCCCAATAGCCGCGCATCACGCTATAGCCGCGGGTCAGCAATTCGCCGGGCGTTCCCGGCGGCACGATCCGGCCCTCGCTGTCGACGATCTTGACTTCGAGATGCGGCTGGATGCGCCCGACGGTGGAGACTCGCCGCTCGAGCGGATCGTTATACGCGCTTTGGAAGCTCACCGGGCTCGTCTCAGTCATGCCATAGGCGATCGTCACTTCGTTCATATGCATTTCGGAATTGACCCGCCGCATCACCTCCACCGGACAGGGCGACCCGGCCATGATGCCGGTGCGCAATGTCGAGAGATCGAAACGCTTGAACTCCGCATGGCCGAGAATGGCGATGAACATCGTCGGCACGCCGTGGAGGCCGGTGCAGCGCTCGGCCTCCACCGTCTCGAGGACGGCGAGCGGATCAAAGCCCTCCGACGGCGAGACCATGCACGAACCATGGGTCACGCAGGCCAAGTTGCCGAGCACCATGCCGAAGCAATGATAGTACGGCACAGGGATGCACAGGCGGTCGGCCGGCGAGAGCCGCATGGCTTCGCCAATGAAATAGCCGTTGTTGACGATGTTGTGATGGGTCAGCGTCGCGCCCTTCGGCGCGCCCGTCGTGCCGCTGGTGAATTGGATATTGATGGAATCGTCGAATTGCAGCGTTGCTTCCAGCCTGGCGAGGTCGGCGAGCTGCGCCTTGGTCGCAGGCTTTGCGACATCGGCGAAGTTGAGCATGCCGCGACTTTTTTCTTCGCCGAGCCGGATGACGATCTTCAGCGACGGCAGCCGGCTCGCCATCAGGCGGCCGGGCGAGGCCCCCTCGATCTCCGGCGCGATCGCGCGCAAGGTCGCCAGATAGTCGTTGCCTTTGAAGCCGGCCGCAAGGATCAGCGCCTTGCAGCCGACCTTGTTCATCGCATATTCGAATTCATGGGCGCGGTAGGCGGGATTGATATTGACCAAGATCAGCCCGGCCTTGGCGGTGGCGAATTGGGTCAAGACCCATTCGGAATTGTTCGGCGACCAGATGCCGATCCGCTCGCCGGGAGCAAGGCCGAGCGCCATCAAGCCGGCGGCAAGATCATTGGCGCGGTCGCGAACCTCCTTGTAGGTCCAGCGGACATTTTGATGGCGCGCGACCAAGGCCGGACGATCGGGGCCTTTCGCGGCCACGCGATCGAGCAATTGCCCAACGGTCTCGCCGAGAAGCGGCGTCGCGCTGGCGCCATGGACATAGCTTTGGGTGAGCGCGGTCATCGCAAAAATTCCTCCCATTGGCCGCCCAGCCCGGGGCTGGAGCCGCCGCTGTTGCGCAAAGGTAACAGAAGGCGGCGACTTTCGGCTAGCGGCTGGCGAAACCAGCCGGCGGCGATTACCTGCCGCGTAATCGACCGGCGCCGGTCAAGATTCTATGCTGTCATTTCCGGACCGCTGTCGGCTGGCGTCACGCAAAAGCGTCTTCTAAGGGCTCAGGAAGCGCTCAATCGCCTTGTCTCTCAGGCGGCGCTAGAATTTTCTTCGGCGCGAAAAGCGCCAGATCGGATGAATCGCCCGTGACGTTTTCGCGCTACGCCAAAGACGCCATCGTTCTGGGGTTGCTGTCGGCGGTCGGTCCGTTCGCCATCGATATGTATTTGCCCGCGCTGCCCTCTATCGCGGCGAGCCTCAACGCCTCGACCGCCACGACGCAGATGACGCTGACGGCCTTTTTCCTCGCCTTCGGCCTTTGCCAGATCATCTATGGGCCGATTTCCGACGCGGTTGGGCGGAAGCGGCCGCTCTATTTCGGCCTTGCCCTGTTCATCGTCGGCTCGATCGGCTGCGGCCTCTCGCCCAACATCGCCTGGCTGATCGGCTTCCGCTTCATTCAGGGCGCCGGCGCTTCGTGCCTGATGGTAGTGCCGCGCGCGGTTATCCGCGACCTGCACACCGGCCTCGAGGCGACGCAATTGCTGTCCCTGGTCATGCTGGTCTTCAGCGTCTCGCCGATCCTCGCGCCTTTGACCGGCAGCGCGCTGATCATTCCCTTTGGCTGGCGCGCGGTTTTCGCCGCCGTGACGCTCGCCGCGCTGATCGGCTATGGCCTGGTCGCGCTGTTCCTGCCGGAGACGCGTCCGCACCACGAGCGCGTCAGCATATCGCTCGCCAATCTCGTCAACGGCTTTGCGCGGCTCATCACGGATTGGCGCTTTCTCGGCCTGACCTTCATCGGCGGTCTCGGCATGGCGAGCTTCTTCGTCTTTCTGGCGATGTCGTCCTTCGTCTATATCAATCATTTCGGGCTGACGCCGACCCAATACAGCTTGTGCTTCTCGGTCAACGCCATCGGCTTCATCGGCTCGTCCCAATTGGCGGCGCGGCTCGGCGCGCGCTTCGGCATCGAGCGCGTCGTCGCGACGGCGGTTTCGCTTTACGCCGCCTTCGCGCTGATCCTGCTCGTCGTCTTCGCCGCCGGCGTCGACAATATGTGGGTTCTGATCACGCTGCTGTTCTGCGCCTACGCCTGGCTCGGCCTGGTGATTCCTTCGACCATGGTGCTCTCGCTCGAGGAGCATGGGCCGATCGCCGGCCTCGCCTCGGCGCTCGGCGGCACGCTGCAGATGATCGCCGGCGGCGCGACGATCGCGATCGCCGGCCTCATTTACAACGGAACGCCGCTGCCGATGGTCGCGACGATTGCGCTTTGCGCGGTCGGGGCCTTTGTTCTGAGCTTTGTGACGCTCGACTGGCGCGCCGCGGCGGCGCAGGCGGCGGAGTGAGCGGCAACTGAGCCCGCGTAGGCGGGATTGGCCTTGACGCCGAGCACGTCGCGGGCATTCGGGAAAAGGCGAATATGGTAGGACGTTCGCCATGCCCGCTCCGCCCTCCAAACCTCGCATCGTCATCGTCGGCTCAGGCTTCGGCGGCCTGGCGGCGGCCAAGGCTCTGAAAGGCGCGGACGCCGAGATCACGCTAGTCGACAAGACGAACCATCATCTCTTCCAGCCCCTGCTCTATCAGGTCGCGACCGCCGCGCTGTCGCCGGCCGACATCGCGACGGCGAGCCGCGCGTTGCTGCGCCGACAAGCCAATGTCAGCGTGCTGATGGCCGAGGTCACCGGCGTCGATGCGGAGCGCCGCCTCGTCCATCTCGCCGGCGGCCGCGAGCTAGGGTACGACTACCTCGTCCTCGCGACCGGCGCCGCCTATAGTTTCTTCGGCCATGGCGAATGGGCGGAGGACGCGCGAACCCTGAAGACTTTGGCCGACGCCTTGGCCATCCGCGAGCGCCTGCTCGGCGCCTTCGAGGAAGCGGAGGAATGCAACGATCCGCGGCTGATCCCCAAGCTCCTGACCTTCGTCGTGGTCGGCGCCGGCCCGACCGGCGTCGAGCTCGCCGGCACGATCGCGGAGATGGCGCGCTCGACGCTGGCGCGCGATTTCAAGGCGATCGATCCGCGCTCGGCGCGGATCGTGCTCTGCGAAGCGGGAAGCCGCGTGCTCTCCGCTTTCCCGCCGCGTCTTTCCGACTACGCCGCCAAGGCTCTGCATTCGCTCGGCGTCGAATTGCGCTTGAACGAGACGGTGAAGGAGATCGACGCGGACGGGCTGATGGTTGGCGATGAGCGCATCGAGGCGTCGACCGTCCTCTGGTGCGCGGGCACGGAGGCGCGGCCGGCGGCGCGCTGGCTCAACGCCGAAGCCGCGCGCAATGGCGCCGCCAAAGTCGGACCTGATTGCTCCGTACCTGGCAGACCGGAGATTTTCGTCATCGGCGACGCGGCGAGCTGCGACGACGGCGCCGGGGCGGCCGTGCCCGGCCTTGCGCCGGTCGCCAAGCAACAAGGCGCCTATGTCGGCAAGCTCTTGAAGGCGCGGCTTGCCGGCCGGCCGGCGCCCGGCCCGTTTCGCTATCGCGACTATGGGACGATGGCGATCGTCGGCCGCTCGCGCGCCATCGCAGACTTCAAGCATTTCACTTTGACGGGCTTTCCGGCCTGGCTCACCTGGTCGCTGGTGCATCTGATGCTGCTGGTCGATTTCCGCAGCCGGCTCACCGTCTACGTCAATTGGTCCTGGGCCTGGTTCACCTATGGGCGCAGCGCGCGGCTCTTGGCGGGAGCGACGCGGGAGAAAAGCCAGGGTTCGACCATCTGACGTTCGGCTCGGCCTTCCTGGTGTTAGTGGCGAGTCAACGACCAATCGGCTATTCTAGCGTCATGACCTTTGCCCGCATCACCATCGACCCGGAGGTCTGCTCCGGAAAACCGTGCATTCGAGGCTTGCGGTTCCCGGTCGCGCGTCTGCTCGGGCTGCTCGCCGCCGGCGAAACGCGCCAAACGATATTAGAGAACTATCCCTATCTCGAATCTGAGGACATCGACGAGGCGCTGCGTTATGCAGCGTTCCTCGCTGAGGATGAGACGGTCGAGTTGGCCGCCTATCTAAAAAAAGTCGCCGAGCCGGCGTAGGGCAAGGCCATGCGCCCGCCCCTTGCTGATCTCGTGCGTGGCTGTTTCGAAGCCTATCGGCGCCAAGACCGAGCGGCCATCGAAAGGCTCATTGCCGACGATTTCATCTTCGTCAGCCCGTACGACGACAATATCGGCCGCGCCGATTATTTCGCCCGCTGCTGGCCGAACGCCGAATATATTCGCGCCCATCGCATCGAAACGATCGTCGAGAGCGGAAACGAGGCGTTCGTCGTTTACGAATGCGAGCTGAAGACCGGCGCGCGTTTTCGCAACGCCGAGCGCTTCATCTTCGAAGGCGAGAGGATCGCGCGGGTCGAAGTCTATTTCGGCGATCCCCCGAGCGGCGTCGAGAAGGCTGAATATCTCGCTTTCCTTGATGTTGCGAAAGAAGCGTGGAAAGGCGGCGGCGCGCAACGGTAAGCGCGACGCGCTTGCCTCGGCCGCGCCGGCCGCGAGCGCTTGCCGACTAACGACACCCGTAAAACCGCACGCAGCACATTTTTGCTGCATCAATTTCACCAAATTGCCGCGTCGGATTCACCGAATGACCTCATGGCCGACAGCGGACGACCAGATTTCGTTGGTATGAACCTTGTCGAAAATTATCTTCGCTGAGGGAGGAGGTCATGCGCATTCCAACGATATTCGCCTTCGCGGCGAGCGCGGCTCTGCTCCTGGCGTCGCAAGCTTTCGCCCAGGCGCCGAACCTCTTGCGCGCCGCCGCGGTCGATTCCTCCGAGGTCCAATCCGTTATTCGGGTCACCAACGTGACGGTGGTCCACGTGGAGGAATTGTCGTCATCGGATCAGGCGATCGTTTTCGCCGTCGTTTCGAACGCCAGCAGCGACGACATGCAGAAGCTGCAGGACGCGGTCGAGGCTTCGCAGCAAGCGTCGGCCGTTCTTCAGGAGCGAGGCGTCCAGCCGTCGCAGGTTGTGGCCGCGGGCATCGCCGACAACGGCGCGCTGACCCTGATCGCCGCCCGGGAAACCTGACATTTGCGGACAGGCGGCGGTTCCGCGAAGCGCCACGTTCGTCGCTTCGACGCCGTGAGCGAAGCAGCGTTAAGTACGAGACTTCATGACCGAGGCCGGCGCGGGGAGCGCGGCGCGACACTGTAACTGGAAGGAGACCTTGAGATGCGACTAACCAACGCGAATATCGATCGAGTCCTCACCCAGTTCGACGCGCGTCCGATTCCTCCTGACCATCCTCTCTCGGAGCGGCTCAATACCGTGTTCGGCGAACATACCTTCTTCCTCGACGGGCATGGTCTTAAAATTGTCGAGCCCGAGGCGCCCGACGAGGCGGGCCCAGAAATGGGCCGCGTCGTCAAGCTCGCCAGTTGGATCGACGAGGGTCAGACCAAGCTCGCGCCGCACGAGTGGGAATTCACCGACGAGGTTGTCCTGCTCGGCAAGGCCGCGTGAGGGGACGCCGACCTCATGGCGCCGGCAGAGCAAGCGCCTTTTCGACCCAGGCCGGCTCGCGGTCGATGACCATGAGGTAGCTTTTCGCGGCGGTGTCGGGCTCGCGACGTCCGTATTCCCAGTTTCGCACGGCGTCGATATCGAATCCGAAGCGCAGGGCGAATTGCTCCTGCGAGAGGCCGAGGCGTTCGCGCAAGCGCCGCACGTCCACGGAGCGCGGCGTCAAGATCGAGGTAGAAAAGCCGGCGGCGCGCAACTCGCCCGCGAGGGCGGCGACGCTGTCGACGACAGGTACGGTCAAGACGACCTTGCCTTCCTTCGAAGCGGTCTCGATCGCGCGCTTGGCCTTTAGCATGGAAAGGCCGCGGCGCCTGAGGGCGAGAATCGCCTCAATCGTCTTGACGCGGCGCAAATCCGAGCTCGGCGCCAGAGCCGCGACTTCTGACGAACCTGAGCGGACGAGGTCGACGACGTGGGTTGGCCCCAGTCGTGCGAATTTCTCCTTCAACGCGGATTTCGTCATAGTCCAATTCCTCCATGATCGCCTCGGCGATCAGTCTCAAATTGGCGATCCCGACCTGATTGCGCGTAACGCCTCGCGACGACACATGAACGCCGGCTGCGATGAGAATGCGCCCTTCCTCGCGCGGTTCGCCCATGATCAGCAGCGTTCCGCGTGGCGTTGCGACTTCAATCGTCGAAACCGGGTCCGAGGTATCCTCATCGATAAGCCGAAAGGAAACCTCGGAACGCTGCTACCCTTACGAGTGACGTTGCCAGAAACTTTCTGATCCGTCTCAACACTTTCAAATTCAAACTGGAAAAACGATGTTTGAAAGCGTGAAGCGACAGTGGCGCGAAGCGCGCGCGGCGAGACTCAAGGAAGAGTTTGCCGATGCTTCGCGACGGATTGGCGCCCTCTCCGAAGAAGCCGCTGAACATTTCGGCAGAGCGCTAGACTATGCATCCAACCACTGGCTCGAGACTCACGGTCCGGTTAAGGAGTGTTCCGAGCAGTTTCGAAGGGTTGTGGCTAAAGAATTAAGGTCGCAGGCCAAGCAGCGCTACGCAAGAGATATCGGAGCGTCCTATGCCTTGGCCTTTTTTTCATTTCACGTAGAGGCGTCCTGCCTGCCCGGCGAAGACGCGAATTTTGTCTATGTTCTAACGGGACAGGCCATATCAAGCGCAACCGAACTCATCCAGAAATTAGCAGGAAAACCATAAACAGCTTGTAGCGGTTCCTCACACGTCCAAATTCGCGACGCTTAAGGCATTGTCCTGGATGAACTCGCGGCGCGGCTCGACGACGTCGCCCATCAATTTGACGAAAATGTCGTCCGCTTCGTCGGCTTCGCGGATCTTCACCTGCAGCAGCGAGCGCGCCTCGCGGTCGAGCGTCGTCTCCCAGAGCTGGTCCTTGTTCATTTCGCCGAGGCCCTTGTAGCGCTGGAAGGTCACGCCCTTGCGCCCGGCGTCGGTGACCGCATCGAGCAGCGCCGACGGGCCGGCGACGGCGGTTTCGTCGCCGCGCCGCGCGAAGACCGCCGGCTTGTCGAAGGCTTCGCCAAGCGCCCGCGCGTG
>DATGHD010000041.1:0-9324 GCA_035308145.1 Roseiarcus sp.
CTTATGGGCGATCATCGGCGTGCGCCCGAGGCCGCCGCCGACATAGACCGTGAAGCCGATCTCGCCCTTGTCGTTGCGCACCACTTGCAGGCCGATGTCATGAGCCTGGATCGCGGCGCGATCCTTCGGCGCGGCGTTGACCGCGATCTTGAATTTGCGCGGCAGGAACGAGAACTCGGGATGCAGCGACGACCATTGCCGGATGATCTCGGCATAGGGCCGGGGATCGACGATCTCGTCGGCCGTCGCACCCGCGAAATGGTCCGCTGTGACATTGCGGATGCAATTGCCCGATGTCTGGATTGCGTGCATTTCGACGCTGGCGAGTTCGGCGAGAATGTCGGGCACGTCCTTCAGGGCCGGCCAGTGAAATTGTAAGTTTTGCCGCGTGGTGAAATGGCCGTAGCCGCGATCGTATTTCCGGGCGATTTCGGCGAGTTTGCGCATCTGGCGGGACGCCAGCGTGCCGTAGGGCACCGCGATCCGCAGCATATAGGCGTGGAGCTGGAGATAGAGGCCGTTCATCAGACGGTGCGGCCGGAATTGGTCCTCCGTCAGATCGCCGCGCACGCGGCGCTCGACCTGATCGCGGAACTGGCTCACCCTTTGCGCGACGAAGGCCGCATCGAATTCGTCATAGCGGTACATAACTTGTCTCCGTTAGGCGCGCGCGACAAAGCGCGGCGACTGGCCTTGCGCCTGCTTGCCGAGATCCGGCCTCGTCGTCGGTCCGGCGGCGCGGATGGCCTCGCGAAGAGCCTTTGGCGCGTAATGGCCGGCGCGCATCTCGACGACCACCGGATACGGCTCGACGACGGCATTGCGCGCCTCGTCTTCTTTGGCGAGGGCCAACGCCGCTTTCGTCGACTGCTCGTCTTCATAGACCGCGGCCTGGGCGAAATCCTCGGCCCATCCGCTCGCGGTCTGAAAGACGACGACGCCGTCAATCAGGCGATTGGCGGAGATCACTTCGCTCATCACATTCGTCCCGCCGCCGACCGCTCTTTCGTGAGCCGGTCATGTGTGACGCTGCAGCGCAAAATCAAGGGGCTTTGGCGAGCGCCTCGAAAGCTATTTCACTTCGCGAGAATGCAGGATTTATCTGTTCGTAGAGATGGATAGCATAATATACGAAGAAAATCTAGAATATAAAATATATAACAATCATAACTAGTTTAATTATGCTTCGACATTGCGCGAGGCGATTTTCCTTGGCGCGGCAAAGGCTTTTCAGGCTCGACATCAATCGTCATGCTCATGCGGCCGTTGCGGGTGCGATGAATCGCATCCGAGCTTTGCGCGCCGTGCATTCCGGGAACGGCGTCGGGCGGCATGGCGACCGTATGGGCCTGGCCGGCGACCGGCCCATGCGAGGCGAGACAACGATTATAGGCAAACGCGTCCTCGAATTTCTCGCAATCGGGGTAGGTCTCGGCGCGCGCCAAGCTCGGCGCGACAAGGGCTGAGGCGCCGCCAAGGGCTGAGGCGCCGCCAAGCAAGGTCGCGGAGAGCGCAAACGCCCTCGTAACTCTCATGATCTCAAGCTCTCAAAGCCGCGCCGGTCTTCTTTGCGGCCTCCGCGACGATCTTGGCGATGACCGCGTCAATCTCCGCATCGGTCAATGTTCGCTCCCTCGGTTGCAGGGTGATCGCGATCGCCACGGATTTGCGACCCTCCGGCACGCCTTGGCCCTCATAAACGTCGAAGACCTGAGCCGAGGCTACGAGGCTACGCTCGGCGGCTTGCGCCGCCCTGACGAGATCGGCGGCGCGCACGTCCTTCGCCACGACAAAGGCGAGATCCCGCTCGACCGGCATGAACTCCGATCGCTCGAGCTTTGCCTTGGCGTGCGTCGCCCGCGCTTTGGGTTGGGGCAAGGCGTCGAGAATGATCTCGAAAGCCGCGAGCGGGCCTTCGGCGTCCAGCGCCTCGAGCGCGTCAGGATGCAATTGACCGAACCAGCCGATGACGTTCTGCGGTCCGAACTGCAACGTCGCCGAGCGCCCGGGATGGAGAAAACGCGCGCCGCCCGGAACGATCTGCAAACCGCCGGTCGGAATCCCAAGCGCGCCAAGCACGGCGAAGACGTCGCTCTTGGCGTCGAATGGATCGACCACTTTGCCGCCGCCGAGCCAGTGACGTCCAGCCCCTTCCGCCTTGGCGGTGCCGCGCCTGAGCGCGGCCGCCGCCATGCGCTGATCGTTCTCGCCGTCGCCTAAGAATATCTGTCCGACCTCGAAGAGGCCGACGTCGCGGTAGCCTCGCCGCGCGTTGCGCTCCGCCGCGGCCGCAAGACCAGGAATGAGACTTGGCCGCATATCAGAAAGATCGGCGGCGATCGGATTGGCGAGGGCGAGCATCGGAGAACCGCCTCCGAAAAGTTCGGCGTTGGATTTCGATATGAATGACCAGGTCACCGCCTCGCGAAGACCGAGCGCGGCAAGCGCGCGCTTGGATGCGCGCGTGCGCTTCTGCAGCAGCGTCAGCACTGGCTTGGCGACGCTCGGCTCGAGCCGCTGAAGCGGGTCTTGCGGCACGCGATCAAGCCCCGCGATGCGCACGATCTGCTCGACGACATCCGCCTTGCCGTCGATATCCGGCCGCCACGACGGCGCCTCGACTTTGGCGTCATCGAGGACCTTGAAGCCGAGCTTGGCGAGGATCGCCTCGCCCTCGGCGCGCGGAATGTCGAGGCCGGTCAGCCGGGCGACTTCGCTATAGGGAAAAGCGACGAGCTTCGCGCCTTTCGGCGGCGTCCCCGCGACGAGCAGCGCCGAAGGTTCGCCGCCGCAAAGTTCGATGACCATTTGCGTCGCGAGCTCGGCGCCGGGAATGCAGAAGGCCGGGTCAACGCCCCGTTCGAAGCGATAGCGCGCATCCGTCGATATGCCGAGCCGGCGGCCAGACTGGGCGATATTCAGCGGGTCCCAAAGCGCGCTCTCGATTAAGACGTCGCGTGTCGATGCGTCGCAGCCCGATTGCTCGCCGCCCATGATTCCGGCGATCGATTCAACGCCTTGCTCGTCGGCGATGGCGACCATGCTCTCGTCAAGCGCGTACGTTCTGCCATCGAGCGCCAGCACGTTCTCGCCGTTCCGCGCGCGGCGCACCGTCAGATCGCCATGAACCTTGGCGGCGTCGAAGACGTGCAGCGGGCGGCCGCGGTCGAAAGTCACATAATTGGTGATGTCGACCAGCGCATTGATCGGCCTCAGACCGATCGCCCTGAGGCGCTTCTGCATCCACTCGGGCGCAGCGCCGTTCTTGACGCCGCGGACGAGGCGCAAAGCGAAGGCTGGACAGAGATGCGCGTCGGCGGCTGAGAAATCGAGCCGAACCTTGATCGGGCAGTCAAACGCGCCGACGATGGGCGACGGTGCCTTAGTCTTCAGCGTCCCGAGCCCGGCCGCGGCAAGATCGCGGGCGATTCCCGAAACGCCGGTCGCGTCGGGGCGATTGGGCGTAAGGTTGATCTCGATGACCGGATCGTCGAGGCCGGCATAAGAGCCATAGGCGACGCCGACCGGCGCGTCATCCGGCAGATCGAGGATGCCCTCATGGTCGTCTGAGAGTTCAAGCTCCGCCGCCGAGCAGAGCATGCCGTTCGACTCGACGCCGCGGATGACGCCCTTGGTCAGCGTGATCTTCTTGCCCGGAATGTAGGCGCCGACCGGCGAGAAGACGCTTTTCATTCCCGTACGGGCGTTGGGCGCGCCGCAGACGACCTGGATCGGCGCAGCGCCGGCGTCGACGATGCAGACGCGCAACCGGTCGGCGTTCGGATGCTGCTTGGCTTCGATCACCCGCGCCACAACGAAACCGGCGTATTTCGTCGCGGGATTCTCGACGCTTTCGACTTCAAGGCCGATGCGCGTCAGCGTCTCGACGATCTCGGCGAGCGTAGCCGTCGTCTCGAGATGATCCTTGAGCCAGGAGTGGGTGAATTTCATGGGTGGCGGACTTTCAGCAAAAACGAAATCGCCCTGCGCGTGGCCGTCGAATTAGGCCGGCGGCTTGGCGCCCAGCGCTTTCTCGCCGCGCAACATGCTCGCCACGCTGATGTCTTCGTCAATTCGCGGCCATTGGACGCCTAGAGGGGTTAGCTCGATCGTTAATCTGTCGGCTGGAAAAGCCTGAGCGAGCCGCGGGTACCACCAAAGCGGCGTTTGTAGCACGCGTCCATCGGCGAGCGTGACTTTGAGATGATCGCCCTCACAGCGCGCCTCCACTGGTCGGCTGTCCTCAATTTCGATTTGCAAAATAGTCATTCCAAGCCTCCAGAAAGCGCTCGCGCTGCTCGCGCGTCTTTCCGATGATCTCGTTTAACTCGCGGGCTGAGAAACCCATGTTGAGGCCGCGCTACAGTCATTGAGCCACAACTTTGCTTCTCGTCCGCTTGAGACGAAGTGAATATGAGCGGGCTCCCAATGATCCGCGGAATAGAAGAAGAACCGATAGCTCTTCCAACGCAAGATCGTCGGCATCGCTCACCCGCTCAACCCTCCCGCCAGGGTCGGAATGTCGAGCGGCCGGAAGCCGTAGTGATCGAGCCAACGTACGTCCGCCTCAAAGAAGTCGCGCAAATCCGGCATACCGTATTTGAGCATGGCGATGCGGTCGATTCCCATGCCCCAGGCGTAGCCTTGCCATGTGTCGGGATCGAGGCCGCAATTCTTCAAGACATTGGCGTGAACCATGCCGCAGCCGAGGATCTCGAGCCAGTCTTCGCCTTCGCCGAAACGGATTTCCCCGCCGGAGCGCCGGCACTGAATGTCCACTTCCATCGAAGGCGAGGTGAACGGGAAGAAGCTTGGACGAAAGCGCATCGCGATCTTCGGCACTTCAAAGAAGGCTTTGCAGAATTCCTCCAGGACCCATTTCAGCTGGCCGAGATTGGCGCTTCTGTCGATGACCAGACCCTCGACCTGATGGAACATCGGCGTATGGGTCTGGTCGAAGTCGGTGCGGTAGGTGCGGCCAGGGCAGATGATGCGGATCGGCGGCTTCTGGGTCAGCATCGTGCGCACTTGCACGGGGCTCGTATGGGTGCGCAGCAGCTTGCGTTCGCCCTTGTCGTCCGGCGAGAAGAAGAACGTATCGTGCATGTCGCGGGCCGGATGGCCAGCCGGGAAATTGAGCTTTGTGAAATTATAGTCGTCGCTCTCGATGTCCGGCCCCTCGGCGACAGAAAAGCCCATGTCGACGAAAATCGCGGTGAGCTCGTCCGTCACCTGCGTGATCGGATGAATGCGCCCGGTCTCGATCCCGCTCGCGCGGGCCGGTAAGGTCACATCGACCGCCTCGGCGACGAGCTGCGCTTCGCGCGCCGCCGCCTTTAGCGCCGCCTTGCGATTGGTCAAAGCCTCGCTGACCTTGTCCTTCAGGCCGTTGATCGCCGCGCCTTGGACTTTGCGCTCTTCCGGCGACATTTTGCCCAGCGTCGCAAGCAGCGCCGAGATCGCGCCCTTTTTTCCGAGCGCGCCGACGCGCACCGCTTCCAGCGCGGCTTCGTCATTGGCGCCGTCGATGGCGGTCAAAGTTTGGGTTTCAAGAGCGGCGAGGTCGTTCATAGGCAGGTACGATCGAAAGAGCGCGACTTTTCACATGGGGCCTGACGCTTGTCGAGACCAAGGGGCCTTACGTCAGGAACGAAAAAGCCCGCCGGCGGCGGGCTTTTCCCTAAGGAAACGCGGCGCCCGTCAAGCCGCTTTGGGCAGATGGCCCTTGGCCTTATCGACGATGACGGCAAAAGCCTTGGGTTCGTGGATGGCGAGCTCCGAAAGCACCTTGCGGTCGACTTCGATCCCCGCCGTCGTCAGCGCCGAGATGAAACGGCTATAGGTTAGCCCATGCTCGCGCACGGCGGCGTTGATGCGCTGAATCCATAGCGCGCGAAACTCGCGCTTGCGGTTCTTGCGGTCGCGATAGGCGTATTGCATCGCCTTTTCGACCGCCTGCTTGGCGACTCGGATGGTGTTCTTGCGGCGGCCGAAATAGCCCTTGGCGGCGCGCAAGGTCTTTTTGTGCTTGGCGTGGGCGGCGACGCCGCGCTTGACGCGGGACATGATGGATCTCCTGGAGAAATCTTGAAGGCGGCGGCGGTCAGCCGTTGGGCAAGAAGTATTTCTTGACGTTCTCGCCGTCCGTCTTGAACAGCACCGACGTGCCGCGCAGGTTGCGGATCTGCTTGTTGGTCCGCTTGATCATCATGTGGCGCTTGCCGCGTTGGGCGTAGAGAACCTTGCCGGTTCCGGTGATTTTGAAGCGCTTTTTGGCGCCCGACTTGGTCTTCAACTTGGGCATTTGGCTCTCCGTCAAGGGGTTTGCCCCCTTTTGGTCAGCGGGCCAGCTTCAAGCGGCCCGTTCGCGTCGAAATGAGCGAAGAGAACCGCCACGGCAGCCCTAACTGGCCGGGCGGTTCGAAGCCGCGGCTTATACGGGCAAGCCGCGCCAGGCGCAAGCGCGGCGCCCCCGCGCCGACCTGCGGTTTGCGATTCCACGCGACGCGCGGGTGAATCGCGCGAAAGATACGCCCTTGGCGCTATAAACCCGCGAGGAGGGCGCGGGCCGCTGATCTTGGCGAAATGGACCCGTGAGGCTTAAGGGATTGCCGATGAACGAGACTGCTCCGCGCGGCGCTATCCGCCTTACCGCTCGCGCTCTTCTTGTCGGCGACCGGATCGACATGGCTGGGCTCGAGCGTCCCGACATGATCGCCGCCTCGCCGCTCGCTTTTCGCGCCGGCGCCGGCGGCATGGTGGCGCTGTTCCGCTTTGGCGTCGCCGTGACGGTTGGCCTTTCCCCTCTCGAAGAGGAAGACCTGCTCGCCAAGCTGAAATTGCGCACCGCCGGGCCAGCCATGCGTAGCGATGACGAGACCGCCGTGGTCGAGGTCGCGCCTGAGTTGGACGACCGCGCGCCGCCTGGCGGACCGATCCAAATGAAGGATCTGTCGCCGGAACGCTTCCTGGTCTTGGCCGACGCGCTCGCCAAAACGGTGGCCCTCGGGCGCGACGAGCGTCAAGTCAATGCGGTCTTCGACGTGATCGAGCCCTTCGCCGCCAAGCTCGCGGCGACCGGCCGCACGCCGTTTCGCCGCGCCGCGATGCTGAAGCTGATCGGCCAGGCGTTGCTTGCGCAGCATCGCGTGTCAGGCCGTGTCGCAGTTGAAGAGAAGCCGGACGTGCTCTGGGATCGTCCGGACCTCGAGCGCCTCTATGCCCGCCTCGAAGACGAATATGAATTAAAGGAGCGCGCCGAGGCTTTGAAGCGCAAGCTCGACGTGATTGTCGAGACGGCGCACGCCTTGACCGACATCATCGACGCCGATCGGGCCACCAGGCTCGAAGCGACGATTGTTATATTGATCGTCGTCGAGGTCGTTCTGGCGCTTTACCAGATTTTCGCGGTCGGCCACGCGCATTAGGGCTCTTTGACCGCGATCGCGCCGAACCTTCGCGCCGCTTTCGCCAAATTGCGGTCGAAGCTGATGAACGCTTCGCAGTCCGCCGTTTTTGCGAGATGGAGAGCGTCGGCAAAATCCATCCCTCGCTCGGCCCAATCAAACGCTTGCGCGACCAGCGCCTCGTCTTCGAGGGTGACATTGTCAAGGCCGACGAAGGCCTTTAGCGCGGCGAGCGTGTCTGCGGTCGCATAGCCAACCGCGCGGCGCAGCACCCACTCCGCCTCCAACAGCGTCGTCGTCGCGACAAACACAGCGGCGCCGTCGACCAATGCCTTGGCCCGCCGGGCTTGATTCGGATCGTCTCCGACCAAGTACCGAACGATAATGTTCGTATCAATAGCGAGCATACCGGCGTCGCGCTTCCGCCGTGATCGCCGCATCCATATCTTCGAGCGTCATCGGCGCGCCGGAATGAGCCAGCATGCCGAAAACATCTTTCGGCTTGGTCCGAGGGATCGACGGCGCAGCCTTCAGTAGGACGCCTTCTGCCGTATTCTCAGCGATTAGGCGCGTTCCCGGCCGCCAATTGCGCTGATCGCGGATCGCCTTGGGCAAGATGACCTGACCCTTGGTGGAAATTCTTGTAGCCGATTGATTTGCTTTCGCCATCGCGGTTGTCAATTTTCCAAAAGTAAGACAGCGGTAAGATAAGCCGCGCGGTGGCGAGGCGCAAGCTTCGACGCGTCGGGCCTTCCCCGCCCGACGATTCTCCGCTACAAGGCGCGCCGCCTTTCAGCAGGCGCCGCGGCGCTTTTCTTAAGAAAGTCATAGCTTTCAAAGCCTTGCGGAAGGACGGGCGGCGGCGCGCGAACCTGCCGCCGCAAATTTTCGCGCCGATTTAAAAGATCGAGCGCCGCCCATCGACGGGCGCGCGGGGACTTGATGCCGAAACGGACAGATATTTCGACGATCCTGATCATCGGCGCCGGTCCGATCGTCATCGGTCAAGCTTGCGAGTTCGACTATTCCGGCGCGCAGGCGTGTAAGGCTTTGCGCGCCGAGGGCTATCGGATCGTCCTGGTTAATTCCAATCCGGCGACGATCATGACCGATCCGGAACTGGCGGACCGGACCTATGTCGAGCCGATCACGCCGGAGATTGTCGCGAAAATCATCGCCAAGGAGCGCAACGTCCTCGCCGGCGGCTTCGCCCTGCTGCCGACCATGGGCGGCCAGACGGCGCTGAATTGCGCGCTCTCTTTAAGAAAAATGGGCGTCCTCGCCGAATACGGCGTCGAATTGATCGGCGCGACGGCCAAGGCCATCGACAAGGCCGAGGATCGCGAATTGTTTCGCGAGGCGATGACCAAGATCGGCCTTGCGACGCCGCGCTCGCGTCACGTCAAGACCTTGTCGCGCGCGCTCGCGGCGCTCGACGACATCGGTCTGCCAGCGATCATCCGTCCCTCCTTCACGCTCGGCGGCACCGGCGGCGGCATCGCGTACAACAAGGCCGAGTTCATCGAAATCGTCGAGCGGGGCATCGACGCTTCGCCGACGAACGAGGTGCTGGTCGAGGAGAGCGTGCTCGGCTGGAAGGAATTCGAAATGGAGGTCGTCCGCGACAAGGCGGACAATTGCATCATCGTCTGCTCGATCGAGAACATCGATCCGATGGGCGTGCATACCGGCGATTCGATCACCGTCGCCCCTGCCCTCACCCTGACCGACAAGGAATATCAGGTGATGCGCGATGCCTCGATCGCCTGTCTGCGCGAGATCGGGGTGGAGACCGGCGGCTCGAACGTGCAATTCGCCGTCAATCCGCAGGACGGGCGGCTCGTCGTCATCGAGATGAACCCGCGCGTGTCGCGCTCCTCGGCCCTCGCCTCGAAGGCGACGGGCTTTCCCATCGCCA
>DATGHD010000042.1:0-13328 GCA_035308145.1 Roseiarcus sp.
TTTCGCCATACTCGCCGCATTCGCGCTGGCGTTGGGCGTCGCCGACATGCGCTCTCACGCCCAATCCGTGATTGCGGCTCCGGCTGAGGTCGATATGAATGTCGTCGACCAGCCGGGCGTGGAGCCGAAGCCTGAGGAGGAACAGCTCAGCGGGCCATGGGAGAAACAGAGCGTCTTCTATCGCACCAACGAACCGCCGGGCACGGTGATTATCGTCACCTCCGAGCGCTTTCTTTATCTCGTTCAAGGCAATAATCGCGCGATCCGCTATGGCATCGGGGTCGGCCGCGACGGGTTTCAATGGTCGGGCATGCAGAAAGTCAGCCGCAAGCAGGAATGGCCGGATTGGCGCCCGCCGCCGGAGATGATCGAGCGCCAGCCGTATCTGCCGCGATTCATGGCCGGCGGTCCTGGCAATCCTTTGGGCGCGCGCGCGCTTTATCTCGGCCAGACCGTCTATCGCATCCATGGCACCAATCAACCCGAGACGATTGGCCATGCCGTGTCCTCGGGATGTTTCCGTCTCGTCAACAACGACGTCATTGATCTGTTCGATCGCGTGCCGGTCGGCACCCGGGTCATTATCAAGCAAGTGGCCAGTCTTTAAGCGCGAAGGGGAACGAGGATGATGCTTTCGAAGCGCTGGCTCCTTTCGATTGTCGCAGCAAGCCTCGCCGCCATTGCGGGATCGGCCGGCGCGGCTCGCGCCGGCACGCTGGAGACGGTGCGACAGCGCGACGCGCTGATCTGCGGCGTCAGCCAGGGCGTGCCAGGCTTTTCGGCCGCCGACGACAAGGGCGCGTGGTCCGGCTTCGACGTCGACTTCTGCCGGGCCTTGGCGGCCGCGACGCTCGGCGACGCCAATAAGGTGCGCTTTGTCGCGCTATCGGCCGACCAGCGCTTCGACGCGCTCAAAGATAAGCAGATCGACGTTCTGTCGAGAAACTCCACTTGGACCATGGGCCGCGAGACCGAGCTCGGCCTCGCCTTCGTCGGAGTCGACTATTACGACGGTCAAGGCTTCCTCGTGCCAAAGGCAAAGCACGTCCAAAGCGCGCTCGAACTCGATGGCAGCAAGGTCTGCGTGCAGTCGGGCACCACCAGCGAGCTCAACGCCGCGGATTTCTTTTCGGGCAATCACATGACGATGCAGGCGGTGGTGACGCCGACCGTCGCAGAATTGCAGCAGGCCTATCAATCGGGGCGTTGCGACGTGATGACGACCGACGTCTCCGGCCTCTATGCAATAAGGACGGAGCTCGCAAAGCCGGAGGATCACATTATCCTCGCCGACGTCATATCGAAGGAGCCTTTGGGACCCGTCGTGCGGCAGGACGACGTGACGTGGTTCACGATCGTCAAATGGGTGAACTTCGCTTTGCTCGACGCCGAGGAGATGGGGATCACCAGCGCGACGATCGACGAAGCGCTCAAATCTCAGAAGCCGGACGTCAGGCGTTTCGTCGGCGCGGAAGGCGATTTCGGCAAGCAATTGGGGCTGACGCCGGCTTGGGCCGTCGCGGCGGTCAAGGCCGGCGGCAATTATGGCGAAATCTTCGAGCGCAATCTCGGCGCAAAATCGAAACTCGGCATTCCGCGCGGCCTCAACGAGCTTTGGAACAACGGCGGTATTCAATACGCGCCGCCGATTCGCTGAGGCGGTCGCGCCTTACCGCAGCCTCATTGGCCGACCGCGAGCGGTGGTCCGCCCGAAATCATCAGCGCCGCCGGTTTGCTCGACGGCTTGTCGGGATCGGCCGCCACTTCCATCGCCCAATAGACCTTGAAATGCGTGCGGGCGTCTTTGGCGATGGCGATGCCGAAGCGCGTCGCTTGCGGCATCAAGAGATTGGCGTTGTGCTGCGGCGATTCGCGCCAGCCTTTGAACGCTTCGTCGGTCGAATAGTAGCCGCCGCCGATATTTTCGGCGGCGCGCGGCGTATCGACGCCGGCGTTCATGATGCGCGAGGCGAAGCCGCCGCTGACATCGTGAGAGAGGGAATTGGCCGCGACCATGGCGTCGGCCTGACGTTGCGCCATTTGGGTCAGCGCCGGATCAAGCCGTACCGCGCCAAGGCCGTGGCTCGCGCGATAGGCGGTCAGCATTGCGGTCGCGGCGGCCGGATCGACATGGACGCTGGCCAGCGAACGCTGAAGCGCCGGCGAGATTGGTCCCATGTCAAGCCGTTCGCCGCCGCAGCCGGCGAGGGTCAGCGCCACCGCCAGCGCGAACATCTTCTGCAAACGCATGAGGCTTCTTCGCTCCTCCGGATGAGCTCGCCCGCTTGGCCATGATCTTCTTAATTGTTTAATCGATTGCTCTTCAATCCGGCCTAAGAAGGAGGGCGATCGCCTATCGCGCGAATAGCGCCGCCTTCGCGCCTGGGATCACGTCGACGGCGCGAAAAAAGCCCTTCGTCACAGTTCTTTCGATGAGGCCTTTGGCGTGGAAACGCGTCATGTCCCGCCGAGCAGTTGATTGCGGCGTGGCTTGGTCAAACGCAGCTTAAGCAAAGCCTTCGAGCGGCGGGCGCACCGTCCGCCGGCGAGATTTCGCATCGCGTACGATTCGCGACGGCGCCTTGATCCAGCGCCGCCTTGACCTCGCGCGCGACTTCGCCGAGCGTCCCCGCCGCAACGAGGCGCGGGCCGATGAAGGCGGCGAAGGATGATTCGGGAGATTGGGACATCGCGAACAGCTTTCAGATCTGGTCAAATATATCCGGGTAAAATTGACGTCAATACCATCCGGGTAAAATATCAGGGCCAGATGGATTATCGGGCCTGCCGCCAATGGCCAGTATCGTCTTCGCGCCAGTAGCTGGGCGCGCAGCCGGCCGCCTTGAGTTCGCTCCATTGCGCCCGCGCCGCGGCGCGGCTTTCTTCATCGGCGCCATCGAAGAGGAGAATTATGAGCGCTGGCGTATTTGCCGGGGGCGTCAGGATCGGCAGAACGCGCGCGCCGCCCAAAAGCACGCGCCACGCGGCGCCGTTGGGATTGCGGTCGTCATCGGCAAGGACGACCGGCTGAGTTTCGGCATCGGCCTCCCAAGCCGGTCCGTGCGGCAGAAAACCATCGTCGGAGTAGGTCCAGAGGCGTTCGTCGAGCGCCTCGATCAATTCGCGCGACGGCGCTTGAACCACGACTCTGACGCCGCTCGCCTGGGCCTCTTCGAGCAGGCTTGGCAGCGCGTCTTCGATCTTGCGCCGCTCCAAATGATAGAAGCGGATTTCGGTCATGCGGGGGGCGCCTCAGCCGCTCGGTCCGACGATGATCAGCGCGCGGTCCGTCTCTGTATAGATAAGGCCGAGGCCGACCGCCCCGGGCAGGTGCTCCTCAGTCTTACCGGCGATATAGGCGTCGCCGCGCTCTTTCGACGCCGCGAGGTAGTCACGCGCATCCGCGCTCATCTCGCCGATTTTCGCCGCCGCCTTGGCCAGGTCCCAGCCGAGAGCCGCGCGCAGCGCGCCATTCTCGAAACGCTCAAAGCTCGTTAGCGCGCGCGCCGTCGCCGGTTCGGCGACGCGCGCCTCGAAGCGTTCGAATTCATCGCCCCGGCACGTCAAAGTCCCATCGACTTCGGCGTTGGTGGTCACGTCGAACACGTCGGCGTTGCTTTTCGCGCGTGTGACGATCACCGAATGCGCGAAGTCGACCTGCAAGTCCGAGGCGATTTTGCGAAGATTGGCGATAAAGGCGTCGCAGCCGGCAAGCGGCGATTTGGCTTCGGCCGCGTCCGGCGCGCAGCTAAGCGCGCCGATGACGAGCGCGGCGACGCCGCTGATCTTGGCCCGCCTCTGCGTCAAGAGATCCGTCATTTTTCGTAGTGGTTGGCGACAAGCCGATCGAGCAGGCGAACGCCCCAGCCTGAGCCCCAGGATCGATTGGTCTCGCTCGCCGGCGAACTGAAGCCCGTCCCGGCAATGTCGAGATGCGCCCAGGGCGTATTGTTGACGAAGCGCTGCAGGAATTGCGCCGCGGTGATCGAACCGCCGTTGCGCCCGCCCGTGTTCTTCACGTCGGCGATCTTGGAATCGATGAGCTTATCGTAGGCCGGATCAAGCGGCATGCGCCAGACCTTTTCGCCCGTCGCTTTGCCAGCCTCGGCGAGACGCTCGGCCAACTCGTCGTTATTCGAGAAGAGGCCGGCCCGCTCTTGGCCGAGCGCCACGAGAATGGCGCCGGTCAATGTGGCGAGGTCGATCATGAAGGCCGGTTTGTATTTGTTTTGAACGTACCAAAGCACGTCGGCGAGAACGAGCCGGCCTTCGGCGTCGGTGTTGATGACCTCGATCGTCTGGCCAGACATCGACGTCAGGATGTCGCCGGGGCGGATCGCCTCGCCGTCGGGCATGTTTTCGACAAGGCCGATCGCGCCAATGGCGTTGACTTTGGCCTTGCGGCTGGCGAGCGCCTGCATCAGGCCCGTGACGCAGGCCGCGCCCGCCATGTCGCCTTTCATGTCCTCCATCCCGGCGGCCGGCTTGATCGAAATGCCGCCGGTGTCGAAGCAGACCCCTTTGCCAATGAAGGCGATGGGCTTCGTCTTGGCGCCTTTGGCGCCGTTCCAGCGCATGATCACCAGCCGGCTTTCTCGTTCGGAGCCGCGGCCGACGCCGAGAAGCGATCCCATGCCAAGCCTTGTCATCGCCCTTTCGTCGAGCACGTCGACGGTGACGCCGAGCTTGGTCAGCGCGGCTGCGCGGCGCGCAAATTCGACCGGAAAGAGCACGTTCGCCGGCTCATTGACCAGGCTGCGGGCGAGCGCCACGCCGGCCGCGACGGCTTCGCGCGCCCTCGCCGCCCGGCGCGCCGCCGCCGGATCAGCCAGGCCGATCACCACGCTGGCTGGTTCGCCGCCGTTCTCGTCATCGTCCTTCTTCTTGGTCTTGTATTTGTCGAACCGATAGGCGCGGAGCCGAAGTCCGAGCAGGAAGTCGCCCGCCGCCTCGGCGCTCCACGACCCCTCAGGGCCTGAAAACTCGATAACGACGCGGCGCGCGCCGCCGAGCTTGCCCATCACATAGCCGCCGAGCGCGGCAAAGTCCCTTTCCTTTGCTTCTTTCTCCCCGCCGACGCCGACGGCCAGGAGCCGCGGCGCGTCGAGGCTGTGCGGCGAGAGAATGTCGAGCGCGCTTAAGGGCTTCCCCGAAAAACGGGCCGTCTTGGCCGCGGCGGCGATCAAGCCGGTGATCGCCGGGAGAAGCGCGGCGACGCCGGGCGCGACTTTAAGGTCGGGGCCGACAAAGACCACAAGGGTCGCCCCCTTCGGCGCCGCCAATGGCGCGAAGTCGACTTTGACTGACTCGCTCATCAATTCCTCAAAAACGGGGGCTTCGGCGGCGCCGGGACGTGACCCATCTGCGCCATTGCGACGCGACAAATCAAGGGGCTTTGACCACAAGCGGCGCGCGCGCCGCGAAAACGCCGCAAGGCCGATCGAGGCTCGTGGGCGCCGCGCGCTTGCGTGAATTGCCGCGAAATCGGAAAAGACCTGGCATGACGCGCATCGAGCGCTACATTTTTGGCACGGCGGCCATCGCTTTCCTGGCCTGCCTTTTTTCGCTGACCGCGGTCGTTTGGATTACGCAGGCCCTGCGTCAGTTCGATCTTCTGACAAGCAAGGGCCAGACGACCATCGTTTTCCTGACGATGACCGGACTGACGATCCCGTCGCTGGTGGCCATCATTGCGCCCGTCGCGCTCTTCGCCGCCGTGCTTTATTGCCTGAACAAGTTCAACAGCGACAGCGAACTCGTGGTGATGAGCGCGGCCGGCGTCTCTCCAGTGATATTGCTTCGGCCTTTCATTGTCCTTTTCGCGCTCGTTTTCGCTCTCGTGGGGTGGATGACGATCGATGTCATGCCGTGGAGCTTCGATGCGATTCAGATCCTGACCGCGCGAATTCACGCGGACTTTATTTCCAACTACGCGCGGCCCGGCGCTTTTAGCGAATTGGAGGCCGGCTTCATTTTCCATTTTCGCGAGAAAGGACCCGATGGGTCGCTGCGCGGCGTGTTCATGCAGGATCGTCGCGATCCCGCCCATATCACCAGCTACATCGCCGAGCGCGGCCGAACGATCGAAAGCGGCGGCTCGAATTACCTCGTCCTCGACGAGGGCAGCTATCAGCGTCCATCCGAAGGGGGCGATTCGGCTATCGTGACGTTCAAAGACTATACGATCGATCTGACGCAATTCGTGCGACAGGAAGAGGTCGGAAGCCGTCCGCGCGAGCGGTCCACCGCCGCTCTCCTCTCGCCTAAGCCAGACGATCCGGCGGTTCACCGTTTCCCTGGCCGATTTCGCGCCGAGCTCCTCGACCGCTTCGCGAGCCCGCTTTACGCGTTTGTCGCCGGCCTTATTGGCTTTGCGGCGCTGGGCGAGGCGCGAACCACGCGTCAAGGCCGCGGCACGGCCATCGGCGCGGCGATCCTCGCTTTCGTCGTGATTCGCTTGTCCGGCGTCGCCGCCTCGACCTTCGTCGTCACGCGTCAAGACGCCGAGTATTTCGTTTGGGCGCTGCCGCTGGTCGCCTGCCTCGCGTGTTTGGACGGCATTTTCGCGGGGCCGATGAGCCGAATTTTTGCACGGGCCGGCCGATCGATGCTCCGGCGGCAAAAATGATCGGCGCGACGTTTTCGCGATATATGGCGAGACGTTTCGCGAAAACCGTGCTTGCGACCTTCGCCGGCGTTTTCTTTCTGATTTTCACTATTGATCTCGTCGAGACGCTGCGACGAACGAGCGACGCGCCGCGAGCGACAGGGCTGTCGATGGCGATGCTGTCGTTCTTTCATACGCCGGTTATCGCCGAGCAGGTCCTGCCCTTCGCCGTCTTGTTCGGCTCGATGATTGCTTTCCTGAACTTGTCGCGAAAGCTGGAGCTTGTTGTCGCGCGCGCGGCGGGCGTTTCCGTCTGGCAATTCCTCGCGCCGACAATCCTGGTTGTTCTTCTGATCGGGGCCGTGGCCACCGGCGCCTACAATCCTGTCGCCGCGTATCTCAAACAGCGCGCCGATGCGCTCGAGGCGAAAATCTTCGGGCAGGGCGGGCAAACCAGCGCCGCCGGGCTTTGGGTCCGCCAGAAGAGCGTCGACGGCCAGGCCGTCATTCGCGCCGAAAGCGCCGGCGAGGGCGGCGGCGTTCTGTCACGCGTCACAGTCTTCGGCTTTGATGAGGATGGGCGCTTCGAGGAGCGGATCGACGCGGCGGGGGCGACCCTCCATCCCGGCTATTGGGCCCTCCAGGACGCCAAGGTCGTGACGCCGGGCGTCGAGACCGAGGCGGTCGGAGCCTATTTGTTGGCGACCAATCTCACGCCGCGCGAGGTTTCGCAGTCATTCACCGCCCCCGAAACCGTGCCGTTTTGGAGCTTGCCCGAACTCGCCGGCCAGACGGAGCGGGCCGGTCTTGATGCGACCGGATATCGCTTGCATTATCAGGAGCTTCTCGCCCGCCCGTTGATGCTCGCGGCAATGGTTCTCGTCGCTGCTTCCTTTTCATTAAGATTTTTCAGAATGGGCGGCGTCGGCTACATGGTTTCCGGTGGCGTGGCGGCGGGGTTCGTGCTTTATGTTGCAACCAAACTTGTCGGGGATTTAGGCGGCGCTGGCTTCGTCAGCGTCGTCGTTGCTGGCTGGTCGCCTGCGGTTGTTGGGTGCTTGTTCGGAGTTTTATCGTTATTGCATCAGGAGGATGGTTGATGGGCTGGCCCGCCTGCCCTCCTGAACCGAGGGGAGGCCGTTGGCGCTTGCGCGCGCTGACGGGCGGCGCGCTCGCCCTTCTTCTTGCCTACGCTCTTCTCCTGCCATTCGCTTTTGCCTCTCCTGCCGCGGCTCAACCGGCCGCGCCTGCCGATCAGGCGAAAGCGGCGAATGGCGAGAAGCCGCACGACAAAATGGAGGTCCAGGCGGACCAGCTTGTCTTTGACAAGGACAAGAACACGATCTCGGCGGTCGGCGACGCGCAAATCTACTATCAGGGCCGAATTCTCGAAGCCGATCGCGTCGTCTATGACCGCAATACGAAGCGCGTCTATGCCGAGGGTCACGCCAAGCTCACTGACGAGCATGGCAATATCACCTACGGCTCGCGCTTCGATTTGACCTCCGACTTCCGCGACGGATTCATCGAGAGCGTCCAAGGCCTGACCACCGACAAAACTTATTTCTCTGCGCCTCGGGCTGAGCGGCTGGGCGGGGAGCAGATCGTCTTCGAGAAGGGCACCTATACGGCTTGCGCGCCCTGCCAAGATCATCCGGAGAGGCCGCCGCTGTGGCAGGTTCGTGCGGCAAAGATCATCCACAACAACCAGACTCACACCATCTACTACGAGGATTCTTGGCTCGAAGTGGTGGGAATCCCCATCGCCTACGTGCCCTACTTTTCGACGCCCGATTGGACGGTGTCGCGCCAGAGCGGCTTTCTCGCGCCGCATTTCATCGACGATTCGCAATTGGGATATGGCCTTGGCGTCCCTTATTTCTTCAACTTAGCGCCCAACTACGATCTGACGGTCGAGCCGACAATTTTGAGCACGCAGGGCCTTCTGGGCGACGTTCTGTGGCGGCATCGGTTGGAAACCGGCGCCTATACGATACGCGTCACGGGCATCGACCAGCTTGACCCGACCGTCTTCGCCCCAAAGCCCTATGGCGGCGGCAGCGAGCGATTCCGAGGATCGGTCGAAAGCCAAGGCACGTTCTACATCAATGACAAATGGTCCTATGGATGGGACATCACCGCTCTCTCCGACCGTTATTACCTTTTCGACTATAAGCTGAAGACCACCGATATCTCGCGCTATTACATCGCGGATTTGACTTCTTCGGTTTATCTTCGCGCGCAGGGCGACCGCAGCTTTTTCGATCTAAGCGGCTATCATTTCGAAGGACTGAACCAGAACGATTTCGAACAATCGGAACCTTGGGTTCCGGTCCTTGATTACAATAAGACTTATGATTTGCCGGCCGATCAGACCCATGGGATCGGCGGCCAAGCGACGGTCGACGTCAATGTGACGTCTGTCACGCGCGCGGCGGCGCTCTATCAATCGATAGGGGCTCTCACGCTCGACAAGACCTACGCTCTCTATCCCGTCTGCGAAACCGCAACCGGCGCGCCCAACTATACGCCCGGCAATTGTTTGCTTCGAGGCATCGGCGGCAATTACACGCGCGCCTCGCTGCAATTGTCTTGGGAGCGCAAATTTACCGATCCGATCGGCGAGGTCTGGACGCCCTTCGTCTTCGCGCGGCTCGACGGCGAAGAGACCGCGCTCAACACCGATCAGAATTTCAATTTCTTCAATAACGAGACTGGCGGCGGCGTCAATTTCGCTCAACCGGCGTTTTTCGGGGGGCAATCCAACGACATCGCCGGGCGAGCGATGCCGGGCGTCGGTCTTGAATATCGCTATCCATGGTTTTCCTCGACGCCGATCGGCACGCAAGTCATCGAGCCGATTGCGCAGATCATCGCTCGGCCGAACGAGATGAACCCGAAACTCCAGCCCAACGAGGACGCGCAAAGCCTCGTTTTTGATGACACGACTTTGTTCGAGTGGAACAAATATTCAGGCTATGACCGCGTCGAAGGCGGCGGAAGAGTGAACTACGGGGTCCAATATACCGCCAATTTCAACAATGGCGGCCACGCCAACTTCGTGGCGGGCGAGTCGATACAACTCTTCGGCCAAAACTCCTTCGCCATTGGCGACGCCGCCGCCACCGGCTTGGAGTCCGGACTCGACAAGAAGTATTCCGATTTCGTGTCGCGCCAGAGGATCGCGCCTATTTCGACGGTCTCTTTCACCACCAAGGAGCAATTCGACAGCGCGGATTTTGCGCTCAAGCGCTTCGACGCGATCGCCAACGTCGCCTTTGGCAATTTTTCGACCAATTTGGACTACGGCCACTATGCCGCCCAGCCTGAGCTTGGTTGGCTCTATGCACGCGAAGGCTTGCTCACCGGCGCAACCTACAAGTTCGCCGATCGCTGGTCGGTCAACGGCGGCATCGTCTTCGACATGTCGCGTCACTACTACGACTTGCCGGGTCAGAATACGCCTGTCTTTTTCCCGTCGAGCTATTCGCTCGCCTTGGCCTATGGTGACGACTGCACGACCGTCAAACTCATTTACAGTAACGTAACGCCCGACCCTATCGCTTCGACCCCGTACGTCCGTGACCAGACCATCCTTTTGCAAATCACGCTGCGAACCTTAGGGGAAGTGCAGACCAGCACCGGCATCGGCAACAGTGTTTCCGGTGTGCCATAGCCCGTAGAATATCCTGGAGACGCGACGTCGCCCGCTTCGCTTTGGGCCTTAACCCATGATCGCCCCGCCGTCCGCGCGCCCTCTTGCCATGACCATGGGCGACCCGGCCGGGATAGGTCCCGAACTCGCGCTCAAAGCCTGGCTGTCGCGCGACAAAATCGGCGCGAGCTTTTTTGTGATTGCCGATCGGCGCGCGCTCGCCGATCTCGCAGCAAAGCTTGGGCTTGAGGTTCCGATCATCGCGGCCGAACCGGCCGGCGCGGCCGAAATCTTCGACTATGCGCTGCCGGTCGCGCCGCTTTCCCATGAGGCGGCCGCGGCGCCTGGCAAGCCGGACGCCAAATACGCCGCGGCGACAATCGAGTCGATCGAACGCGCGGTCGCCTATGTGCGGTCGGGCGAGGCGAGCGCGGTTGTGACCAACCCCATCGCCAAACACATCCTGTACCAAGCGGGATTTGCCCATCCCGGCCACACCGAGTTCCTCGGCGCGCTCGCCGCCGCATGGGGTGGCCCGGCGCGGCCGGTCATGATGCTCTGGTCGCCGGAGCTCAGCGTCATTCCGGTGACGATCCATATTCCGCTCGCCGAAGCGCCGCGCGCCTTGACCCGTGAAGCGATTATCGAGACGACGCGGATCGCCGCCCGCGCCCTCAAGGAGCGGTTCAAGATCGCCCGGCCGCGTCTCGCCGTCGCGGGGCTCAATCCGCATGCCGGCGAAGGCGGCGCGATGGGGCGCGAAGAGATCGATATCATTGCGCCGGCGATCGCCGCGTTGCGCGCCGAAGGTCTCGATGTCGTCGGCCCTTTGCCGGCCGACACGATGTTCCACGCGGCGGCGCGCAAGAATTATGACGCGGCCATCGTCATGTACCACGACCAGGGTCTGATTCCGCTGAAGACGCTCGCTTTCGACGAAGGCGTCAACGTCACGCTCGGCCTGCCGTTCATTCGCACCTCCCCCGATCACGGAACCGCCTTCGACATCGCCGGAACCGGCCGCGCCAACCCATCGAGCTTAATCGCGGCGCTGCGCCTCGCCGCTCGTCTCGCCGCGGCATGAGTCTCGCGCCCGACGGATTGCCGCCGCTGCGCGAGGTGGTCGCGGCGTTTGGCCTCACCGCCAAGAAATCGCTCGGGCAAAACTTCCTGTTCGATTTGAACCTGACCGGGCGCATCGCCCGCGCCGCCGGTCCGCTGGCTGGCGTCGCCGTCATCGAGATCGGCCCAGGCCCGGGCGGCCTCACCCGCGCGCTCCTCGCCGCCGGCGCAGAAAAGGTCATCGCCATCGAGCGCGATCAGCGATGCCTCGCCGCGCTGGCGGCGATTGGCGCGCATTGGCCGGGGCGGCTGGAAATCGTCGAAGGCGACGCCCTGAGCCTTGATTATCGCGCCTTGGCGGCCGGCGCGGGCGCGCCGATCCGCATCTGCGCGAATCTCCCCTATAATATCGCCACCGCTCTTCTCGTCCGCTGGCTCGAATCGGAAGCTTGGCCGCCGTTCTATGAGCGGCTGACGCTGATGTTCCAGCGCGAGGTCGCCCAGCGCATCGTCGCCACGCCTGATGAGCGCGCCGATTATGGGCGTCTTGCGGTTCTCGCCGGCTGGCGGACGCGCGCGCGCATCCTGTTTGACGTGCCCGCCGCGGCCTTCACGCCGCCGCCGAAAGTAGTCTCCAGCGTCGTCGAACTCACGCCGCTGGCCGAGCCGGCGCCCTGCGATCTTCATCTCTTGACCCTGCTCGCCCAGGCCGCCTTCGGACAAAGGCGCAAGATGCTGCGACAATCGCTGAAAGGGCTTGCGGCAGGTCTTGACGTCGACGTCGGCGCGCTTATTGCCGCGGCCGGCATCGAGCCGACCCGGCGCGCCGAGGAGATCAACGTTTCAGGCTTCGTCGCTTTGGCGCGCGCTCTGGCGGGATTCACCAAATCCGTTAACGCCGCCGCAACGGGCGCGCCTTAAGAACTCCACGCCAGGCGCTAAAGCGCCGCGCCGGACGACCGCGAGGCCTTTATGCGCGAATCGAATGCGCTCAATTCTTCTTCCGCCCTGTCGCTGATGAGCCTCAGCAAATCCTTCGGCGACAAGGCAGCGATCAACAACCTGACGCTCCGCGTCGCCGCCGGCGAATTCTATGCGTTGCTCGGCCCGAACGGCGCCGGCAAGACCACGACGCTGCGCATGGTCGCCGGCCTCCTGCCCGCCGACCGCGGCGAAATTTTTGTTTTCGGCGTCGATGCGCGGCGCGAGCCGATCGCCGCCAAACGCCTCATCGCCTGGCTGCCGGACGAGCCGATGCTCTACGACAAGCTCGATCCCATCGAATATCTCGAATTCGTCGCCGGCCTTTGGGGCGTCGAGCCGAAGCGGGCGCAGCGTATCGCCGAAGAGCTTCTCGAGACATTGGGCCTTTGGGAGCACCGCCGCGAACGCTGCGAAGGATTCTCGCGCGGGATGAAGCAAAAAGTCGCGCTCGCCGGCGCGCTCGTTCACGAGCCGAAATTGCTGATGCTGGACGAGCCCTTGACCGGCCTCGACGCCGCCATTGCCCGTCAGGTCAAGGATTTGCTCGTCGCGCGCGTCAGAGACGGCGCGACTGTCATTTTGACGACGCATATTCTCGAAGTCGCCGAGCGCCTCGCTGACCGCATAGGCATCATCCATCACGGTCGGCTCATCGCCGAAGGAACGCTCGCCGACTTAAGGGCGGCGGGTCGGGTAAAACGCGATCAGGCGGCGGCGAGCCTTGAGGATCTATTCCTGGAGTTGACCGCGGAGGCGGCGGGCGAGCCGTCGGAGCGCGCCGCGTGAGACTGCGCCCCGGCTCCTTCGCCTGGTTCGTCGCACATGATCTGCGCCAGAACTGGCGCGGCTTGGAAGGCCTCTTCGGCGGACTGTCGGCGGCCAAGGTCGCGCTGCTGATCGGGGCGGCCATCCTCGCGCTGCACGCCATCGCCTATCCGGCCGCCAAATGGTTCGCGGCCGCCGCCGCCCGCGACAATGGCGCCGATCTCGACGCGGCGCTCGCCTCGGGCCTCCTCTTCG
>DATGHD010000043.1:0-2210 GCA_035308145.1 Roseiarcus sp.
GCAGGGCAGAGCCGAGGCCACGCCGGAAGTTGGGACGCTCAAGCTAAGAAGCGTCAGCATGACCAGCAGCGATTTAAAAAACCGACGCATGGGCCTATTTAGCACTCCGGCCGCCATCGGCCTTGATCAAGATCAAACCCGCCTCAAACCGCGCTTTGTCGCCCGTCGCCGGCTGGTCGATCATGATCGGTTTGGCGACGCTTATCGTCGGGAGGGTTGCCGCTACACCTTCCCATCATGGGAAAGTCAAGTGGAAGCTGCGATTATCCTCCGCATTGCCTGATCCTTGAAGAATCTTTCGACGACGCGCCGCCAGCGCGTCAAGGCGGCTTAACAGTCAGCGTTAGGTGAGGACGATAATCGCCAAGCTGATCACGCCTGCCGCCCAGCAATAGTACGCGAAAGGATTGAGCGCCTCGAACTCATGTCTGTTGAAATAGCGCATGAGGAAAGCGGTCGAGAGATAGGCGACAACGCCGGCGATGACGCCGGAAAGGATCGCCGCCCCGCCGAGCGTCGCGCCCTCGTGGAGCAAGGCCGGCGCCTCATGGACCGTTGCGCCAAGCATGATCGGCGGCGCCATCAAAAAGGAGAAGCGCGCCGAATCCTCGTGTTTCAACCCGGCCACCACGCCCGCGACAATGGTCGCGCCGGAGCGCGATATGCCGGGGATGAGCGCCGCGCATTGCGCGACGCCGATGGCGAGCGCGCCCTTCCAATTGAGCTGATCAAGCTCGCCGACGGATTGGCCGGCGATTCTGTCGCCGAGGAACAGGATCACGCCGTTTACGACGAGAAAGATCGCCGCGGTCATCGGCGAGCCGAAGGCCTCGCCGAGAAGCTTGCGCAAGACGGCGCCGACAATGACCGCCGGAATTGTCGCCAACACGACGAAAAGGAAGATGCGCCGGTCGGCGCGCGCCCGCGGGCTCGACGGGCTGATGAGCGAGCCGAGAAAGGCGAACCAGTCGCGGCGGAAATAGATCAAAAGCGCGATCGCCGTGCCGAGATGCATGACGACGAGATAGGGCAGGAAGTCAGGCGCACGCTGATCGATCGTCCAACCAACAAGGCGCGGCAGGACCACCGCATGGCCGAGGCTCGAGACCGGAAACAATTCGGTCACGCCCTGCAGCAACGCCATGACGATGGCCTGAATTGTCGTCATCTAAACACGCCCCTTGATGCGAAAAACGGGTCTGGTTCGCGCGCGAACCAGACCCGCCTCTAAACCAAGCCTAACCAGCGCCGTCAGCAGACCGCGTGGCCGCATTTATGAACGCTGTCGATCTTGTCCTTGAGCTGATCATAACCGACCGCGCCGATCACCACCTCCTGACCGACCACGAAGCTCGGCGTGCCGTTGATCTGCAGCTGATCAGCCATATGCATCACTTCTTCGAAGCCCGTGCGTATGCCTGGATCGACCATGTCTTTGTTCAATCGATCCATATCGACGCCCATCTCCTTGGCGACCGCCAAGGCCTCTTCCTTGCCGACTGGGCCATGCATGCCGAGCAGCTTCTGGTGGAACTGCCAGAACCTGTCGCCGGTCAATTGATTGCGGACGGCGCTGGCGACCTGCGCGGCTTCCACTGAGCCAGGACCCAGCACCGGGAAATCCTTCAGAACGACCTTGAGGTTCGGATCGCTCTGCATCAGCCGTGCAATGTCGGGCAGGGCGCCTTTGCAAAAATGGCAATTGTAGTCGAAGAATTCGACCAAGGTCGCGTCGCCCTTGGGATTGCCGACGACGGCCTGATGCGGCGATGAGAATAGCGCCCCTGACTGGTCATCGACGATTTTCTCGCGCACATCCGCCTCGAGCTTCTTCTCGTGCTTGTCCATGGCGTCCATGGCTTCGCGCAGCGCCTCAGGATGCTGGATGAGATAGTCCTTCACGATAGCGCCGATCTCGTCTTTTTGCGCCGGCGAGAACTCCGCCGCGCGCGCCGGCTGAAGGCCGGCGGCGGCGAGCGCCGCCACGAATGAGAGCGCGAGCAATGATTTCATGGGACCCCTCTCTCGCGAGACCGCGCCGTGGCTCACGTCCGCGGCGCGATCGCCAAATACGCCTACCGCCTCAATACGGCGAGAATCCCGCCGGGCCAAGCCGGCGAGCGGTTCAAAATTTCGTGGCGCCGTCATTCCCCGACCAAGCCGGCGCGAGCGCGCTGCCACCAACCGGAGCGTTTCGGTCGCTTCGGATC
>DATGHD010000044.1:0-17443 GCA_035308145.1 Roseiarcus sp.
CGAGCTTGGCCAAGAACGGCGTCAGCCAATCCGAAAGCTCTCCTCGCCAATCCGCCATGCCCCACGCTCCTCGAATCAGAGCGCAAAGCTTCACCTCTCGCCCGCTAATAAACTGTCAATCTGCCAAAGTAGTGCTAGGCATAATACAAACTTTATGCAATAGGCATTTTGGGCGCGCGGCAGTTTCGACGCGATGCTGCGCTGCGAGCAAGGGAGAGGAATTTGGACTTGCGCACACGGCGGCGCGCGCCGGCCCCGGCCGCCGTCAAACCCACTCGAGAGAGCAAGGACGAGATCAGCCGGCCCCGCCAGCGCGGGTCGACGGCGGTTTACGAGGACATGCGCGAGGACATTCTTTCCTTGAAGATGGCGCCGGGATCGCCACTGGACGAAATCGCTCTCGCCCGGCGGTTCGGACTTTCGCGAACGCCCGTGCGCGAAGCCTTGCTGATGCTGTCCCGCGAAAGCCTGGTGACGCTGCTGCCGAACCGCAGCGCCATTGTGACGCCGCACACGATGAGCAACGCGCACGAATATATGGACGCACTGGTGCTTCTCTCGCGCGCCGTGATGCGTCTTGCCGCGGAGGTGCGGACCGAGGCGGCATTGCGCGAGATACGAGCACGGCAGGACGCTTACGAAGAGGCGGCGCGGCAGGCGGACGTCCACGCAATCCTCGCGGCTGATCTCGGTTTCCACCGCGCGGTCTCCGACGCCAGCGGCAACGAGTTTCTTGGAAGCTTTTATCGCCTGTCCCTCGATTATGGACGGCGGATGCGCCTGCTCCACTACTATCCCCTGTTCGACGCCGCCGAGCGCGCGTCGTCGATCGCCGAGCACGCGCAGATGGCGGACGCGCTCGAACAAGGCGACGCGGAACGATCGGAATCGCTGGCGGGCCAGCACGTTTTTTCCGAACTACGGGTCGTGCAACGTTCGCTGGAGCCGAAGGTCGGATTGAAGTTCACGCTTGGCGAGGGATGGAGAGACGCGTCATGATCGATGAAGCTCTCAAACAGGCGCGTTTTGAAAAACTCTTGCGAGCGATGGATCGGGACCGCTTGGACGCCGTCGCGATTGTTCCCGGCGCAAATTTCTATTTTCTCACCGGTGTTCATTTCCACCTGATGGAGCGGCCGACCGTCTTGTTCGTCTCGCGCGACGGCTCGAGACGGGCGGTCATTCCGACGCTGGAGATGTCGCGCTGGAAGTCCATCGCGCCGGATGTCGAGACCGTCTTTTGGCAGGACTCCGACGGCTATGCCGACGCGTTCGGTAAGATCGCGACTCGCATTTCAGCCGCCCGCGTCGGCGTCGAAGGCCAGCGCATGCGCGTATTTGAATTCGAGGCGGTCGGCCGGGCGCTGCCGAGCAGCAAAATCGTCGATGCTCACGCGGCCATCTCGCACATTCGGCTTCATAAGGACGCGTCCGAGATCGAGACGATGCGCAAGGCCATCGCGATCAGCGAAGCCGCGCTTAGCGATACGCTGTCGCGCGTGCGCAAAGGCATGAGCGAGGCCGAGGTCAAGCGAATGCTGCTCGCCGACATGTCGGCGCATGGCGCCGACGGGCCGGCCTTCGAACCAATCGTGCTCGTTGGCGCCGCGGCGGCCGATCCCCATGGCGAATCGGTTGCGACGCGGAAGCTTCACCCGGGCGGTGCGCTGTTGATCGATTTTGGCGCGGCCCATGGCGGTTACGCCGCCGACATCACGCGGACCTTCTTCGTCGAACAGGTCTCGAACCAGCGCCGCGACGTTTACGAGGCGGTGCGCGCGGCCAACGAAGTCGGCCGCTCCCACGCGGCGCCGGGAACGACAATGCATGACCTCGACAGTCGCGTGGCGGCGCGCATGCGCGAAGCGGGCTTCGGCGACCTCATCGTCCACAAGACGGGACACGGGCTCGGTCTCGACATCCACGAGGCGCCGCAGGTCATGGTCGGCAATATGCAGCAACTGGAGCCTGGCATGGTCGTCACCATTGAGCCCGGACTTTATCGGCCGGGCGACGTCGGCGTCCGCATCGAAGACGATTTTCTCGTCACCAACGAGGGCGGCGCATCATTGACGACCTTCGAGCGAGCGTTGACGCTCGTCGGCTGAGGCCAAGGGCGATGACGGACGAGGACGCCTTGGATGACGCTGCGGTCGCGCTGCGGATCGGACCCGGCGCGCTCTCTGATCTCCTCGCGCGGCGTCTGAAGCGTAGGCCGGGGTACGATCTTCTGACGATTCTGGCGCCCGGCGACGAAGGCCGATGTCTGGTGAGGCTATATTCGTCCGACCTCGCGCGCTACCCGCTGGGAGACGCCGATATCGTCGAAGACAATAAGTGGTTCCGGCGTCTCTTTATTGAGCGAGAGCCCGTCATCGCCAATGACGCCTTCGCTATTCATGATTGGCTTCCCGATTTCTTCACCGCCGACGCCTCTGGCTATGGCTCGCTCGTCAACTTGCCCGTCGTGATCGCGGGCGAGTCAGTCGGCCTCGTTAATATGATGGCGACGGCCGGTCATTTCAGCGAGGATAACGTCGAGGCGATCCGCCGCGAGATTCCCTTGGCTGCTTTGGCTGTTCTTACGCGTCGCCCACCGCTCGCCGGCAACATCGCGATCCGGCTCGGCGCAATTGAGTGAACATCGGGAGCGCTGTCAGCATCTGGATCGATGATCCGAGAATCGCGGCAGCCATACTCGCCCGCCGCGCGAGAAGCGATCGTGAAACTGATTGATTGGATTAAGGGTAAATCATCGCCATTCCAGGCAAAATCGCCTTGACCTATCCGGCCGGCGCCAGCGCTCCCCACTAGCGCCGCAATTTCGCGGCTGATGAGCCTCCAATTCGTCTCCCGAGGATCGACCGATGCGAAACCTCATCTTAGGCCTCGGCCTTTCTGTAGCGCTTTGCTCGCCGGGCCTCGCCGACCCGGCGCTGACCACCGCTCCTTCCGCAATGCGCGCGGCGCCAAGCCCCCGGGCGCATATTGTGCAAAACGTGCCCCCGCGGGCGGAAATCGACCTCTCCAATTGCTCGAAAAATTGGTGCTATGTCTCGTGGCGCAACATGTTCGGCTATCTGCCCGTCTCCGTCGTCGCCGCAGGCCCCAATGAGGCGCCCCCGCCTGGCTACGCGCCCGGGCCTCCGGTCTATCCCCCGCCCCCCGTCGTCGCGCCATGGGGCTGGGGGCCTTTCTTCGGTTATGGCGGGTACGGACATTGGTGAATCTTCAGCATTCCTGTCATTCCTAGTCGACGCCTCAAGCCAAGGAGCCAATCCATGCGTCACCTTATGGCCGCGCTTTTCGCCGCGGGTCTCGTTGCATCTTCCAGCAGCGCCCAAGCGGTTGGCTGCCTCAGCGGCGCGGCGGCCGGCGCGGTCGCCGGCCATTATGCCGGGCACCATGCCGTGCTCGGCGCCATCGCCGGCTGCGCCGCCGGCCATCACCTTCACAAGGTGCAGCAGCAGAAAAAGCTCGAGGAGCAACAGCAACAGACGATCGCGCCGCAATAGCCCTATCCCGGCGCAACGCTTATAGACGCCGGCGCGATCCTGATCTCCTATTGTTTCGCTGACGCTCTGGCGGGCGGCGAGCAAGGGAGAGTGACAAGGTGAGCCAGGCGACGCCGGTCGAGCCGCCAGTCCTTCTCGGTGTTGACTTAGGCACGCAGACGACGCGGGTCGTAGCCTTCGATCGTCGCGGCCGACGTCTTGTCGCGGCAAGCCGTCCGACCATAAGTCACCGACGCGGCGATGAAGGCGCCGACTATCATCCTGACGAGCTTTTCGCGGCGGTCGAAGACTGTCTCGCCGAGACCGTCGCCGGACTGCCGCGCGGCGTTCCAATCGCCGGCCTCGCGATCGCGAGCGTCGGCGAATCCTGCGTCCTCGTCGACGCTCAGGGCCGCGCCACGGCGCCGGCCTTGGTTTGGTTCGATCGCCGCACGGAAGACGCCGGCCGCATCATTGAGGCGAAGATCGGCCGCGAAAGACTGTTCGCTCTGACCGGCCACCGGGTCGATCCGACTTTCGGCCTCTGCAAATTGTGGTGGATGCGCGAACATTGGCCAGAGGCTTTCGCCAAAGCGCGCCGCGTGCTCAACGTCGCCGACTGGATCGCCTTTCGCCTGTCGGGCGTTGCGGCCACCGATTTGACGCTCGCCTCGCGCACGCTCGCGCTTGACGCGCATCAGCGGCGCTGGTCCGAGGAGATTCTCGATGAGCTGGGCTTTGCGCCGACGCTTTTCGCGCGTTTGACGCCGAGCGGCGCCGCTCTCGGGCCCATGACCCGGTCGATTTCGAATAAGCTGGGCTTCGCCAAGCCGCCGATCGTCGCGGTCGGCGGGCACGATCATCTCTGCGGCTTGTACGCGGCGGGCGCGGCGGAAGCGGGCGTCTTGCTCGACAGCATGGGCACAGCCGAAGCCATCCTGCTCGCGACCCCGGCGCCGCTCAAAGATCCCGCCATCCTTGCGCAAGGCTTTTTTCAAGGCGCGGTCGCGACCCATCGCGAGCTTTCCTATATTGGCGGCGGGCTCAATGCTTCGGGCGGCGCGATCGAATGGTTTCGCACGCTTATCGGCGGCGCGGCGCATGAAGCGCTGATCGCCGAGGCCGAGACGGTTCGGCCGGGCAGCGACGGCGTCGTCTTTCTTCCCCATCTCGCCTATGCGCCGCCGCCTGAGCCCGACACCAACGCTCGCGGCGCCTTTGTCGGGCTGACGTCCTCCGCCGGTCGCGCGTCGCTCTATCGCGCTGTCCTCGAAGGCCTTGCCCTTCAGGTCAAACGCATGGTCGAGGCGCTCGCCGCCCTCCCCGGGGTAGGCAGCCCACGTCAAATCCGCGTGATCGGCGGCAATTCGCGCAACGCGCTCTTTCTCTCGATCAAAGCGAATGCTTTTGGCGCCCCGCTCATTGTTATGGACGAGCCCGAGGCGACGGCTCTCGGCGCAGCCCTGCTCGGCGGCGTTGGCGCCGGCGTCTGGCCCGATCTCGACGCCGCCTATAAAGGGCTCGATCGACAGGAACGCGTGGTCGAACCCGACCCGCGCGCGACACAATTTTACGCCGAATTCTATGAAAGGACGTTCCGCGGCCTGCAGGCGGAGCTCCGGTCGATCCACGAAAACGCCCGTCGCTCTTAACGACGTCACGCTCATTGACTGCATCAAGGCCTTTCGCTGCTCCGATCCATCGTGCTGACGAGCATTGGCCTTGCCCAACGAGACAGATCGGGGCACGATGAGTCTTGCATCGACCATCCGCGGCTTGAAATAACCAAGGGTCCGGCGGGATCAACCGTCCGACGCTTGCCGCGAAAGTGTCGAGGGAGGAGGGAACCCATGCTCCGGAAACAATCGCTTTTGGCCATCGCGGCCGGGCTTGCTCTGGCGGTCGCGTCGCAGAGCGCCGACGCGGCAAAGATCAAGATCGGATTCCTGCCTGGCGTCGTCGATCCATTCTATCAGGTCATGCAGCTCGGCGTTGAGGCTGCCGCGAAAGACCTCGGCGTCGACGTGGTCACGCAGATACCGCCGACCTGGGGCGTCCAGGTACAGACGCCAATTCTCGATTCGATGATCGCCCGCGGCGACTTGAACTACATCATCACCGCCCCGACGGATAAGGATCAGATGGTTGGTCCGTTGAAAGCCGCCGTCGACGCCGGCATCAAGGTGATCACCGTCGATACTTTTCTTGGCGACGGGGACTACGTCAAAGGGCCGGTTAAATTCCCGATCAGCTATATCGGATCGGATAACACCGAGGGCGGCCGCATCGCGGCGCGCGGCCTCGCCAAGGCGATCGGCGGCGAGGGCACGGTCTATATCAACTCGACAAACCCCAACGTCTCTTCCGTCGAGGGCCGCGAGAAGGGCTTCAAGGAAGTGATGGAAAAGGAATATCCGAAGATCAGGGTGCTCGGACCGGACTACAATCTGGACGATCCCAACAAGGCGACGCAACAGACCGCGGCGGTGCTCGAACGGGAGCCTAAGCTCGCCGGCGTGTTCGGGACCAACGTCTTTAGCGCGCAAGGCGCTGGCGCGGCGGTCGTCAACGCTGGCCTCGGCGGCCATGTCCAGGTCGTCGCCTATGACGCGACAAAGCTCGCCATCGAATTGATGGGCAAGGGCGTGGTCAGCCTCGTGCTCGCTCAGAAGCCGTTCGACATGGGCTACATGGCCGTGCAATTCGCTGTCGCCGACGCAGCGGGCGTGACCAGCCTGCCCCGTCGCGTCGAGACGGGCTTTGCCATCATCGACAAGGACAATGTGAAGGATCCGGCGGTCGCTCGGTTCGTCTACCAGGTTCCGGGCAAGTAGACCCGTTCGACGGATCATCGGGAGCGCTCGCGACGCGCTCCCGATTTTTCGATCCCATTCTCTTCGCATCCCTGAGGAAACGTGACGGAACGCGGGTCGAGAATTGTCCTGCCCGCCGGGACGAGCCCCTCGGGACTGCGAACGTCGTCGCAGCGGCTCGCCTTGTTGTTGAGCCGCATTTGGGCGTGGCTTTTCCTCGCCCTGATGATCCTCTTCTTCGTCATCGCCGTGCCGCTGATGAGCGGCGGCTCGGTCAATTTTCTGACCATCCGGAATTCGCAGAACATTCTGGTCGCGATCATTCCGGTGCTCTTGCTGGGATTGGGCCAAACCTTCGTCATCATCGCCGCCGGCATCGATCTGTCGGTCGGCTGGGTCATGAGCCTGGCGTCGGTCCTGTCGGCGCTCGCGCTTCGTTGGGCCTTCGACAGCGGCGCGCCTCTTTTTCCTGCCGTCCTCGTTGGACTCGTCGCCGGCGTCGGCGGCGCAGCGGTCGTCGGCTTCGTCAATGGCGTCATCATTTCCAAGCTGAAAGTGCCGGCGTTCATCGTGACGCTCGGAACGTCATTCATCGTCCGCGGCGTCGCCTATCTGATGTCGGAGAACACGACAGTGATCGGACTGCCCGCCGGCATCCGCGCTTACGGCAATGATGCGCTGCTCTACTATATTCCCGGCGAGGGCGGCGGCCTTTATTTCCTCGACCGGCCGGAAGTGAGCGGCGAGTTGCTCCGCCGGATGGATACGATCCTGCCCTATCCCGTCGTCGTCACCGCCTTTGTCGTGCTCTGCACGATGTTCTTGCTGCACAAGACGCAGTTCGGCCGTCACACCTACGCGATCGGTGGCAGCCTTCAAGCGGCGGAACGCACCGGAATTCCGGTCGATCGCCACATCATCAAGCTCTACATCCTTTCCGCCTCGACCGCCGGAATCGCCGGATTCCTGTCGACACTCCGGTTTACCGCCGGCTCCGCTGTGATCGGCGATCCGCTCCTGTTGTCGTCAATCGCAGCCGTGATCATCGGCGGCGTCAGCCTCTTCGGCGGCGCCGGAACGGTGATCGGCACGGTCATCGGCGCGCTCATCATCGCGGTCCTCACGACCGGGCTGGTCATGCTCAATGTCGAAGCATTCTGGCAATTCATCGTCGTGGGAACGGTCGTCATCATCGCCGTGCTGATCGACCAGTCTCGCGACCTCATCACCGGTCGCCAAAGAAGGAACGCTGCGGCATGACTGAGGCGCTTCTCTCGGTCAGAAACGTAACGAAGCGGTTCGGCGGCCTCGTCGCCGTGTCCGATGTGAGCTTCGACATTAACCGTGGCGAGGTTGTCGGCCTCCTCGGCGACAACGGCGCGGGAAAATCGACGCTGATCAAGTGCATATCGGGCGTCCACCAAGCCGAAGAGGGAGAGATTTTCTTCGAGGGCAAACGGGCCGAATTCGCCCATCCGATCGACGCGCGCAGCCACGGCATCGAGACGATCTATCAGGATCTTGCGCTCGCCAACAATCTCGACGTGGGCGCCAATATCTTCCTGGGACGCGAGGTGAAGAAGAGCTATCTCGGCGGGCTGATCAAGACGCTCGACGAACAGCACATGCTGCGCGAGTCGCGCCAGACGCTCAATTCATTGCAAATCCAATTCCCGACGCTCACCCAGCCGATCGAGAGCCTCTCGGGCGGTCAGCGCCAGGCTGTCGCCATAGCTCGGGCGGTCTATTGGGACGCTAAGCTGATGATCATGGACGAGCCGACCAACAATCTTGGCGTAATCGAGCAGCGGAAGGTTCTGGACCTCATCCGCGCCCTGCGCGAGCGCGGCGTGCCGGTCATTTTGATCACGCACATCCTGCCCGACGCCTTCGCCGTCGCCGACCGTCTCATTGTCATGCACGGCGGGCGAAAAGTCGCCGAGAAAACGACCGCCGCGACGAATACCGAAGAGCTGGTGCAATATATGGTCGGCGCCCGCGATGACGCGCCCAAAGGCGCCCCGGAGACGCAAAGAGAAATTCCTCTGCCTCAGTAGTCGCAGAGAGGGCGCGCCACGCGACGCCGGACTTAAGGAGAGGCTCAAGACATGAACCTTCCGGTCGCCGAGCACGTCGCCAAGAGCGATCGGCACACATCCTTCTACCTCGCCTGCGGCGCGCAACGGTCGACGCCGATCATCTTCGTGCACGGCTGGCCGGAGCTGTCGATTTCCTGGCGCCATCAGCTCCCAATATTCGCCGGCCTTGGTTTTCGGACGATCGCGCCGGATATGCGCGGATACGGCCGCTCGAGCGTCTATGCGCGCACCGAAGACTACGCGCTGTCAGAAACCGTTGCCGACATGATGGAGCTTCTTGATTCGATCGGCGCCGAGAAAGCGATCTGGGTTGGCCACGATTGGGGTTCGCCAGTCGTCTGGGCGATGGCCCAGCATCATCCTGAGCGATGCCACGGCGTCGCCAATCTCTGTGTGCCCTATATGCCGGAAGGATTCGCTGTCGAGACTGCGATTCCATTCGCCGACCGGCGCATTTACCCCGAAGATCGCTTTCCCGCCGCACAATGGGACTACCAGCTTTTCTATCGCGAGAATTTTGAGAAGGCGCAGGCCGATTTCGAGCGCGACGTCCGCGCGACGGTGAGGGCTCTCTTCCGGTCAGGCGATCCTGCCGGGAAAGGCAAGCCCGCCCGCCTGTCGTATGTGCGGATCAACAGCGGCTGGTTCCGCGCGCAAAATACCGCGCCCAACTTGCCGCGTGACGCCGCCGTGTTGAGCGAAGAGGACGAAAATAGTTACGTCGCCGCGCTGGATCGTAACGGGTTCTTCGGCCCCGACAGCTGGTACATGAACGCTAAGCCCAATATGGCTTTCGCCGAACGGGCGAAAGCCAACTGGCGGTTGACGACGCCGACCCTGTTCATGCACGCCGCCTACGACTATGTCTGCGAGACGCTCGATTCTCGCCTCGCCGAGCCGATGCGCGCTTATTGCGCCAATCTGACGGAGGCGACAATCGCGTCAGGCCATTGGATGGCGCAGGAGAAGCCCGCCGCCGTCAACGCCGCGCTCGCCAAATGGCTGGCGTCCGAGTTTCCGCAACTCTGGGCGTCGGCTTAGAGCGTTTGATCAATTCGCCGGCGCGAAAGCGCCGGGGCCGGGGATCGCGCCGGGCGGACATTTACCGAGGATGATCATGCCGAGCACCTCGTCCTTCGTCACGTCCTTGGTCTTGGCGATGCCGACGACCTGACCGTTCTTCATCACTGCGACGCGGTCGGCGAGATCGAAGACATCGTGGATGTCGTGGCTGATCAGGAAAATGCCGATTCCTTCCGCCTTCAATTGCTTGATCAGCTCGCCGACTTGCGCCGTCTCCTGTGGGCCCAAGGCCGCCGTCGGCTCGTCCATGATCAGGATGCGCGCATTGAAGTGGATCGCTCTGGCGATCGCCACCGACTGGCGTTGGCCGCCGGAGAGCGATTTCACCGGATCCTTGAAGCGACGGAAGTTCGGGTTCAGCCGGCCCATGACCTCACGCGCCTGCGCCTCCATCGCCACGTCGTCGAGCGTGCCCCAGCGCGTCTTGATTTCGCGGCCGAGGAATAGATTGGAGGCGGCGTCGACATTGTCCGCCAGCGCCAGCGTCTGGTAGATCGTTTCGATGCCATAGGTCTTGGCGTCGCGCGGATTATCGATCTTCGCCTCTTGGCCGCCGATGAATATCTGACCGCCGCTGCGCCTATAGGCGCCTGACAGGATCTTGATCAGCGTCGACTTGCCGGCGCCGTTGTGGCCCAAGAGGCCGACGACTTCGCCCGAATGCAGATCGACCGAGGCGCGATCGACCGCCTTGATGCCGCCAAAGGCGATCGAGATGTCGCGCATCTCGACGAGCGGGACAGGCTGCGCGCCGTTAGCAGGGGCGACTTGAGCATCCATCTTGAGCCTCGATCACGTTTGCCGGCGACGGTACAGCTGATCGATCCACACCGCGAAGACCAGCACCGAGCCAACGATCACGTCCTTCACCGCGCTGTCGAAATTGAGCAGCGTCATGCCTGATTGCAGCGACTGCATCACCAGCGCGCCGAGCATCGCGCCATAGATCGTGCCGAGGCCGCCGGCGAGAGACGTGCCGCCGATGACCGTCGCCGCGATCACGTAAAGCTCGTCGAACTGTCCGAGGGAGTTGGAGGCCGCGTCAAGCCGGGCGGCCGAGATGCAAGCGGATATGCCGACCAGCACCCCCATCAGCGAGAACGTGCATAGAGTGATCCAGCGCGTGTTGATGCCGGCAAGATCCGCCGCCTCAGGATTCCCGCCGAGCGCGTAGATATAGCGCCCAAAAGTCGTGCGCCTTGCGATGAAGGTCATCACGACGCCAACGCCGAAGGCGATGAGCATCGGGATGGCGAAGCCATGCGCGAGGTTAAGTCCTTCGGGCGGTATCGGGATGTTGTGGTCCTTGGCGTAGCTTTCCGCGACTTTGGGCGGCCAATAGTAGGAATTGACGACAAAGACCGCGCCAAGCGACAAGAAGCATCCGACCCCGGCGAGAAAAATCTCCGCCCAGATCGGACGCTGGGGAAAGCGGAAACGCCGGCGGGCGACGCGATTGGAGAGGATGCCGGCGACAATCGCCACGCAGGCGATGACCCCGAGCGCCCAACTCGCCGTTCCCCCGATCCATGCCTCCCTTGGCGTGCCGCCGATCAACTCGAAACGGCTGTCCATCGGGGCGACTGTTTCGCCGCGGATCACCCACCAGGCGGCGCCGTTATAGACGATAAGGCCGCCCAAGGTGACGATGAAGGACGGAATGCCGGCATAGGCGACCAGGAATCCATTGAAGGCGCCAAGCAGGGCGCCGAGGCCAAGCGCAATGATGACCGCGATGATCCAGATGATCGGATGATCCGAGCCAAGCGCGGGCGCCAGCCAATAAGCTTGCGCCACTCCCGTCACGACGCCGATGAAGCTCAGCATCGAGCCGACCGAAAGGTCGATATGGCGCATGACGATGATCATCACCATGCCGGTGCTCATGACGGCGATGGCCGAGGTCTGGACCAAGAGGTTCCAAAGGTTGCGCGGGGTGAGAAACACGCCCTCGCCGGTGCGCCATTGGCCGACGAGTTGGAAGCCAATCCAAATCAAGATCAGCGCGCCAACCATGCCGAGCAAACGAGTGTCGATCTCGGTCGCCCGGAAAAAGCGCCGCGCCGGGCTTTCCTGGGCCATCATCGGGCCGGACTTCGCGTCCGCGACGCTTGCCATCCCCTGCCTCCCCAATGATTTTTGTCTTGTCCGTTCGCGCCATGGCGCCGGGCCAGGGCCAATACGTTGAGCGCGCGGCCCTTGCGAGCCGCGCGGTCAATCATGCAAACCGGAGCCAGTTTTGCAACCGGCGGCGCATGAGCCCTTAGCCGCAGGCCTTGACCGTACCGGGCTTGACGCCGGCGCAGGCCTTGTCCTTGGTGATCCAACCGGTGTCAATCACGTCATTGAGATTGGCTTTGGTGATCGGATCGGGCGGAAGCAAGATGGAGTCCATCGCTACTCCCTTCTTGCCCTTGTTGAACTTGATCACGCCAGGAAGCTCGCTGATCTTCTTGCCGTTGGCAATGGCGATCGCCGCCTCGGCCGCGGCCTTGCCGAGCACGCGGCTGTCTTTCCAGATGGAGACGGTCTGGGTCCCAAGAGCGACGCGGTTGATCGCCGCAAGATCGCCGTCCTGACCGGAGACCGGCACCTGACCATCCATACCCTGGGCCTTGAGCGCAGCAACGACGCCCGAGGCCATGCCGTCGTTCTCGGCCACGACCGCGTCGACCTTGTTGTCCTGCTTCGTCAGGCATTGCTCCATATTCTTCTGAGCGTTGTCTGGCTTCCATCCGTCGGTGAAGGTCTCACAGACGTTCTTGATCTTGCCCGAGTCGATGCTCGGCTTGAGGACTTCCATGATGCCGCTGAACAGGAAGGTCGCGTTCGGGTCGCCCTTGTCGCCCTTGATGAAGGCGTAGTTTCCTTCGGGCTTGGCCTTCATGACTTCTTTGGCCATCAAACGCCCGACGCCAATGTTGTCGAAGGTGATATAGAGCGAATTCGGATCCTCAAACTGCACGTCATAGGCAATCATCTTGATGCCGGCGTCATTGGCCGCCTTGATCGATGGCAAGATCGCATCGGCGTCGAAGGCGACAACGAGAATAACGTCGACCTTCTGCGCAATGAGGCCCTCGATGTCGGTTGCCTGCTTAGCCGCGGAACCCTGTGCATCGGCCGAGATGTAAGTGTCGCCGGCGGCCTCAACCACCTTCTTGATGGCGGCGTCATCTGTCTTCCAGCGCTCTTCCTGGAAGGTTTTCCACGAAGCCGCGATCTTCTTGCCAGCGGCGGCGGCCGGCGTTGCCGAGGCGCCGAGAAACACCGCGCCGGTCAAAGCTAAAAGCGCCGCCGCAGAGGCGAGCGTCTTCGCATTCCTCATCTGGAATCCTCCCCTTGAAAGGCGCTTTAATGCCCCGTTAGCGCCCGTGACCTGCCGCTGACCTAACTAGGCGCGGACGGGCGGCCTGCAGCCGCAGTCGGGACACTGCTCGCGCCAATCAGGCTTGTCAATGTCCTGATCACATTCGAAGAATTATTTTTTTGTGATACGCATAAATAACCGGCATGCTTGCCGAGAGAGCGAATATCGGCTTTCCTGGTTACCGGTCGACGCCAAGACAGAACGCGCGACGCCTTCAGGGAGGGGCCCCGCAGATGAAGAGGGCGGCGGCGATTGTCGCGATCGGCGGGTTTTGCGCCGCAAGCGCCGCCTTGGGCGCGAGTTGGGACGAGAAAGTCTTCGCCTCCCATATTGATTTCGACACAGCGGCCAGGGCGGGCCCTGACGCGCTTCCAGCGCTGATCGAACGTGGGCGCCAATTGTTCAAGGCGAAATTCACGACCGAGGACGGCGCGGGCCGCCCAAAGGCCACTCAGGCGATCATTCCAACCAAGCGCAAGCATGGCGTCAACCCGCCCTTCACCCGCACCAGCGGACCGGATTCGAATTCCTGTTTCGGCTGCCACAACGATCCGGTGGTCGGCGGCAGCGGCGACGATGTTGCGAACGTCTTCGTCTCGGAAGGATTCGAGAGCGCCGAATTCGACACTGTTGATCCAACCTTCTCGAGCGAGCGCCATACAGTGGCCCTGATGGGCGCCGGGCTTGTCGAATTGCTGGCGCGCGAGATGACCGCCGATTTGCAAGGCGAGCGCAACGAAGCGGTCAAGCGCGCCTGGGCGAGCGGCGAGACGGCGAACGTCGATCTCGTCTCGAAAGGCGTACTCTTCGGCTCGATCGCCGCGCATCCCGACGGCATCGTCGATCTCGATCGCATCGAAGGCGTCGACGCCGATCTCATCGTGCGTCCCTTCAGCCGCAAGGGCGTGTTCACGTCGTTGCGCCAATTCACCATCAACGCCATGAACGCGCATCATGGCATGGAGGCGATGGAGCGCTTCGGCGTTCGCTGGACTGGCAGCCGCGATTTTTCCGAAAGCGGCGTGCCCGACGCCGTGACGCCCGGCGACATCTCGGCAATGACTTTATTCCAGGCGAGCCTCGCGCCGCCGACGGTCAAGAAGGACCTGCCCGACGATTGGCGCGTCGCCGCCGCCGCAGGGGAGAAAGAGTTTTCCACGATCGGCTGCGCAAGCTGCCATATCCAGGAGCTGCCGCTGAAGTCGATGATTTTCACCGATCCGGCGCCTTACGACATGGCGGGCACCTTGCGGACCGGCGAGACAGGCGAAGAGATCAAGCTCGACCTCGCCAAGCTGCCCTTCGCCGCTCAGCTGGAAAAGAACGACAAGGGCGAATGGCTCATTCCTTTGTTCAGCGACTTGAAACGCCACCTCATGGTCGACGACCAGGTCAACGCCTTGGGCAACGAATTGCAGGCGCAGCGCTTCGTCGAGCGCGACGTGTTCTTGACACCGCGCCTCTGGGGCGTCGGCTCGACCGCGCCCTATGGCCATCGCGGCGATTTTCGCACCCTCAATGAAATCATTGTCGCGCATGGCGGCGAGGCGCGCTTCGCCCGCGACGCGTACCTTGGCTTAGACGAGACGGCGCGGGAGAACGTCATCGCGTTCCTGCGTTCGCTTCAGATCGAGGAGCCGCGATGAGCGCCTCGGCTTTGCGCGTCGCGATGCGCCTGGCTCTCGTCTGCCTCGTCGTCTTCGTCGCGGCCGACGCGCGGGCCGAAGAGGCGGCGAAAAAGCCGCTCGGCGACATTCCCGTCATGCATGAGGAGGCGGCGGCGGCAGGTCTCGTCAGCGTCTATGACGGACCGTGGGAATTCTTCGTCGGCGGCGGCGGCGCGGCGTTCGATTGCGACGGATCGGGCTTCCCCTCCGTGTTCCTGGCCGGCGGCAAGAATCCGGCCAAGCTCTTCGTCAACAAATCGGTCTCGGGCGGACCGCTGCGCTTCGAGGAAAAGCCGATCGTCATCGACGGCATGCCGCATGCGATGGAGAATGTCATCGGCGCCTATCCGATCGACATCGACGGCGACGGCCATATGGACCTTTTCGTCCTTCGCGTCGGCGAGAATCTCTTGCTGAAGGGCGGGCCGGATTGCACGTTCTCGCTCGCCAACAAGGAATGGAATTTTGAGGGCGATCCGGGCTGGACGACGGCCTTTGCCGCCTTCTGGGAGCAGGGCCAGAAATTCCCGACCCTCGCGATCGGCCATTACGTCGATCGGCACGCGCCCGGTTCGCCTTGGGGCACTTGCGAGGATAACTCGCTCTACCGGCCCCAGCCCGGCGACAAGCCCGACTATTCGGTACGTACCCCGCTCGCGCCGGGCTTTTGCGCCCTCTCGATGTTGTTTACGGATTGGAATAATTCCGGCACGCCCTCGCTTCGCGTCTCCAACGACCGCCAGTACTATCGGGGCGGCGAGGAGCAGATGTGGCGCGTCGAGCCCGGCAAGGATCCGCGCCTCTATGGCCGCGGCGACGGCTGGCGTCATGTCGCCATCTTCGGCATGGGCATCGCCGAAGGCGATATCGACGGCGAGGGCTTTCCCGAATACGCCCTGACGTCGATGGGCGACACCAAGCTGCAAAAACTCGATCCGGAAGCGGGGGCCGGCGAAGCCCCAGTCTATCGGGACATCGCCATCGAACGGGGCGCGACGGCCCACCATCCCTATTTCGGCGGCGATTTCCGTCCTTCGACGGGATGGCACGCGGAATTCGCCGATTTCAACAACGCCGGCCTGCTCGACCTCTTCATCTCGAAAGGCAATGTCGATTCAATGCCGGATTTCGCGGCCTTTGACCCGAACAATCTTCTACTCGGTCAATGGAATGGGAAGTTCGCTGAAGCCGGCGTCGAGGCCGGCATCGCGCTCAACCGCAAGGGCCGCGGCGCGCTGATCGATGATTTCAATCTCGACGGCAAGCTCGATCTTCTGGTCATCAACCGCGGCGCGCCGGCCACCCTCTTCCGTAACCTCGGCGCCAAGGTCGAAGGGGGACCGCCGGCGCCGATGGGCAATTGGAGCGAGATCAGGCTGATCCAGCCCAATCCCAACCGCAACGCGGTCGGCGCCAAACTCGCCGTCAAGATCGGCACCCGTACGCTGTACCGGACGATCCAGGTCGGCGGCGGCGACGCCTCCGGTCACGCGGGCTGGGTCCACGTCGGCCTTGGCACGGCGGAACGCGCGGAGATTCGGGTTAAATGGCCGGACGGCGAATGGAGCCACCCCTATCGCATCTTCGCCAACCAATTCGTGGTCGTCGACCGCGCCAAGAGCCAAGCAGCCTATTGGTACGCGGGGCGATGAGGCGCGTGGCGGCAGCCCGGCGCGGACGAAGGGCTGGTCGGCCCTGGCGAAGACAAAAGGCAGCACCGGCTGGATGCAAAGGCTGACAATCGTCAACACGCCGCCGAGATAGGCGAGCAGAACAGCGCCATAACTTAATTTTTCCGCCTTAGGCCGTGGCCGGCTTGAAGCTCAAGGCGACGCCGTTGATGCAATAGCGCAAGCCCGTCGGCTGCGGGCCGTCGTCGAAAACATGTCCGAGATGGCCGCCGCAGCGGCCGCAATGGACGGCGGTGCGCGTCATGCCGAAAGACGTGTCCTCGGTCGTGCCGACCGCCCCGTCCAGCGGCTTCCAGAAGCTCGGCCAGCCCGTGCCGCTCTCGAATTTGGTCTCCGAGGAATAGAGATCGCGCTGGCACCCCGCGCAGGCGAATACGCCGCGTCGATGCTCGTTCAGCAGGGGGCTCGTGAATGGCCGCTCGGTCGCGCTTTCGCGCAACACCGCATATTGCTCCGACGTCAATAGCTTTCGCCACTCCGCCTCAGTATGCGCAACCTCGAACATTTCGGCGGCCCGGGCGGGCCCCCGGCGAGACAAGCTGAATGCGGCGGCAAGGCCGAGCGCCCCGCCGGATAAAAGAAGACGCCGTGTCAGCATGGCGCGAGCCTCCCGCTGAGAGGGCCAAATCGCCCCGCTCAGGAACGATACGGATCAAAACGTCATTTTGTTACAAGACAGGCCGAAATCACGCCCAGAAATCACGCCCATGTGATGCGCGCGGCCCGATCTTGCCGCTTCACGCCTTCTCAAATCGGATTTTCTGGGCGCCCTCCCAGAGCGTCATCTTGCCGAGCTTGGCCAGATTTTCGAGGCCGGAGGTGATCGTGATGAAATGATTGCCGGCGAGCTGGCCCATCTTGCAGGCGAAATGCACGCCGCCATAGGCGAGCAGGATTTCCGTCTCGCTGATGCCGCCCGGATAGAGCACGATCTGGCCGGGCGCGGGGTAGCTCGTGTGATTCTCGTAGCCGACCTTGAAATCCATGTCGCCCAGCGGAATCCACACGCCCTCGCCGCTCCAGCGCACATGCACGACATGGCTCTCGAAGGGCAGCCGGCTGAGGAAGGAGGCGCAGGTCTTGGGCGCATCCTTGGTCTCCAGCCGCGCATCGAAGACGAATGGACCAGCGGTGATTTTCAGATCGGGCATGGAGCGCGCCTCCGGCGATAAGGCAAAGAGCGAGGGCGACGCCAATAGCAAGGGCGCCGGAAGCCGACAATCCTG
>DATGHD010000045.1:0-7972 GCA_035308145.1 Roseiarcus sp.
TCATGTGCAGCAGACCCGCGAAATTCGCGAGCGGCCCGCCCATGCCGAAGGCGAAGGCGATGACGCCCATGTGCTCGATCGACGAATAGGCGAACATCCTTTTGATGTCGCGGCGGCGGTACAGCATGAGACCGGCGAAAAGGAGCGACCCGAGGCCCATCGTCGCCATCAGCGGGCCGGGCGCGAGCGCGCCGGAATTGGCGGCGAGCAGAAGCTTGAAGCGGAGCACGGCATAGAGCGCGACATTGAGCAAAAGACCGGAGAGCACGGCGGAGATCGGCGTCGGGCCTTCCGCATGGGCGTCCGGCAGCCAAGCGTGCAGCGGCGCAAGCCCGACTTTGGTGCCGTAGCCAAGCAGCAGAAAGACGAAGGCGACGTTGAGCAGCGCCGGATCAAAGGCGGAGACGCGCTGGATCAGCACCGTCCAGACCATGCCGTCGAACCCTTCGCCGACCACCGGCCGCGCCGCCATATAGACAAGGATCGTGCCGAACAACGCGAAGGCGATGCCGACGCTGCCGAGGATGAAATATTTCCACGCCGCTTCGATCGCCTCGCGGGTGCGGTAGAGGCCGACCATCAGCACCGTGGTCAGCGTCGCCATCTCGATCGCGACCCACATCAGCCCGATATTGTTGGCGACGAGCGCGAGATTCATCGAGAACAACAACGCCTGGTACATCGCGTGATAGAAACGTAGGTGGACCGGCTGAAACCGCCCCGTCTCCAATTCATGGGCGATATAGCTGGCGCTGAAGACGCTGGTGGTGAAGCCGACGAAGGCGTTCAGCACAATGAAGACGATGTTGAGGTCGTCGACATTGAGATACGGACCCGGCGCCGGCTTGTCGAAGAGCAGCGATAGCGCGGCGAGCAGCGTTACGAAAGCCGAGGCGACGTTGAGCCGCGCCGACACTCGATAATCGGGGATCAGCGCAAGCAAGGCCGCGGTCGCGGCCGGAACCGCGAGGATCAGCGCGACGCCGTTGAGAGAGGCGGTCATAGCCGCTCGCCCTGAAAGCGGTCGAGCGCCACGACGTCCACTGTGTCGAAGCGTTCGCGGATGCGGAACAGGAAGACGCCGATGACGATGAGCGCGACGAGAACCGAGAAGGCGACGCTGATCTCGACCACCAGCGGCATGCCCTTGGCGCCCGCGGCGGCGAGGATCAGCCCGTTCTCCAGCGACATGAAGCCGACGACTTGGCTCACCGCATTACGCCGCGTGATCATCATTAAAAGGCCGAGCAGCACGACCGACAGCGCGAAGGCGATGTCTTCGCGCGCCAGCGGATCGGCGCCGGTCGTCACCCGCAGCATCACCACCATCGACAACGCGACGAGGCCGATGCCGAACAGCATGGTCGGGCCCACGCTCACCACGGTCTCGACCTCGCGATGGATGCCGAGACGCGCGATGATCCGATGCAAAGCCACCGGAATGATGATCGCCTTGAAGACGAGCGCGATCGCCGCGGTGATGAAGAGATGCGGGGCGCCCTGAATCGAGGCCTGCCAACCCACCGAGAGGGAGAGAGCGAACGCCTGAAGCGCGAAGACGTTGAGCAAGGCGTAGAGCCGGTCCTGATAGAGCATCATGAAGCTCAGAAGGACGAGGCTGCCGGCCAGGAGATGGGCCATGTCGAAGGCGAAACGGTCCATCTCAAAGGCTCCGTGAGACGAAGAGCAGCAGCGCGCCAAGAAGGCCCAACATGAGCGCGGCGCCAAGGAAATCGGGAACCCGGAAGACGCGCATCTTGGCGATCGACGTCTCGAACAGAGCGAGAAGGAAACCGCCGACGGCGAGTTTGCCGAGATAGGCGACGGCGCCGCCGACCTGGGCGACAAAATGAGCGCGCGGCGGGGCGACGCCCCAGGGCGCGAAGACGCAAGCGATCAGCGAAACATAGAGGAGAAGTTTGAGCGAAGCCGCGAGTTCTATCACAGCGAGATGGCGGCCGGAATATTCTAGAACCATGGCCTCATGCACCATGGTCAATTCGAGATGAGTCGCCGGATTGTCGATCGGAACGCGACCGTTCTCGGCGATCGCCACCATGACCAGCGCGATCAAGGCAAGGCCGAGCGAGACGCGCAGGCCGACGGCCGGCGACAGCATGAATCCGGCGAGGATTGAGAGCTGAGTCGAGCCCGCCAGCAAGGCTAGGGTGAAGACGATCATGATCATCGCCGGCTCGGCGAGGGTGGCGATCATCGCCTCGCGGCTCGAGCCAATGCCGCCGAAGCTCGTTCCGACGTCCATGCCGGCCAGCGTCAGGAAGAAACGCGCGCTTCCGAGAAGCGCGACGATCGCGATGAGATCGGCCGACCAGGAGAACAACAGGCCTCGCGCAAAGGTCGGCACCAACGCGGCCGCCACCCAAGTCCCGGCGAAAATCATATAAGGGATGACGCGCAAGAGCCACGAGGCGTTCTCGGCAAGGACGACCTCCTTGCGCATCAGGCGCAGAAGATCGCGGTACGGTTGGAGCAGCGGCGGCCCGCGACGGCGAAGCAGTCGCGCCTTGACCTTACGGACAAAGCCGGTCAACAGCGGCGCCAGCGCGAGCACCAGCAGCATTTGCGCGCCCTGCACGGCGAGATCTTTGATCAGGCCCATAGCGCGAGGATCACGAGAAGAAACACCAGCGCGAAAAACACAAAGCTCAAATACTGGCGGATGGTGCGAAATTGCAGTGGATTGAGCCAGTCGGCCACGGCGGAGACCGCCGCGGCGATCGGCGCATAGAGACGCTCCCAGGCGAGGTCATGAATTTCAACCTCTAATCGCGCAGGTCTCAAATCGCCCGGCGCCGGCATATCGACGCGCTCGCGAGCTTGGAAAATGTGAGCGCCGTACACGCGACGGATCGGTTGCGAGAAGCTGGCCGCGGTATATTGAGTTGCAGGGCTTGGGTCCGGAAAGCCGCAATCCCAGGCCGGCGCGCGGCGCAAAGCGCGCGACGCGAAGCGATGGATGGCGTAGGCCGCGAGCGACCCCGACGCGGCGATGAAGAGGAAGACCAGAAGGCCGTTATACGAGCTGCGGCTCTCGGCGATCGGCACGATCGATAACCAGGCGACGCCGGCTTGCGCCGGCATACGGTCGCCGACGAGTGACTGCGCGGTCGGCGCGAGCATATCGATGAAGAGACCTGGAACGACCCCGGCGACGAGGCAGATCGCGGCGAGAAGGGACATCGCCGCGAGCGAGAAGCGATCGGTCTCTCGGGCGCTTTCAACCACCGACGTGCGGGGACGTCCGAGGAAAGTGACGCCGAACGCCTTGACGAAACAGGCGGCGGCGAGCGCCGCCGAAAGCGCGAGCAGCGCGCCGACGGCCGGCGCCAGCAGCTTCAGACCCCATGAGGGCAATTGCGGGCTCAAGAGGATCGCTTGAAAGGTCAGCCATTCCGAAACGAAGCCGTTGAGCGGCGGCAGCGCCGAAATCGCCGCGCAGCCGACGAGAAACAGAAAAGCGGTTTGCGGCATCCGATGAATGAGGCCGCCAAGATGCTCCATGTCCCGCTCGCCAGTCGCGGTCAGCACCGCGCCGGCGCCGAAGAACAAGAGGCTCTTGAACACCGAGTGATTGAAGACATGCAGCAGCCCGGCGGTCAGGGCGAGCGCCGCCGCCGAGGCCATTCCTTCCGCCTTAAAGGCGAGGGCGAGGCCGAGGCCGATGAAGATGATGCCGATATTCTCCACCGTATGGTACGCCAGCAGCCGTTTCAGATCGTGTTGCATCAGCGCATAGAGCACGCCGAGCGCGGCGGTGAGGCCGCCCGCGGTCAAGACCGGCGCGCCCCACCACCAAGCGGGCGTGCCGATGAGATCGAAGACGATGCGCACGAAAGCGTAGACCGCGACTTTGGTCATCGCGCCGCTCATCAGCGCGGAGACATGGCTCGGCGCCGCCGGGTGGGCGAGCGGCAGCCAGACGTGCAGCGGCGCAAGGCCCGCTTTCGATCCCGCCCCGATCAGCGTGAGCATAAGCGCGAGCGCGGCCGTCAGGGGCGGCAACGCGCGTCCGCGCATGGCTGAGAAGGCGTAGCCGCCGTCCGGCCCGGCCATGAGAGCGAAAGCCAGCAACAATGCCAGCGCGCTGAAGCTCGCCATGATGAGATAGACGTAGCCGGCGTGGAGGTTGCCCTCTTCGCGATGATGGGAGACCACCAGCGCCCAGGACGCCAGCGACATGACTTCCCATGACAGGAGGAAGGTGAAAGCGTCGCCGGCGAGGACGACCAGATTCATGCCGGCGAGGAAGGCCGGATAGAAAGGCAATACCCGCATCGGCTCAGCCTCGTGGCGGCCGTAGCCGATCGCGTAGAGGCTCGCGGCGGCGCCGGCGAGATCGACCAGCGCCAGGAAGAAGGCGGCGAGAGCGTCGATGCGGAAATGCGCGCCGATCCAGGGCAAGCCCAAAGGCGCGACAAACTCGACGGGCGCGCTTAAGCCAATGAGATGGCTCATCGCTGCAATGAAGCCGACGACCGAGGCGGCGAACGAGACCGCATAGACCGCTTCTCCGGCGCGCCGGGCCCGGCCGAAGGCGACGGACAAAATCGCGGTGAGCAGCAGCGCGCCAACGCTGACGAGCAAGGCGGCGAGAGACATCGCGTCTACCGCTCCCTCGCCCGCCGACTGTCCGCATGCGGCGCCTTGCGCGACTGCGCCGCCGCCTTGACGGCCGATTCCTTGAGACGGACGCCCCGGCCGCCGCGATCGCTGTCCGCGTCGTCGGCGATGAGGACGACGCCGGCCGCGTCGAGCGCGGCGATCAGCTTCATGAGCGAATCGACGGTGCCGCGAATGACGCCGTCGCTCGCCTCCATCCGCTGGATGGTCGGCGCGGAGAGGCCGGAGAGTTCCGCCAACTCCCGCTGATCGACGCCGACGAGGGCGCGTGCGGCGCGCAACTGTGCGGCGGTGATCATGAGCGAGCCATCGATAGAAGGGTCAGGAGAATCAATGATGACATTCTCACTATCGATCGATGGTCGAACTATGTAAATGATGATGTTTAATGCATCAATAGTGATCTGTCGCTAATGACATCGTGGCCGTCATGGCCGGCTGTTGAATGAGCCGGCGATGACGGGCGGGACTTTTATACGCCAAGCGGCGCGGCGGCGCTCAGCCGGTCGACTTCTTGGCCTCGGCGATGAGAAAATCTCGCAAGGCCGCGATGCGCGGCGAGCCGGCGCTCTGAGGCCGGCTCAGGAAATAGTACCCGTAAGGCGTATGCACGCGCATGCTGAACGGCGCAACGACGCGGCCTGCGGCAAGCTCGTCGGCAGCGATGGCGAGCGTCGTCAGCGTCACGCCCTGCCCTTGCGCGGCGGCGTAGAGCGCCATCGACATATGGTTGAACCAGACGCCGCGCGTCGCATCGACCTCCGCCGCGCCGGCCGCTTTCAGCCAGTCCGCCCAGGTCGGCCAGGTGGAAAAGCTCGGATTCCATTCGAGATGCAGGAGCGTGTGCGCCTTGAGATCCGCGGGCGCGCGGATCGCGTTTTCGCCTTGAACGAGAGCCGGCGCGCAGACCGGAAAGACGTTCTCTTCGAAGAGCAGCGTCGAGGCGAGGCCGGGAAAGTCGCCGGCGCCCCAACGGATCAACGCATCGACATTGGAATGTTCGAGCGCGTCATCCATCGGATTGGCGTCGAGCAGCACATCGATTTCCGGATGGGCCGCCTTGAATTTCCCCACCCTGCCGACAAGCCAGGTCGCGGCGAAGGATGGGCTCGAATTGATGACCAGAAAGCGCCGGCCAGAGGCCTCGCGCATCGCGCGGACGCCGCGGGCGAGAAAATCAAAGCCTTGGCCAAGATCGCGCACGCCGGCAAGGCCGGCTTCCGTCAACTTGAGGCCGCGGCCGGCGCGCTCGACCAGCATCGCGCCGATCTCGGTCTCGAGCTGCCTGATCTGCTGCGCGACCGCCGCCTTTGTGACGAAGAGCTCGTCGGCCGCCCGGGCGTAAGAGAGGCGGCGCGACACGGTCTCGAAGGCGCGCAAGGCGTTGAGCGAAGGGAGCCGGGTTGGAGTCTTCATCGTATAGTTTTTCTTGTTAGTTCACGCATAAAGCATGACTTGAGAATTGTCGATATCGGCGTATATCCACGCCAACTTCCGTACGAAAGCCGATGAAGGGGCAAGAAGATGATCCACCTCCGCCACCAAAACGACAATCCGCTTACCGGGCTCAGCGCCCTGGGCGTGAATGTCTGTAAACAAATTCTTAACGGCCTCAGCGCCGCATCGAACCGCTCCATCGTCCGCAGCCGCTTTGCCTCGCTCGATAGGCGCGCGCTGGAGGACATTGGCCTCACCATCGCCGAGCGCGACGATCTGCTGCTCCGCTAAGCGCGAACGGAATTTTTAAGAACATTCGGCCGGGCCTTGCCCGGCCTTAATTTTGGCGAGGACCAAAATCACGTCGGCTCGAATGTCGCGAACGCGCTGACGAGCCCCAAGACGGCGCCGCCGAGCGCAAGCTCAACGAAGGTGTTCCGGATGAGCGCGCGCAAGGCCGCTTCCGGCGCGGCAGCGAGGCGCGGAACGAGGCGGTAGCGATTGTAAAGAGCGACAAGGATCATGGTTGCGACGCAGGCGATCTTCAACGCCAGGCTCGCTTGGTACGGAGAGGAAAAATCGAGCGGCGGCTTGCCGAGAATTATGAATGTGTTGACGACGCCCGTCGCCAGCACCAGCGCGACGGCGCCATGACCAAGACCTGAGAAGCGGCGAAGCGCGGTCGCGGCTTCGCCTCGAAGAGCGCCATCGTCGAGAAAGCCCAGGGATACGGATAGCGGCGCGAGCGCGCCGAGCCAGAATCCGCCTGCCAATAAGTGCAGAGCCTGATTGGCGCGCTCGATTGCGCCGCTTAATCCTTCGCGCATCGCCGCATGGCCGACGAGGCCGAGGCTGGCGAGCAACAGGCCGGCGAGAACAGCCGTAACGATTGGCGGCGCCGCCGGGCGCCAAGAGGCGGCGATGACGATCGCCAGCGCCAGGATAAGCCGCCCCTGCCAGATATGGCCGAAGGCGGTATCGTAAAGTACGGTCGAGATCACGGCGGGATCGAGCGCGTCGCGCCAGCCGCCGCCCATCTCGCCGCCCTCCAGCATCAGCCAGAGAACGGCGCTTGCCGCGGCAACGAGCGCGGCGGCGACACGGGCGGCGCGCAGGCGCGGCCCCAGCGCGCCGCGCAAGGGCGCGGGCGCCAGGGCGGCGAGGAAGACGCTTCCGCCAAACAGCGCCATGACCGAGACGAAATGCGCGAAGCGGACGATGATGAGCGCGGCGGTCAAGGATAATCAGCCGGCGCGGATGCGGGCGGTCGCCTCGATCTCGACCTTCATCTCCGGCCGCAAAAGGCCGGAAATCACATAGATGGCGGCGGCCGGACGGATCGCGCCATAGACCTCGCCCTGCACGCGCAAGACCGGCTCGCAATAGGCCCGATCGGTGACGAAAGTTCGCAGCCGCACGACGTCGGCGAGGCTTGCGCCGGCCTCGCCAAGGACAGCGGCAAACGTCTTGGCGATGTTGCGCGCCTGGTCGGCGACGTCCTCCGGCAGGATCATGGTCGCGTAATCGTAGCCGGTCGTGCCGGAGATGAAGATAAACTCGCCGTCGATCACGGCGCGCGAATAGCCGAAGTCCTTTTCGAAGGGCGAGCCGGAGGAGATGAGGCGGCGGGGCATTGCTTGCCTTTCCTGCGCAGATATTAGAATTTGTGCTAAGCTATTTTGGCGATCGGCCGCAACCGTTGGAAGGGCTTTAGCCACCGAGCCCGAAAGTCTCATTCTGGAAATGCTGCGCGCGATGCGCGCCGAACTGGCGACGGTGCGGTCCGACACGGCGACGACGCGGTCGGACATGGCGACGAAAGCCGACCTCGCGGAGGTCAGAGCGGAGCTCAAGTCCGACATGCATTCTCTCCGCGGATATGGCCGCCAATTTG
>DATGHD010000046.1:0-9508 GCA_035308145.1 Roseiarcus sp.
CGGCAATCGCGCCGCCGCCGCGCGCGAGCTTGGCGTTCATCGCCAGCTCCTCTACGCGAAGATCAAGCGTTACGGGCTCGACGCGTCCGCCGAGCGGACGGACAGCGTCGGCAAAGCGGACGGTTGAGCGCCCCCTTTCAAAAAATACCGTAGCGAAATCAGCGCGCTGGCTTTGGCACGACGATTGCCCTTCGGCGATCGGGACCTTTTGACGTCTCGATTGACGGCGCGCGCCGTCTAACCAACCGCGAAGAGGATCAACGATGCATTGGATCGACCCCGACTCTCTGCCGGAAATCGTCGGCGCCTTCGAGCGCTTCATTCTTAATCCGCACGGCGACCCCGACGGGTTGATCCTCGCCGACGGCGGCGAGGTTCATTTCCCTCCTCATCTCGCCGCCGATGTTCGCGCCGCGGTGGAGAAGGACCGGAAGGGCGCCTTGCGCTTTCGCGGCGTTTGGCCGCGCGGCGGGAGCGTTTTCGCCGCTGTCGCGATCGAGACCGCCAGCGGGCGAATCATCGACAACGGACCGCCCAAACAGCGCGAAGAGGATGGCAAGCCGATCAAGTCGAAGCAGAAACGCGAGCCGATGACGGCTGAAGGCGTGGTGCGGCGCGCTCTGCACGGACCAAAAGGCGAAACGCGCGGCGCCTTGCTCGAAGACGAACGGATCATTCGCTTCGCGCCCCATGAAGCGTCGCGCCTGACGCGGTTTCTCCTCCCCGGACAGCCGATCGCGGTTCGCGGCGAAGGCCTGACCTCGCCCCTCGGCGTCGTCATCGAGGCGCGGGAGATTGGGCGCTCGACAGACGATCTCGAATCTTTAGGAGCGAAGAAGCCAAAACCGGAGAAGCGCCACGGCCCAGAGACGCCCGCGCCGCAACCATGATCGCGCGCCACGACCAAGCGAGCACACGCGGTCCTGCTCTCTTCCCGACCAGGAAGCACGAGCATGCGCCTTTCGCGCCAGCCTGCCGAACAGCGTAACGGGAGCGGCGATGGCTTCTGAAACCGCCACATTGAGCATTGCCGCCGTCGCTACCGCGGCGGTGATCGCGCGGCCCTGGAATTTGCCCGAGGCGATCTGGGCGATCGCCGGCGCCATTCTTCTTGTCGCTTTCGGGCTGCTGCCGCTCGACGACGCGCTCGCCGGGATCGCCAAGGGTACGGACGTCTATTTGTTCCTGATCGGCATGATGCTGCTTGCCGAGCTTGCGCGCAAAGAGGGTCTGTTCGACTGGCTCGCAACGCATGCCGTCGGCCATGCCCGCGGCTCGCCGCGGCGCCTCTTTGCGCTGATCTACGGCGTTGGAATCGTCGTGACGACGTTCCTCTCCAATGACGCGACGGCGGTGGTGCTGACCCCGGCCGTCTACGCCGCGGCCCGCGCCGCCGGCGCCGAGCCGCTGCCGTACCTTTTGATCTGCGCTTTCATCGCCAACGCCGCCAGCTTCATGCTGCCGATCTCGAATCCCGCCAATCTCGTCGTTTTCGGCGCGGGCATGCCGCCGCTGGCGCTATGGCTTTCGCGTTTCATCTTGCCGTCGATCGCCTCGATCGCGCTCACCTTCGTCATGCTGCGTCTTGGCCTTCGCGGCCAACTTCGGGGCGCGCTGAAGGCTGCGCCGCAGCCTGCGCCTCTCACGCGCGGCGGCGCTTTGGCCGCGCTCGGCATCGGCGTCACCGCGCTCGGGCTCCTCGCCGCCTCGGCGCTTGGCTGGCGATTGGGCCTGACGACTTTCATCGCCGCCGCGCTGACCGCGACCTTCATCCTGATCGGCGCGCGCCAATCGCCCTGGCCGATCGTCAAGGATATTTCCTGGAGCGTGCTGCCGCTCGTCGCCGGCCTCTTCGTTCTGGTCGAAGCGCTCGACGAGACCGGCGTCATCGCCGCGCTCGCAAGAACGGCGTCGCAACATGCGGCTCGGTCGATTCCCTTGACGGCGGCCGGCGCCGGCGCGCTCGTCGCCTTCGCCTGCAATCTGATGAACAATCTCCCCTTGGGCCTCATCGTCGGCTCGACGGTTGCGGCCGACCATCTGCCGCAGCCAATCGCCGCCGCCGCGCTGATCGGCGTCGATCTCGGCCCGAATCTCTCGATCACCGGCTCGCTGGCAACGATCCTCTGGCTCGTCGCGTTGCGGCGCGAGGGCGAGGGTATCGGCGCCTGGGGTTTCTTGAAGCTTGGCGCCATCGTCATGCCGCCAGCCCTCATCGGCGCGCTGCTGACCTTGATGCTGACAGCGCGATGAGCTTCGCCGCCGGGCCGCGGCGCCGCTTCGATCCGCGCTCGCTCGACGCGTTGAACTTTCTCCTTGCCGACGTGCGCGGCGCCGTCGGTCCGTACCTCAACGTCTTTCTGGTCACGCAGCAGGGCTGGAGCCAGGCGGCGGTCGGCGTCGTGACTACGGCGAGCGGCCTCGCCGGTCTCCTTTTCAACGCGCCGGCGGGCGCCTTGGTCGATGAAACGCCGGCCAAGCGCGGCTTCGTCGTCGCCGCGCTCGGCGTGCTGGCCCTGAGCGGCGCGGCGATTGCGCTTTTTCCGACGTTCTGGCCGCTGCTCGCGGCCTCGACGGCGATGGCGATCGTCGGCGACCTCTTCGGCCCGGCTGTCGCGGCGCTGACCCTTGGTCTTTTTCCCCGCATGGCGCTGGCGCGGCGGATGGGCCGCAACGCCGCCTTCGACCACGCCGGCAATGTCGCCATCGCCCTTGTCGCGGCGGCGGTCGGCTGGGCTTTCTCGCAGCGCGCGGTCTTCCTCTTGACGCCGATCTTTGCGGCGCTCGCCGCCGGCGCGGTATTGACCATCCCCGCAACCGCTATCGACCACGAGAGGGCGCGAGAGCGCGCCGGCAACCGCGCGCCAAAGAATGCGACGTCGTGGCGGGACCTCCTTGGTTATCGCCCGCTGGTCATTTTTGGGCTGTGCACGGCGATGTTTCATTTCGCAAACGCGCCGCTTCTGCCGCTGGTCGGTCAAAAACTTGCCGCAGCGCACCCCTCTTACGCGACCGCGATGATGTCATCCTGCATCATCGCTGCGCGGGCGATCATGCTGCCGATCGCGATTCTAGTGGGCCGAACCGCGGACCATTTTGGCCGCAAACCGATTTTCCTGGTCGGCTTCGCAGTTCTGCCGATCCGCGCCTTCCTCTATCCGCTCTCCGACAACGGCGCGTGGCTGATCGGCGTGCAATTGCTCGACGGCGTCGGGGCCGGGATTTTCGGCGCGCTGACCCCGCTCGTCCTCGCCGACATCATGCGCGGCACGGGACGCTACAATCTGGCGCAAGGCGCGGTCGCCGCGGCGCTCGGCGCCGGCGCGTCCTTGAGCGGACTTTGCTCCGGCGTCGTCGTCGACCGGTTCGGCTATTCCGCCGCATTCGTCACGCTCGGCGCCATCGCGCTGATCGCCTTCGCGTCCTTCGCCATTTTCATGCCGGAGACGGCAGAGAGCGAGGCCGATGTTCCCGCTGATCCGAGATTTGGCGCGGCGGCTGAGCCCGCCTCCCCCTGGACGGCGCGAGCGTCGAGGTTGCAGAGTGCCGTCCCACGACGCCTTGAACGCGTCGGCCCACGGGAGACGCCATGACCTCCATCGCTTTCATCGGCCTTGGCAATATGGGCGGGCCGATGGCCGCCAATCTGGTCAAGGCGGGCCATCAGATCATCGCCTATGATCTGGTCGAGCCCTTGCGCAAGGAGGCCGAGGCGAATGGCGCTACAATCGCGGCTTCCGGGCGCGAAGCCGTCTCGGCCGCGGAAGTCGTCGTCACGATGCTGCCGGCGGGACGTCACGTGCTTGCCGTGTGGGATGATGTGCTGCCTTCCGCCAAGCCCGGCGCGTTGTTCATCGATTCGTCGACCATCGACGTCGACAGCGCCCGGCGCGCTCATCAAGCGGCGAAAGCCGCCGGCGTCGCCTCGCTCGACGCGCCCGTTTCCGGCGGCGTCGGCGGCGCCAAGGCGGCGACGCTCACTTTCATGTGCGGCGGCGCGGAGAGCGCCTTCGCTTCAGCCAGACCCATCCTCGAAAAAATGGGAAAGCGCATCGTTCATTGCGGCGAGGCCGGCGCCGGCCAGGCGGCGAAAATCTGCAACAACATGATCCTCGGCGCGACGATGATCGTCACCTGCGAAGCCTTCGTGCTCGCCGAAAAATTGGGCCTCTCGGCGCAGGCGCTGTTCGACGTCGCCTCCTCGGCCTCCGGCCAGTCTTGGTCGCTGACGAGTTATTGTCCGGCGCCGGGCCTCGTGCCGGCTTCGCCCGCCAACAATAGTTACAAGCCAGGCTTCGCCGCCGCGCTGATGCTGAAGGATTTGAAACTCGCGCAGGAAGCCGCCTCGAGCGCCGGCGCGGCGACGCCGATTGGCGCGGCCGCGGCGCAACTCTACGGGCTGTTCGCCGCGGCCGGCCATGCCGGCGATGATTTTTCGGGGATCATCAATTTTCTGCGTGGCGCGGCAAAGTAGACGCTGCATCGCTCCTAGGGCGCGCGGCGTTTAAACGGAATCCGTCGCCGTCATTGCGAGGAGCGCAGCGAAGCAATCTATTCATAGAGGCCAGCCCTATGAGTGGATTGCTTCGCTTCGCTCGCAATGACTTGAGTGGTTCTATTTCAAAGCAGCATGCTCTACCGCCGTCCGAACAATCGTTCGATATCTGCAAGCTTCAGTTCAACATAGGTCGGCCGGCCGTGGTTGCATTGGCCGGCCCCGGGCGTGCGCTCCATCTCGCGCAGAAGCGCGTTCATCTCCTCGATTTTCATCCGGCGGCCGGCCCTGACCGAATGATGGCAGGCGATGGTGGCGAGGCGATGATCGAGCCGTCGTTCGAGCGTGAGGGCGCCGTCTTCGGCGGAAAGATCGTCGGCGAGGTCCTTGATCAAGGCGCCGACATCGGCGCCGTCGATGAGAACCGGGACTTCGCGCACGAGAACCGCGCCCGGACCGAAGCCTTCAATCGCAAGGCCAAGCTCGTGCAAGGCGCCGGCCTCAGAAACGAGCAAAGCCGCCGCGTCGGGATCGAGATCGACGACCAGCGGGGCCAACAGGATTTGGCGTTCGATCCCCCGCTCCGCCCGCTGACGCTTTAGCCGTTCATAGACAATGCGCTCATGCGCGGCGTGCTGATCGACGATGACGAATCCATCGCCGGTCTGGGCAATGACGTAGGAATCATGGAGCTGGGCCCGCGCCGCGCCGAGCGGCGCGACAAGGTCGGCGTTCTGAGGCGCGGCCTCCTCATTGAGGTTTGCGGCGGGCGGAAAGTCCGAGAAGGCGGCCTGCGCCGGCTCGGAAAGCCCAGCCGGCGCAGCCGGCGAGGCGCGCCAATCCCAGGTCAGGCCGCGAGGGAGCGCGGCGCCGGCGCTGAAACCTGGCCGAAGCGCGGCGAGCGCTCCATCGCCGCCGGTCGTCGCGGCGCGATGGAGCGCCGCCTCGAGCGCGTGCCTCAAGGCGCCGATGATGAGCCCGCGGACCAGGCCGGCGTCGCGAAAGCGCACCTCGGCCTTGGCGGGATGGACGTTGACGTCGACCTCGCTTAGGGAGCATTCGAGAAACAGCGCGACCACGGGATGGCGCTCGCGCGGCAGATAGTCGGCATAAGCCGCGCGAAGCGCGCCGGCGAGCAATTTGTCGCGCACGGCGCGGCCGTTGACGTAGAAATATTGCTTCAGCGCATTAGGCTTATGGTACGTCGGCAGGCCCGCGAAGCCGAAGAGGCTGAAGCCCTCCCGCTCGGCCCGGATGGTCAGACTGTTGTCGGAAAATTCCGCTCCGAGCGCCTGACGCGCCCGCGCCGCAAGGCCCTCTGCGCCTTCGCCTGAAGCCGGCCAATCGAAGCTCGCGCTCTCGTCGCTCGCGAAAGAGAAGCGCACGGAAGGATTGGCCAAAGCGAGCCGCCTAACCACGTCGCCCGCCGCCTGCGATTCGGCGCGATCGCTCTTCAAAAACTTGAGCCGCGCCGGCGTCGCCGCGAAGAGATCGCGCGCCTCGATCCTTGTCCCTTCCGGCTGCGCGCAAGGCTGAAGCGCGCCCTTGGCGCCGTCTTCGACAGCCAAAAGATAAGCGGCGGACGCGTCGCGCGCGCGGCTGCGGATTTCGAGGCGCGAAACCGAGGCGATCGACGGCAACGCCTCGCCGCGAAAGCCGAGAGTCGCAATCGCCGCCAAATCGCCGTTCGGTATTTTCGACGTCGCGTGACGCTCGATGCAAAGGGCGAGATCGTCGGCGCTCATGCCGACGCCGTCGTCGATGACGCGGATCAGCGCCCGCCCGCCGGCCTCGATCGCGACATCGACGCGCTTCGCGCCGGCGTCGAGCGCGTTTTCGACGAGCTCTTTGACGGCCGCCGCCGGCCGCTCGATCACTTCGCCCGCCGCGATGCGGTCGATGAGCAAGGGATCAAGACGGCGGATGGACATGGGTGATAGCGTCAAGCAAGTTTTGGCGCGACCAAAGCCGTCGCCGCCATTTTTTAAGGACGACGCGAATGAATCCAGCCGCCGCCGAGAATCGCAGTTCGATTTGTTACGCTCATCGAGGCGATCGCGCCAGTCCGGAGAGGCGTTGATAGGCGCAAGGCCCGCTGCGTTCACGATGAGATTCGAGGTCGCTGGCGAAGGCCGCGATCACCTTGTCGCTTGAACCTTACCTGGCTACCTTAGCGACGTTAGGTTGATGGTTTCTGGAGGGGGAAATCATGGAATCAAACAAGGGGTCGTCGCCGCCGGTTTAACTGCGCTTTTGGCGTTTGGGCTTTGGGACAACGCCCGCGCAGGCGCGTCATTTTGGTCGTGGTTCCGGTCTCGGCGAAATCTGCGACATATTCACCCCTCAAGAGTGCCGAAACTACCTCGTCGCTGCTGGCTAGGATTCAGATGAAGGTTGGGCGCTCTAGTGCCGCTGTGTAGTCTTCGAAGGTCCCGATAGGACGCCTCACGGTTGGAGGGCGAGATTAAGCCGATTCGGTATCCCGCAACAGCTCCACCTGGCCACCAACTAGGGCGGCCTTTTTGCGTTTTAGATAATCGAGGCCGTAATGTGCGCGAGATGCGCGAGATTTTCTTCGCGCAAAAAAAGGGAGGGTTCGCCATGCGTTGGCTGGGTTTGACTCTCGTTCTCGCGCTTCTCGGCGCCGCGGAAGCAAAAGCGCAGGTCGTCGCGCTGGGCGCCAGTTCCACGCGCGGTTTTTTCCTGCCGATTTCTGACGTCTGGCCCGCCAAGCTCGAGGCGTTGTTGCGCCAACGCGGTTTCAACGTCAGTGTAGCTAACGAGGGGATCAACTCGGATACGTCCCAGGGGATGTTGAGCCGCCTCGATTCCGCCGTCCCCGAGGGAACGCGCGTCGTGATCTTGGCGTGTTGCGGGAACGACGAGGTTGACAGAAATCATCATGTCGCCGATCATGAGGGTAATATTAGGACGATCATTAGTCGGCTTCGCGCACGCGGGATTGCCGTCATCTCCAGTTCGGACGGCCACACAGCACTCGACCAGGAGATCGCGCGCAACGCGGGCGCGTCGTTGTGCGGAAAAATATACGAAGGCGTACCCCGCGAAGAAATCGAGGAGTTTTGGGGCGGCAAGCACCCAACCCGGGCGGGCCACGACATTGTCGCGGCGCGTATGCTTCCGTGCGTGATGCGCGCGTTGGGACGGAAGGGCTGAGGCGGTCCCAATAATTCGCGCGGTTCGTAATTCGCGATCAACCGGCGCGGACTGCTGGGCGCAGGGCAGTTCGCCGGGCCGCATCGACGCCGCGCCCTACGATCCGCCCTTAATCCGGCATCGCCCGGATGGGTGCCGGTTCAATCCAAATCTGCAACCGTTTCGGGTTCGAGGCAAGCCGGAACCGTCCGCCGAACCACCGCCGACTCGGCGGCGGACCGCGTCGAGGCGCGCCGAAGCCGCGTCGAATGGAGAGCCAAATCGTCCGCAATCAAGACGCACTTCTCCCGCGGGTTTTGACTAACACGTGACGCCGAACGCTTCACGCTGTTGAAGTGACTGGCGGCGGCCGCAGTTCGGCGATGAGCCGCAAGATGTCGCCGAATAGGATTCTTGGGATCGCGACCTCCGCCATCTGGAAGGCGAAATAGCGGCCGTGGCTGACGACGTTCGCGCCGATCTTGATCAGCTTTTCCTTCAGGCTCGTCAGCGACCAGTCCTTGATCGGCTCGGGCGTCGCCAGTGTGCGCAGGAAGTTGCCGAGATTATAGGCCAGCGTATGAAGCTGAAGCCGGACGGCGTTGGCGGCGAATGAGCGACACGAAAGCCGTGTCCATCGGATCGTGCCCTTGCCTTCCTTTATCCACTGCTCGCAGGTCGGATTTGTCCGAAGTTGGCTGCGACAGGCGGCTTTCTAAAGCCCGACCGGCCGCCCGACCGCCACGACGCTCAAAGCCCCGTCGCCGAACAAGCGACGGGCGACGCGCTTTGCGTCATCCATGGTCACGGCTTCGATCTGGCGATTGCGCTCGACGAGCCATTCGGGCCCGAAGCCGTCCATCTGGATATGCACCAACTGGCCGGCGATCTTGGCCGAGGTGTCGAAGCGCAAGGCATAGGAGCCGACAAGATACTTCTTGCCTTTTTCGAGTTCGTCTGCGGTTGGGCCTCCGTTGGCGAGATCGAGAATCTCCCCTTTGATCACATCGAGCGATTCCTTGGCGCGCTCGTTCTTGGTCGACGTGCCGCCATGCAGGAAGGCTGTATGGTCCAAAGTCGAGAGCGAAGCGTCGACCGAATAGGCAAGACCCCGCTTCTCGCGTACTTCGCGGAAGAGGCGCGAGGAGAGGCCGGTGCCGCCTCCCAGAATGTGAGTGATCACCACGGCCGGCATATAGTCGGGGTCGCGCCGCTTGAAGCTGGCGCGGCCGAACCGGATCGTCGATTGCGGAACGTCGAGGTCGACGATCTCGATGCCGCCGACGCCTGAAGGCTGGATGTCGGCGACCGGCGAGAAGTCGCTTTCCGTCGGAAGATCGGCGAAGATCTGGTCGATGAGCTTGACCGCGCGCGATGAATCGATCGCGCCGACGATCGCGATATGCAGCGCCCCGCGCGTGACGAGTTTTCGCGCGAGGCCGGTCAAGTCGGCGCGGTCGATTGTCGCCAGGCTCTCCAACGTGCCGCGGGTTGGCTGACCATAGGGGTGGTCCGGAAACGTGCGCGCGCGCCACTTTCGGCCGGCGAGCGAGGCCGGGTCATTGGCGTCGCGACGGAGCCCCGCGCTGATCTGTTCGCGAACTCGGACGATCGGCTCCTCGTCGAGCCGCGGCGCATTGATCGCGAGGCGCAGAAGCTCGGCGGCGCGATCGACGTTCTTGACCAGGGTTCGCATGCGGCCGCCGAGATAATCGCGGTCGCAATTGAAGGAGATTTCGATCGCCTTTTCGTCAAGCGCGCGCTGGTAGGCTTGCGAATCAAGATCGCCAGCGCCCTCGTCAAGCAGGCTCGCCAGCATGGTCGCCGCCCCGGCCTTGCCGGCTGGGTCTTGCGCGG
>DATGHD010000047.1:0-4343 GCA_035308145.1 Roseiarcus sp.
CGGCCGACGTGCCATTACGCGTACCATCCTTGCGACGACGCCGTCCTCTCGCTGCATGAGCTCTTTGGCCGCGCCGGCGTCGTGCAGGAGGAGCATCATATTCTCGGCGAAAAGGAAATCATCGACGGGATCGACGAGCTCGGCGTGCTGCTCTATGGCCATAGACGCGGCGCCTATTGGTACGGTTCGCAATTGTCGGTCGAGGAGACGCGCGAGATCGCGCCATACCAAAACGCAACCGGTCTTCAGGTGACGTCGGCGGTGCTCGCCGGCATGGTCTGGGCGTTGGAGAATCCCAAGGCCGGCATCGTCGAGGCCGACGAAATGGACTACCATCGCTGCCTTGAAGTGCAGCGGCCTTATCTCGGCCCGGTGATCGGCGTCTACACCGACTGGACGCCGCTCAAGGATCGGCCCGGCCTCTTCCCCGAGGATATCGACGCGTCCGATCCCTGGCAGTTCCGCAATGTCCTGGTGCGGTGAAGCGATCCTCGCCGCGAGCTTGAAAGTCCGTCATGTCCCTTCAGCGTCTCCAGTTCGTCATCGAGCAGGCTTTCGAGGATCGGGCGTCGATCAACGCCGAGACCGGCGGCGAAATCCGCGAGGCGGTCGATAAGGCGCTCGACATGCTCGACGCGGGCGAGGTTCGGGTCGCCGAGAAGACGCCCGCCGGCTGGACGGTCAATCAATGGCTCAAGAAAGCGGCGCTGCTGTCCTTCCGTCTCAATGAGAACAGGATCATTCCCGGCGGGCCTGGCGGCGGCAATTCGGCGGCGAACTGGTACGACAAGGTCGATTCGAAATTTGCCGGCTGGGACGCCGCGCGCTTCGCCAAGGCGGGCTTTCGCGCCGTGCCGGGCTCGATCGTGCGTCATTCCGCCTTCATCGCGCCGGGCGCCGTTTTGATGCCTTCCTTCGTCAATGTCGGCGCCTATGTCGGCGCCAATACGATGGTCGACACCTGGGTCACCGTCGGCTCCTGCGCGCAGATCGGCAAGAACGTGCATCTTTCCGGCGGCGTCGGCATCGGCGGCGTGCTGGAGCCGTTGCAGGCCAATCCGACGATTATCGAGGACGATTGCTTCATCGGCGCGCGTTCGGAGATTGTCGAAGGCGTGATCGTCGGCGAAGGCTCGGTCGTCTCGATGGGCGTGTTCATTTCCGCCTCGACCAAGATCGTCGATCGCGCCACGGGCAGGGTTCACATCGGCCAGGTCCCGCCCTATTCGGTGGTCGTTTCGGGATCGACGCCCGGAAAGCCGCTGCCCGACGGTTCGCCGGGCCCCTCGCTCTATTGCGCGGTGATCGTCAAGACGGTCGACGCCCAGACGCGGGCCAAGACCGGCATCAACGATTTGTTGCGCGATTGATGGACGAGGCGGCGCGGGCGCGCTGGCGTTTCCTCTATCGGCAGAGCGAAGGCGCGATCGGGCCCGCCGAGTGGATTCGGGCGAGCCTGCCGCCGGCCGCGGTCGTCGTGGCGCTGACCTTGATCTGGATCGCGATCATGCCGCGCGAGGAGCGCGAGCCGACGCAAGGCCTGATCGATTTCAAGATCATGGCGATCTACGCCTATCTGATGATCTACGCCTTCGCGCTGCTCATCTGGGCCGTGGCGCAATATTTCGTCAGCGCGAAAAGATTCGCCGATCGCGGCGAGCCGCCGGCTTTAGCGGGCGTCGCGCCTTTCGCGCTCTTTCTCGCCGGCGCCGCCAATTGGTACGAGCCTCGCTCCGAAGGGCTCGCGCCGCATTGGCTCGTGCTCATGATCGACGCGATCGCATTCGCTGCCGTGATATGGAACATCGTGGAGCTTGGATTCTTGGAAGGGACGAGGGGCCGGGACTAAGGCTGGTTGTACCTTCCGTCGCAGCATTTGACTTTCGTCATTGCGAGAAGCGAAACGACGAAGCAATCTTAGGAACCGCGGTGATTTTTAAGATTGCTTCGCTTCGCTCTTAAATGACGGTTGTTTATGTCCCCAATGCGCTTTGCGCTCCAAGTCATTCGAGCCGCGCCGCATCGAAAATTCTTCCTCCTTAAGCGACTGATAAAACAACGAAAATCGTGGCGATCGGCGTGCAAAACGAAACAAAAGATTGCGCCTTTACGCCGCTGACCGCATAATCAGGCACATTGGAGATGGAGCGAGCGGGGCGGCAGACCTCTTCGTCCTCCGCCAATCTTGAGAAAGCTCGCCCGGCGCCGCCGGCGAGCTTTTCTTTTACCTTTGTTCGGCTCAAACACATCTGAGACGGGCGCTGATTTCAGCGCCACGATCTCATTGATTGCTTTGGCGAGCATTTTGCGCGAGATGAATTCGAACTCAAGGACGACCGCGTCCGCCAGAGGCGGTGCGCCTTAAGGCGCATCCTTGACTTCGAATTCATCTCGCGCCCTCGCTCCGCCATGCAATGAATGAGAAAATCCGCCCTCCGTCGGGGTCTCACATGTGACGACTCGGCACGTATCCTCCTGACCCAACGGAGATTTGCTATGTCTGGCGCTGCAAGGCCCCGTCGAACCCGGGGGACGAAAATTGACGCCGACGCCGAAACGCCGATCGCAAGCGAAAGTGCTGCGACAAAGATCAAGCGCGAGGCTCCACCGATTCTGTCGGGCGCCGATTTCGCCAAGCAGCAGATCGCGCGGCTGGAGGGTATGCTGGCCGGCCTCCTCGAGAGGGCGAACGCCGGAGAGCCCACGGTGGTCGACCGTATTTTGAAAATCCTCGATCGGCTCGATCGCTACAACGGTTTTACGGCTGCTGCTGCGCCGGTTGAATCGGAAGAGGACGCGCGAGAGCGAATTCTGCAGAAGCTATCCGATATCGACGCGCGGCGCGCCGCGGCCAAGGCTGACGCGTGAGCGATGGCGGAGGAGAAGACTGAGGAATTGGCGCAGGCCCGGCGACTTGTCGCCATTGATCACATTCGCGACCTTGTCGCGCTCGAGCCTGCCGAGCGGCGCAGCCGCCTGGCGCGGCTGACCCAGGTCGATTGCGAGAGGCTCCTGCACGACTGGCCTCTCTGGGCGCGCGACGAGCAACGGATCCCGGAAGGCGACTGGATCACCTGGCTCATTCTTGCCGGCCGCGGCGCAGGCAAGACGCGAACCGGCGCCGAGACGGTGAGGCTTTGGACTCGTACCTACCCGTTCGTTAATCTGATCGGCGCCACGGCCGCCGACGTGCGCGATGTCATGGTGCTCGGCGAATCCGGCCTCATCGCCTGCTGCCGGACCGGAGATCGGCCGAGCTATTTACGCTCGGCGCGCCGCCTCACCTGGCCGAACGGCGCCAAGACATTGCTCTTCTCGGCTGAGGAGCCGGATCGGCTGCGGGGCGAGCAGCACATGAAATTATGGTGCGACGAGCTGGCCGCGTGGCGATACCCCGAGACCTTCGATCAAGCCCTGTTGGGCTTGAGGCTCGGCGATCGTCCGCAGGTCGTGGTGACGACGACGCCGCGGCCGATAAAAATCATCAAACGTCTCGTCGCGGACGAGAACGCGATCGTGACGCGCGGGGTCACCCATGACAATCTCGATTTTCTCGCTCCCGCGTTCTTGAAACAGATTACCGCGCGCTACGCCGATCAGCGCCTCGGGCGCTAGGAAATCTACGCGGAGATTCTCGACGAGACGCCGGGCGCTCTATGGACGCGCGACCTCATCGAGCGCGGGCGGATCGGCGGGGCGAGCGCGCCCAGCGCCTATCGGGAAATCGTGGTCGCGGTCGATCCGCCGGCGACGTCGGGCGCCAAGGCCGACGAATGCGGGATCATCGTCGCCGGTCGTGCGGAGAACGGCGACATCTATGTGCTCGCGGATCTGACCAGCCAAGGCGATACGCCGGCCGGCTGGTCGGCAAGGGTCGCCGCCGCCTATCGCCGCTACGGCGCCAATCGCGTGGTGGCGGAATCCAACAATGGCGGCGACATGGTCGCCGAGGTGCTGCGCCAAAGCGATTCCAATCTGCCGGTGCGGCTGGTGACCGCGACGCGCGGCAAGTTTTTGCGCGCCGAGCCGGTGGCGGCCGCTTATGAACGGGGGCTGGTCCATCATATCGGCGTTCTGGCAAAGCTCGAGGACCAGCTCTGCGCGCTGACGCCGGATTTCGACGCGCGGGCGGCAGGCTATTCGCCGGATCGCGCCGACGCTTTGGTCTGGGCGATCGCCGATCTCCTCGGTGCCGGGACGAGCGCCGGCATGGTGGATTTCTATCGCGAGGAGGCAAGGAAGGGGTGAGGCCGCGAGCGGCTGCTGCTACCGCCCCGGAAACTCCTGCGCCGGCACCGAATGCATCGCCGAGCCCAGCTTGCGGTTGAATTCTTCGGCAGTGG
>DATGHD010000048.1:0-8448 GCA_035308145.1 Roseiarcus sp.
AAGGGGACGATTCGCGGCGGCAACGCCAACCGGCTGCAACGCGCAAAACTAGCCCGCGCGTACAAAGAATTTGAAGCGTTGACGAGTAAACCGGGCGCCGCCGCTGTAGCTGCGGCGTCCTGACCACTGAGACGATCCGCCCGTGAGCCGCCGCTGCTTGGTTATCTCGAGGCACGCCCGGTCAGCGTCTCGATGGCCGATCGGCGACCGAACGCCGATACGTCGGTCTATGGCCACGTCGAGATCGCCCGACATCAAGAAGTGAAGCGAGAAAGGGAGGCGACCCATGTCGATGCAGACGTCAAAACGAGTTGCACAGGTCATTGGATTCTCTCTTCGTATTGCTGCGGTGGCCGGCGCGTTGACCGTAATCGCGCCGCCGGCGGTTGCGGCTGACGCTGGAAACTGGATCGGGACATGGACGGCCAGCGCGCAGCCGGTTTGGACGCCTGATTTTCCGGTGCCGCTCGGCTTTCCGACATCATTCTGGAAGCAGACCTTCCGCCAGGTGGCTCGTGTGAGCATCGGCGGAAGCCGCGTTCGCATCGTCCTCTCGAATGAATACGGAAGCGCGCCATTGCAGATCGGCGAGGCGCATGTCGCGCTGGCCGCGGACGGCGGCAAAATCGTCGCCGGGTCCGATCATCCTGTGACGTTTAGCGGCAGCGCCTCGGCGACCATTCCGCCCGGCGCAACGGCGATCAGCGATCCAATTGAGCTCGCCGTGAAGCCCCTTAGCCAATTGGCGGTCAGCCTCTATTTCCCCGAAGTGTCGCCGACCACGACGATGCATTGGGACGGCCATCAGACCGGATATTTGGCGGCCGGGGACAAAGTCGGGGACGAGGATCTGAAGGCCGATTCGAAGCAGACCCAGCGCGTCTTTTTGACGGAAATCCTGGTGGACGCCCCAACCGACGCCCGGGCCATCGTCACGTTCGGCGATTCGATCACCGACGGCGACGGCTCGACCGTCGATGGGAATGATCGCTGGCCTGATCGTCTGGCCGAGCGGCTTGTCGCAGCCGGGGGGCCGCCTGCCGCCGTCCTGAACGAGGGAATATCCGGGGCGAAGGTCCTGACCGACCGGATGGGCGTAAACGCGCTGGCTCGTTTCGACCGCGATGTCCTCAGTCAGCCCAAAGTCGACGCCGTCATCCTCATGATGGGCATCAATGATGTCGGTTGGCCGGGCTGCGCCCTTGCGCCCCACGATCCCGAGCCGACCGCCGAGGCGATCATCGACGGCTACAGGCAGTTGATCGAACGGGCGCACGCCCTCGGCCTTCGAATCATCGGCGCGACTCTCCCGCCGTTCGGGGACGCGTTCGACGGCACGCCGTTCCAGGGCTATTACACCCCCGAAAAGGAGAAACTTCGGCTGGCGTTGAATGCGTTCATCCGCAGCGGCGCGTTCGATGGCGTCATCGACTTCGGCAAAGTCGTCGTTGACCCGCAAAAGCCGGCCTACTCCCTCGCTAAATTTGACAAGGGCGACCACCTGCATCCCAACGCCGCGGGCTACGAGGCTATGGCGGCCGCGATCGACCTAAAAACGCTGACAACCGCGCCGTGAGGCGGGGTTTGCCAGCCATTGGCTGGCGCTCCCAAGCGCCAGCGCAGGCTAACGAGGCGAATCAAGGTTAATTCGCCTCGGAAATGGCGGAATTTCCTCACGTTTGCCTATGATTTGAGGTCGGGCGGCGCGGCGGCTTTACACCCGCCTCGTCCAACGGCATGTTCGGCGCTCCGCCGGCTGGCCTTGAAGCGTGAATTGCGTTAATTGAAGCTAAACACTCGCCATATAATTATAAATGCTATCTGTGGCTTGAGCGTTGGTTAGGGGATGCAGGGGATCAATACGACATTCGACGATGCTTGCTTCGACCGCGACCAAGATTCTCGTCGGTTTTTTCTTCTAATCGGTCCTGGCGTCGCGGTTGTGGCCGCCTTGAGCGTGTGGATTGGCGCGTGGATAAAACACGCGCCGCAGGCCGCGGCCCCGGCTATCGTCGCGCCGCGAGCGGCGGCGCCAACGGGCGCGCGCCCGGCGACCGTCGCCGCCAATCCCTACGGCGACATCTTTTTTGACCCGGGATTCATCTCGACCTCCAAGCGGACCTGGCCGACACGCGCTTTTTCGCTGCAAGCGAATCTTGAGCCCCTTTCGCCTGCTCGGCCGACAGTGGTTGCGCGGCTGGAAACCGTTCCCGACGCGCCCACCACGGCTCCACAGCCTCAGAGCGTCCCGCTGCCGCCGCGGCGCGAGGTTGACCAAATCGACGAAAGCGCGCCCTTGCCGCCGCCGCGACCCGTCGAGTTCGGCCTGCCCGCGCAGCCCGCGGCGGCGCCGGCGCCTCAGAGCAGCAGGACGGCGCGCGCCGCCGCTCCACCCGATAATCGCAATATATTCGAGAAACTGCTCGGGCTGGGGCCGCAGCCGGCTGGGGCCGCAGCCGTCGCCTATGCGACGCCGGAAAGCCGATTGCAGGGCGGCAAGATGGCGTTCGCGCCCCTCACAGCGCCCTCTTTCGCCTCATCCAGTCTACCGCAGGGCTATGACCGATGGACCGCGGTTTACGACATCTCGGCGCGGACCGTCTATCTGCCCGACGGGACGCGGTTGGAGGCCCATTCAGGCATGGGCGAGAAAATGGACAATCCCCGCTACGTGAGCGAACGAATGCAGGGGGCGACGCCGCCCCATCTCTATGAACTGGAGCTGCGCGAGGCGTCCTTTCATGGGGTCGAAGCGTTGCGCCTCAAGCCGATCGGCGGCGGCGACCTCTTCGGGCGCGCGGGTCTGCTTGCGCATTCCTACATGCTCGGCCCGAATGGCGATTCCAACGGCTGCGTGTCCTTCAAGGACTACGAGGCCTTCTTGCGGGCCTATCAGAACGGGCAGATCAAACGCCTCGCGGTCGTCTCTCGCCTGTGACTTAAATCGACGACGAAGGAAGCGCCCGGCGTCGCGGAGCCAGCGCGATAAAGGCGGCGATCGCGGCCAAATAGATCCACATCAGCATCTATTAGGTTCCCGATATTGTCCCGAAACGCACGCCTAATTAGCGGAGAGGACGTAAGGGGCGGTTAAAACCGCGGGCGATTTGCTCGGCGAAGACGCCAGGCTGCGCCGACTGTCAGACAGAGCTTCGTCGGCTTTTCTTAGAATTGTGGGGCGCATTTGCTTGCGGCGCGGCGCCGACGATACTGTCGCCGACCGCGCATGACGATGAACCCGGACGCAGCGAAAAACGCCCCGCGCCTTATGGACAGCACGCCCACGAGCGGACGCCCCTCGGGCCGCGCCGAGGCGACTTTTGACCAGCTTCTCAAGCGCGAAATTTTGCGCAGCGAACGCCGGCGAGTGCTGAGCCTGGCCGGCGCCATGTCGGCGATCCTCGCCCTTACTCTTCTTTTTCCGGTCGTCGCGCCGGGCCTTGTCAGTTCAGTCTTTCACGGGCGCATACCGTGGCGTCTTCCCCTTCTGGTCTTCCCGCCGTTCATTGCCTATGAGCTCGCGGTGGCGACGCTCCTCACCTTCTTGGCCCGGCGCGGGCGCTCGTACCCACTATTCGGACGCTACGCCAACGCCTTCGTCGAAACGAGTTTCCCTACCCTGGCCGTCTACGTTCTGACGGGATATATCGATCCGCCGCTCGCTTTCAGCGGCTGGCCCGCGCTGCTCTATTTCCTGTTCATCATCCTCTCAACCTTACGGTTGGATTTCGCCCTCTCGTTCTTTACCGGCGGCGTCGTAGCCATCGAGCTTTTCGCCCTCGCTTATTTTGAGCTGCATCTCGTTTGGCGAGCCGACGAGCTCAGTCACAGCATCGTCTTCCATCTGGCGCGCAGCGCGGTCTTGCTTGCGGGCGGATTCTTCGCCGGGCTGGTCGGGGCGACGATCAAGAGCTATTTCGAGCGCGCGCTGGCCGCCGCCTCGGCGCGCGACCGGGTAACCAACCTTTTTGGTCAGCATGTTTCACCGCAGGTGGTTGACCGCCTGCTCGCCATTGGCGCGACCGAAGCCAGCGAGATGCGACAGGTCTGCGTGATGTTCGTCGACATCCGCGGCTTTACCGCCGCCGCGCGCGACCGTTCGCCGTCCGAAGTCGTCGCGCGCCTGGAAACCATGTTCGCGATTCTGGTCGAGATCGTCGATCGGCATCAGGGGATCGTGAACAAGTTCCTCGGCGACGGCTTCCTCGCCATGTTCGGCGCGCCGATTGACGATCCGGCGGCGGCCGCGAACGCCGTCGTCGCGGGGCGCGAGATGTTGCGGGCGATCGAGGAGAGCAATGACGGCCATGCCTGGCCGATCCGCATCGGCATTGGCGTCCATATCGGCGAGGCGGTAACCGGAACTGTCGGCTCGCCGCGTCGCAAGGAATATACGGTCATCGGCGACACTGTGAACCTCGCCTCACGCCTCGAAAGCCTCAATAAGGACCTGGGCTCGCAATTCCTGATATCGGACGCAACGCGCGCGGCGGCTGGCGCGGTTGCCGGCGAAGCTGACCCGCTTGGTCCCCTCGACGTCCGCGGCTACGCCCAGCCGGTCAGGGTCTGGCGATTGGCCTAAAGGGACGCGCTTCGACTTGCGAAGGGAGGCCGCTACTTGCCGAGCCTCGACGCCAGAAATTTACGCAGCTCGGCCCTCGACCGCATGGCCGCCTGTGGATTGTACTGCAGCCACATTCCAAGAAGGCGTTTTCCGTCGGCCAATGCGGGATCGTCAAAGAGATGGCGCGCGTCCGGGTAGACGACGAGCTTCAGCTGGGCGTTCGACTGTTGCTTAGCGAGCCGCTCGCAGTCCGCCGCCGGCGTCACGTCATCCAATTCGCCGATGAGGATGAGAGCGGGAATCTTCAACCTCTTGTCGATTAGATTTCCGCAAGGAGGATAGTACGCAACTGCGATTTTGAAACTCGCGCCATTCAGGGTCGCAAAATTAGAGGCCGCGATCTGAAGCGCCGTGTCCGCGCCTTGCGAGTAGCCGATGGCCGCGATCCTGTTTCGGTCAACGAAAGGGAGCCTGGAAAGGTAGAGTAAGGCGCCATAGGCGTCGGATATTCCCTCGGGGAAATCCACCGCGCATGTTTCCTTAAGCCCCCTCGTTGTGAAATCATCGACAAAGAGCGCGACATAGCCCCAGCCCGCGAGCATGTCGGCGATCGATCTCCTGGTTCCCGGCAGGCCGAGACAAGAGTGCAGCAGGACAACCGCCGGAAAAGGACCTTTCCCATCCGGCTTGGTCAAGAAGCCTTGAATGGACGTTGCTTGAGAACCTGCGCTGTCGAATCTCACCAGCTCTTCGGCGGACGCCGGCGAGCCTTTGATAGAGCCGAATCCCGTTAGGATCGCCACAATGCAGCATATGAAAATCCGCGCGAAGCTCCTCGATATCTTTGGCCGCGGAACGCGCCGTCCTGGGCGCTGTCGGCGCGTAGCGGCGATTGTCATCAAAGAATTCTGCATCAGGAACCGAGTTGAAACCGCTCAAAGCGGCCTAGCTCGCCCTCGATCCGCGCCTTATGGGACCTCGGCGCGCCGCTTCCAATCCAGGTCCATTTCTGAATGCGCAGCGCCTGGCGTTCCCGGTCAGTGTTAAGGTCGATCGCCGCGACGATTTCGTCGCCAATCAGCACAGGCAAAGCAAAATATCCAAACGCTCGCTTCTCCTTCGGTAGATAGGCCTCGAAGCGATGTTCATAGTCGAAGAACAGCTTCAGTCGCTTGCGCTGGATGATCAGCGGATCGAATGGCGAGAGAATATGGACCGGCCTCTCCGACGTAGAGCCGGCGGCGCGCGTCTCGGGCGCGATCCAGTGCTCGACCTTTTCGGCGCCCTCGATCGTCACGGGGGTCAATCGTCCTGCGCGCGTTCTTGCTTCAATAAGCCGGCGGGCGGCCTTCTTGCGGCCGGCGTCGAGATGAAAGGCGGAGTCGAGGCTGATCAGTCCCTGCGAGCGCAGCGCTCGATCGATGAGATAGTCCAGCACTTGCCGCTCGGAGGCGGGCTTTGGCCGATGGCTCCAGCCGAAATGCCGCTCGATCAGCTCGTAGGTCTTGAGCATGCCGGATCGTTCGCTGACCGTCAGAACGCCTGTAAGAAAGGCGAGCTGAAGCGCGCGTTTCGAGGGCTTTCTGCTGGCCCAAGCGTGATCCTTTTCTACCAAGACATCGTCGTCGATATCGCGAATTGTGATGGGGCCGTTCTTGCGAATAAGGTTGAGAACTTTGCGCAAGTCCTCCGGCTTGACGGAGCGAAACCAGGCCCTCGGCGCGCGCCGATGACGCCGCATCTCCGGAAGAAAGAAACGAATGTCGCGAGCCGGTGCATAGGATAGGGCGTGCGTCCAATATTCGAAGACGCTCTTATCGACCGTCTGGGCCTGACGGAGATGATCGCGCTGGTAGTCGGGGATGCGCGTCCAAAGAATATGGTGATGACTGCGCTCGATCACGTTGATCGTGTCGATCTGCACATAGCCCAAATGCTCGATCGCGACGCGCGTCGCCTCAGGCCCCCCTCCAAACGGAGCGCTCGTGTCGAGCCGCTGAGCGGCGAGCCAGATCTGTCTCGCCGCGGCTTTGGTGAGCGTCAGGGGCTTGCTGGTCGCTTGAAGCATCGATGGAAGAACCGGGATGTCGGGCGCGCTCGGCGAACGCCCAATCCAACGACAGGATCAGAACTTTTCCACCCAAGGTCTCAGCTCGATCTCCCAAGTCCAGGCGCTGCGCGGTTGCTTCAGCACATGGAGATAGTTCTCCGCAATGGCGTCGGGATCGAGCATTGAATCCGGCCGATCGGGAGGCTCGGTTCGACCTGGATTGCGAATCGCGCCGTCGATCACGAAATGGGCGACGTGAATGCCTTGGGGAGCGAGTTCTCGCGCCATGCTTTGCGCAAGACCGCGTAATGCAAACTTGCCCATCGCGAAAGGCGCCGACTGGGGGTAGCCTTTAACGCTCGCCGACGCGCCAGTGAACAGAATGGCGCCCCTCCCCTTCGGCAGCATGCGGCGCGCCGCTTGCTGCGCGACCAGGAAACCTCCAAAGGCGCTGATGGCGAGATTCTTTTCGACCTCCGCGGGGACCAACTCGATCAACGGCCCGCGCGACCTGCCGCTGGCGTTGTAGATGACCACGTCCGGCGCGCCGATTCCTTTCTCCACGCGATCGAAGAGCTGCGCGACTTGATCCGCGTTTGTGGCGTCGCAGGCGAAGGCCCGGGCGCCGGTCTCACCCGAAAGATCGGCGAGCTTCTCCGCGTTGCGCGCAGCGATCGCGACCCGGATGCCCGCGCGGGAAAGCAGCCGCGCAAGGGAGGCGCTGAGCCCGCTGCCGGCGCCCACAATCAATGCAGTCTCGTAAGCTGACTGGGCCATCAATATTTCCCCCGACAATGACGTTTGCTGTGCTTCGACGCGAGATTCTAAGCAATCATTCTATTTCGTCGATCGGATCGCGATACTGTTAATCGACCTTTCCCTATCACATCGCGCGACGCCCGTTGCCGGCTGCATATTCGTTGCACGGCATGCTTGCATTTTACGCTTGCGGCTCGGCCGACAAAGGTGACAGCATGCCGAACCTGGGGCGTAGCTCACCGATCGGCGTCTAACCCGCAATCGGCGGGTCGCTTTTATCATGGCCCCGTGCGTTCCTGGGAGGCGGCAATGAGCAAGAGCGTTCTTCGAATCCTGTTGGCCGGTTGCGCGACCATGGCGCTGGCCACCATGGCCAAGGCCGATCCGGTCGTCGTGACGATGAACACGGTGCAGATTTTCTCGACCGTCGATCCGGCCAAAATCTCCGACTACACCGATTATATGGCGACGGTGAATCTCTACGATGGGCTCGTCAATGTCGATGGGCAGGGCCATCTCACGCCTGAGCTCGCCGACAAATGGGAGGTCTCCGCCGACGGCAAGGAAGTGACGTTTCACATCCGTCCGGACGCGCATTTTCAGGACGGCTCGGCTGTCGAGGCGAGCGACGTCGTCTTCTCGGTCGAACGCCTTTTGAAGATCAAGCAAGGCCCGTCCAATCTCTTCGCGGACGTGCTTGCGCCCGGCAGCGTGACCGCCGTCGACGCCAAGACGGTGAAGTTCACACTCTCGAAGACGTTTGCTCCCTTCCTTTCCACCGTCCCGGCGATTCGCGTGCTTAACGCGAAAGTCGTCCAGGCCAACGCCGGCGGCGACGACGGCCAGACTTACCTCGCAACGCATACGGCCGGCGCCGGCGCCTATAAGCTCAAGAGCTGGGACCGCGGCTCGCAAATGACGATCGAGCGCGATCCCAATTATTATCGCGGCTGGGGCGAGGGCCCGATTGACGAGGTGCGCTGGCTGATCACCAACAATGAGGCGACCGTGCGCTCGCTCGCCGCTTCTGGCGAACTCACCATGACCAGCCAATATCAAGCGCCGGATACCTATA
>DATGHD010000049.1:0-2414 GCA_035308145.1 Roseiarcus sp.
TCGCCGAGAAAACCAAAGAGCAAGCAGAGGTGATGCGTCATCAGGTCGCGTTCTATCTCGATCGGGCGAGGGCCGCCGCACGGGCCACCGCCATCGGCTCTGCGACAGAGGTTAAGCCCGTCATCGAAAGCCTGACGAGGACTTTCGAGAAGGTCTATCGCGACCGCGCCTTGGCTTTCTCCATCGATGCGCCCGACGACCTTCGCTTCCGCGGCGAGGCGCAGGATTTGACCGATTTAATCGGCAATCTGCTCGATAACGCAGGCAAATGGGCCCACGAGCGGATCGATATCCACGCTGCTCGCGATCCGCGGCCTGACGCCAGCGGCCGTCCCTTTTTCATTACCCAGATCGACGACGACGGGCCCGGCCTCGATCCACAAGCCCGCGCCGACGCCTTGCGCCGCGGCAAACGGCTCGACGAGTCGCGGCCGGGCTCCGGCCTCGGCCTTTCGATCATTGTTGATCTTGCGCATCTTTACGGCGGCGCTCTTCTGCTCGAAGACAGTCCTCTCGGCGGCTTACGCGCGACCCTGCGTTTGCCCGCGTCTTAGCTCCATTGAAAAGTGAAAGGGTTTTCCACCATGGCATGGCGACGACATTTGGCGATGGGCGCGGCTGCGGCGGCCCTGGCTGGCTGCACGCCGACAAATCAAAGCGCGCCGCCGCCTGTCGCCGCGGTTAGCGCCTCGCCGGCTCAACCAGTGCCGATCCCTGAAAATGTCGACCCCTCAATGCTCGGCGGCGTTCTCGCCGGGTCGGTTGGTCTGGGCCTTGAAAATTCAGATCGCGTCGCCGCTTATAAGGCTCAAGTCGCCGCCCTCGAGACCGGTCAACGCAGCTCATGGCGTGGCGACCGCGGCGTCTATGGCTACGCCGAAGCGGGGGCCGCTCAAGGCTCCTGCCGCCCGTTCTCGCAGACTGTCTATATCGCCGGGCGTCCCTATATTGGCCACGGCTCAGCCTGTCGCGCTCCGGATGGCTCATGGCGCATGTCGTCCGGCTGATCGAACTGAGCGATCGTCCTGACGGAGCCACTCGCAATGCAGGGTAAGACCGTCGTGATGACCGGCGCGACCTCTGGCATTGGCGAGGTCGCCGCCCGAGCTTTGGCTGACGCCGGCGCCACGATCGTCTTCATTGCGCGCAATGCGGCCCGAGCCGAAGCGACGTTGGCACGTCTTAACGCCAAGGGCCGCGCGCCGCACCGTTTCTATTGCGCGGATCTTTCTAGTCTCGCCGAAGTCCGGCGGATCGGCGCCGCCGTCGCAGCCGATACGCCTCGGATCGACGTCCTCGTCAACAACGCCGGCGCGATCTTTTCGTCCCGCCGCATTAGCGTCGACGGACTGGAAATGACCTTCGCGCTCAATCACATGAGTTATTTCGCCCTAACCGAGGCGTTGCGCGAAAAGCTGTTGGCCTCAGCCCCTGCCCGGATCGTGAATACAGCGTCTGACGCCCACCAGGGCGCCAAGATCGATTTCGACGATCTACAAAGCGAGAGAAACTACAGCGCGATGCGGGCCTATGGACGCTCCAAACTCTGCAATATCCTCTTCACTCGCGAACTCGCCCGCGGCTTGGCCGGGACGGGTGTCAGCACCAATTGCTTGCATCCCGGCTTCGTGGCGACGCGCTTCGGCGACGAAGCCGGCGGCGTCTTAGGCGGGCTCGTCTGGCTCGCAAAATTTTTTGCGCGGACGCCGGAAAAGGGCGCGGAAACGATCGTCTATCTCGCCTCTTCGCCGGAGGTCGCAAGCGACAACGGCCTCTATTTTGTCGATCGGCGCGAAGCGACGCCCTCCGCCGCCGCTCGGGACGATGAAACCGCGCGCCGCCTGTGGGCGGCTAGCCAAGAACTCGCCCATTCCAATCAATAAAAGCGTCTTGCGAATTCGAAACGCGGTTCTTTAACAGTTCTCGTTCATATGGCCATCGTTTCGCCGCGCGGCGTCCTGTATTGTCAGCCGGTGAAATCACCGCTTGATAATGTTGTTTGTGCCTGGAGAGAGGCCGTTTCGTCCCGATGATCTGGGCCGTTTTCGCTGTAATGACCGGCGCGGCTGTGCTCTGCGCGCTTTGGCCGCTCGCGCGCAAAAACTCTGCCGCGGAGGGCGAAGCGCGGACGATTGCGTTTTACAAAGCGCAGCTCGCCGAGATCGATCGCGACGTCGGGCGAGGTCAACTACCGCAAGGAGAGGCTGAAGGCGCGCGCATTGAGGCGGCGCGCCGTCTGATCGCAGCAAACGAGCGCGCTTCAGGCGACGGCAGAGCGAATACCGGTACGAGTGCGCGTCGCATCGCCGCCGGACTGATCGTTTTCGTTGGCGTGCCGCTTGTCGCGTTGGGTATCTATTCTCGATTTGGCAGCCCGGGTGCGCGCGACGAGCCGATCTATGCGCGTCTCAACA
>DATGHD010000050.1:0-11371 GCA_035308145.1 Roseiarcus sp.
GATTTCGCTCGAGCGAAGGACGTAACGCTGGGCCGGATTATCGATGGGAAAGCCGCGACGATTGACGACGCCGAGCGTCCAATAGCGCGCCGCCGGGGCTTTGTGGCCGACAAGATAGACGCACCGTGGATCGAGCGGCGCGCCCTTATCGTCAACATGCGCGATCAGCTGCAGGCCCTCGCCGAGGGCGAGCGGTATTTCGCCGCTGCGCTCCATCGCGGCGCGCGTATAAGGATCGGCTTCCGGCGTGCCAGCCTCGACCGAGGCGGTCCAAGCGCCAATCGTCGTCGCGTCAAGACCGCGCGTCACCCGAAGCGCCGATTCGGCTGACCAAAGACCGGCAGTCAGCCCGAGGGCGCCGGCGACCATCATTTTGATCAAAGCATCCAAGAGGTATCTTCCGGCATGTTCGGACGGCGGATGCGTTGCGAGGACTCAAAACGCCGCCAGCCAAAATCAAGGCCGGGCAGGCGTCAAGGCGTCTGCGACACGACGCCGGCGCGCACCACGGCGATGTCGCCGTTCGAGGCGCTTTGCGGGCCAAGAACTTCCGGCTCGTCGGCGCCGGCTCTGCGGCCTCGATCGGTTCGAGCAAGATCGCCTATGTCGGTGAGGATTTGCGTCGAGCGGGGCGACAGGCCCTCTTGGCGAGGCCTAAGGTCGGCCCGCTTGCTCTCTTCGACCTTGGCGAGTTCGCTCCCCGCCGGCGCCGGCGCAACGCCGTAGGGCGGTTTCGTGTCGAGACCCTGGTGGGCGTAGATCATAATGTCGTGCCAGGTCTGCGCCGGCAGAAGGCCGCCGACCAGGTTCGCCATCGAGGCGTTGTCGTCATTTCCGAACCATACGCTGCAGACGAAATTGCCGGTGAAGGCGTTGAACCAGACATTGGTCGAATTGTTGGTGGTTCCGGTCTTTCCCGAAATGACGAGACCGGGAATTTGCGCCGCGCGCCCCGTGCCCTCGGTGACGACATGGGTCATGATGTTGTTCATCTCTGCGACCTTGTCAGCCGGAATGACTTGGACGGGCGGCGGCGCGTTCGCATCGTGCGAATAGATGAGTTCGCCCGACGAATTGCGAATTTCGATCGCCGCATAGGGAATGACCCTCTTGCCCCCGTTGGCGAGGACGGCGTTGGCGGCGACCATGTCGATCATCTTGACCTCGTCGGCTCCGACGGGAAGCGAGACCGTATCGACGAGCGGCGTCGTGATACCCATTGCGCGGGCGGTTTCCACAATTTTCGAGCGGCCGAGGGCGGCGATGTGGCCAAGATGGTACGGCTTATTCTTCGGCCAATACGCTTCGCCGATCTTGACCGACATCCGGATCGCCGCCGTGTTGAACGATTGCGCCAGAGCCTGGTAGAGCTTCATGACGCCGCCGCTTTCATTGTCATAATTGTGTACGCAGTAATCGCCGATGCAGATGGGCGAGGCGTCGACGGGCGTGTCGCCGTGGTATTTGCCGGTCAAGAGCGCGGTCATATAGACGAAAATCTTGAAGGATGACCCCGGCTGGCGCGCCGCGTCAATCGCGCGATTGAACTGGCTTGCGCCATAGTCGCGGCCTCCTACGACGGCGCGCAAAAGGCCGTTCGTCTCCGCGATGATCGTCGCGGCCTGGTGAGCGTGATAGGCCGGCGCCTCGTTGCGCAGCTTGTCCTCGATCACGTCCTGCGCCCGGTTCTGGATCCCCTGATCGAGACCGGTGCGCACGACGAGCACACGGTCGCCGCCGAGCTTGTTCTCCTCCGCCAGTCGTCTCACCTCGTCGTAGGCGAAATCGAGGTACCAATCGGCGTTGGTCTGTTGCGCGTGATCGATCGGCGTCGCTGGATTGCGCCGTGCCGGATAGACCTGACCCTCCGTCATGAAGCCGGCGTCGACGAGATTGCTCAGAACGTCGTTGGCCCTGGCGCGGGCCGCCGGCAGGTTGACGTTCGGCGAATATTTGGTCGGCGCCTTGAAGAGGCCCGCGAGCATCGCCGACTGCGCCAGGTCCAGATCGCGCGCCGACTTCCCGAAATAATATTCCGCCGCCGCTTCGATGCCGAAAGCGCCGCCGCCCATATAGGCGCGGTCGAGGTAGAGCTTGAGAATCTCTTTCTTGGCCAGGTGATGCTCGAGCCAGAGCGCCAGCCATGCTTCCTTGATCTTGCGTTCGAGCGAGCGCTCATTGGTCAAGAACAGGTTCTTGGCGAGCTGTTGGGTGATCGATGAGCCGCCTTGCACGACGCCCGAAGCCTTGGCGTTGACCGTCAAGGCGCGGAACGTTCCGACCACGTCGATGCCGAAATGGCTGAAGAAGCGTCGGTCCTCGGTCGCCAGGACCGCCTTGATGAAATGATCCGGCAATTGCTCCAGCGGAATCGAATCATCGTGCTTGATGCCGCGCTGGCCGATGCCGACGCCGTAGCGGTCGAGGAAGGTGACCGCGAGGTCCTCGCGCTTCAGCCAGTCGGCAGTGGTTTCCTCAAAGGCCGGCAAAGCGAGCGCCAGCGCGAAAATCAGACCGGCCAAGCCGATATTCAGGCCCTCGCAAGCGGCTTCGACGCAAAACTTAGCGAATCCGGAGACATAGAGCCGATCCATCAGCGCGGAGAAAGCGGCATAGGCCTCCCGGAGCCGCCGACCGCTGTCGAAGATGGTCGAATCGATAAAGGCGTCGAGGGCGAGAAAAGCCCGCGAAATCCCCCTGAAGATGGCCGACTTTCTCATCCGATCGAGCAAACGCCCTCACGCTGGCCTTCCGATTAGCACAAAACAACGCGCTTGACGTCATCGCGGTCCAAGCGCTTGCTCCATCATGCGACAGCGCCGCATCCCTTGGGCCGGCGCCGGCAAGTTGGGCGCCGGGATGCGGCGCCAAAATGGCGCGGGGCTCTGTTTCGTCGAATGGGTCAAAATTCCTCCGAACGGCCATTCTGGCGGACCAAGACGCTAGAGGAAATGTCGGTTTCTGAGTGGGAAAGCTTGTGCGACGGCTGCGGTCGGTGCTGCCTGGTCAAAATCGAGGATGAGGACAGCGGCGAAATTCACTTCACCGACATCGGCTGCAAGCTCTTCGACGCCAAAGCTTGCCGTTGCGCCGACTATGCGCGGCGGCGACGGCGCGTGAAGGATTGCGTGAAATTGACCCCGGATGCGGTCAGAACCCTGACTTGGCTCCCGCCGACATGCGCTTACCGGCGCCTCGCCGAGGGGCGCGACCTCGCCTGGTGGCATCCGCTGGTCTCCGGGTCCCGCGAGACGGTTCACCAGGCCGGGGTTTCGGTCCGGGGACGAGTCAGTGTTGATGAAACCGAAATTCCGGCCGAGCTATGGCTGGATCGGATCGTGAAGTGGCCCAATCAACCGGTTCGCGCGCGCAGAAAGCTAAGGACCGCCAAAGCGAAGCGCTGAAACGCTCGCTCCGGTCCTTTGCTCAGCGATCGCCCCATCGCTTGAGCACGCTGTCGATCCATTGGCCCTCAGGCGCGACCAGGGGCCCTTGGGTGAGCCCACCGCAACGGTCGCCATGGCCGGTCCCGGCGGACCAGGCAGTGATCGCCAGAACTTTTCCGCTCTCCCCGGAGACGATCGGGCCGCCGGAATCGCCGGTGCAGGCGCCCGCGCCGCCGCCTGTAGGATCGGCGGCCCAAAGCAAGATCGAGGAGAGCGGCGTCCGCGTCGCGAGATTCGCGCCGCGCAGCACGCCGGCGCTCGTTCCGTCGCCCTCGCGGGCGACGCCATAGCCGAATATGCGCAGGCGCTCACCGACGGATGTCGCGCCGCTGTCATCGAGCTCGGCCGCGGAGAACCGGGCCGGCAGCGGCGTCTTCGCGCGAACGAGGGCCAGATCGATCGACACGATTCGCTTGGCCGCTGCGTCGGCGTGGTAACGGGGGTGGACGGCGATCGCTTCGATCGCGCCCAGTTCCGGATCGCCGGCCTCGTTGCGATAGTGAATGCGCATATTGTCGACCGACGCGATGCAATGGGCGGCCGTCAGCACCACGCGCGGCGTAATCACCACGGCGCTGCAGAATCCTGCCCGATCGACGCCGCGGTTTAGAACCATCACGATATGGGAAGCGAAAGCATTGTCGGGCTCGGCCGGCCCGACCAGGGCTTGCGCCGGGCCTAAGGCGATGAACGACGCCGCCAACGCCAAAGCCCTCAACATCGATTGGCCCCCCATGCGCCGCCAAGCGTTCTGACGAGTAGCCGCTCCCTCATTGGCCGCGCAATAGCCCCAAGCGGGCTTCGCAATGATCACGTCCTTGTCAACCCGCCGTGCAAGAGATTTGTCGGGCCGGACGTCCAAGGCGGGGCGTGGGACGTTTCAGCGGCGCGCGCCGGGCGCTAAGGTGGCCGAGCGACGCCGTGGCGAGCGTCCATTCATATGTCGTTCAGGCGGGGCGGGCGAGGCTTCCTCATGGCGCGAAACCTCTTGGCGCGAACCATCTTCTTTGCGCTTGCGGGGCTCGTCACGACCGCCTCCGCCGCCTTTGGGACCGAGGCGGCGGCGACGCGGCCAGCCTGTCTCTCGGCGAGCGAAACGCGCGAAGAAATCTCCGCGCGTCACCTGATGGAGCCCTTCGCCGTACTCAAAGGGGCTGCCGCCATCGCCAAGGCCGAGGCCTTGTCGGCCAAACTGTGCCGGCTGGGCGAAGAATATGTGTATGAGATCGCCCTGTTGGACCGTCGGGGCCGACTCGTTCATCTTGTTATGAGCGCGACGACCGGCAAGGTCGTCAATTCGCGCAATATGCGCGAAGCCGCGCCAAGGACCTGATCTGAAGAAATGCGCCTCCTCGTCGTCGAAGACGATCGCGATCTTAATCGCCAGATTGCCGCCGCCCTCGAAGGCGCTGGCTACGCCGTGGACCGCGCTTTCGATGGCGAGGACGGCTGGTTCCTCGGCGACACCGAACCTTATGACGCGGTGGTCCTCGACATCGGACTGCCCAAGCGCGACGGCGTCTCCATTCTCGAAGCCTGGCGGCGCGCCGGCCGCTCGACGCCGGTCCTGATCTTGACCGCGCGCGACAGTTGGAGCGACAAGGTCAAGGGATTTGACGCAGGCGCGGACGATTATGTCGCCAAGCCTTTTCACATGGAGGAGATCCTCGCCCGCTTGCGCGCGCTTTTGCGGCGGGCGGCAGGTCACGCGACCAACGAACTTGTCGCCGGGCCCGTTCGGCTCGACGCGCGGACCGGACGCGTCACCGTCCACGGCGTGGCGATCAAATTCACCTCTCATGAATACCGGTTGCTCGCCTATCTCATGCATCACGCCGGCCGCATCGTTTCGCGCAGCGAGATTGTCGAGCATCTCTATGATCAGGACTTCGATCGCGACTCCAATACGATCGAGGTCTTCGTCGGGCGGTTGCGCAAGAAGCTCGGGGTCGACGCGATCCAGACCGTGCGGGGGCTCGGCTATCTCGTGCCGCTCGACGCCGATCAGGAAGAGGGCGGCCCCGGCGCCAAGTCCGCGCGTTGAGCTTGCGCCTTGGGGCATCGTCCCCCGGCGGGGGTAACATGTTCAAGGCGCTCAGGGCGCAGTCGATCGCTTCGCGCCTCTTTCTTTCGGTCGCGTTTTGGAGCTTCACGATCCTGGTTATCGCCAGCGTCGTGCTGTCGGCGATCAATCGGCGTTCCACCGAAGCCGCCTTTGACGAGCGGCTCGGCGTCTATCTGAAGGCGCTGATCGCCAATGTCGCGACGTCGAGCGAGGAGCCGGTACAGCTGATCGATCCGCAATTCGAACTCGCCCGTTCAGGATGGTACTGGCAGATCACCAGGCTCGACGGGGAAGGCGGCGGCGCCGGTTCAGCCCGCCCGGAGATCAAGACATCGCGCTCGCTCTTCGCCGCGCAACTGCCTCGTCTCAGCGAGGCGATCCCGCCCGCTGAGCAAGGCGTGGTCCATGGCGGCTATGTCGTCGGCCCCGATGAGCGGCGCTTGCGCATGGTCGAGCGGGTAATCGACGCCGGCGACGAGGGCCGCTATCTGGTGCAGGTCGCGGCCAACGCCGAAGACATCGAATACGATATCGAGGGTTTCGAATATGCGTTGGGCGCAACGTTCTTGTTGCTCGCCGTGGCGCTCGTCGGCTCAGCCGCGCTCGCGGTCCGTTTCGGGCTTGCCCCGCTGCGCGCCTTGCAGGAAGGAGTGACGGCGATCAGGCGCGGCGAAGCGGAGGAGATCAGGGGCGACTTTCCGCCCGACCTTGCGCCGCTTGCCGGCGAGGTCAACCTGCTGCTCGACGCCAATCGCGAAATCGTCGACCGCGCGCGCACGCAGGTCGGCAATCTCGCCCATGCGCTGAAGACGCCGTTGAGCGTGCTGATCAACGAAGCCGAGGCCGGCAGCCCGGCGCTTCCCGAGAAGGTCAAAGAACAATCCGAAATCATGCGCCACCAGGTCGCCTTTTATCTTGACCGCGCGCGAGCGGCGGCGCGCGCCAGCGCGCTCGGCACCGCGACCGAGGTCAAACCTGTCATCGAAGGGCTCGCCCGCACCTTCGAAAAGGTCTATCGCGACCGCGATCTCAAGTTTTCGATCAACGCGCCTGAGGGCTTGCGGTTTCGCGGCGAAAAACAGGACCTGACTGACCTGATCGGCAACCTGCTCGACAACGCCGGCAAATGGGCGCGCGGCCGCATCGAGATCCACGCCGCGCGCGACCCCAAGCCGGATTCAGGCGGCAGGCCCTATTTTATCGCTCAGATCGACGATGACGGGCCTGGCCTCGGTCCGGAAGCGCGCGCAGAGGCGTTGCGACGCGGCAAACGTCTCGACGAATCGCGTCCCGGCTCGGGACTGGGGTTGTCAATCATCGTCGATCTCGCCCATCTCTACGGCGGGGCCGTCGTGCTCGAGGATAGTCCGCTCGGCGGCCTGAGGGCGACGTTGCGATTGCCGGCCCTCTAGGAAAATTCAGTAACGACTTGACGAGGACCTAAAGAGCATGACGACAGCGCGGGAAATCGGCCTTGTGTGCATGCTTGGAACGGCGCTCGCCGGTTGCTCGTCGAGCGGCGGGGCGCCGCCGACCGCTGCTGTGGCCGCCGCGCCTGTGTCGGCGCCGACTGAGCCCGCTGCAACGCCCTCGACGGTCGATCCTTCCATGCTCGGCGGCGTGCTCGCCGGCTCGGTCGGCTTGGGACTTGAGAACGCCGATCGCGTCGCGGCTTTCCAGGCGCAGACAGCGGCGCTCGAGACAGGCCAGCGCCAATCCTGGCGCGGCGGGGGCGGCGTCTATGGCTATATGGAGGCCGGCGCGCCGCAAGGGTCGTGCCGCCCCTTCTCGCAGACGGTCTATATCGCCGGCCGTCCGTACCAAGGCCAGGGCACGGGGTGCAAGCAATCGGATGGTTCTTGGCGGATGACGCCTTGACCGCCGCTCGAGGAACAGGGCGCGATGAATTCCATGCAAGGAAAGACCGTCGTCATGACCGGCGCGACCTCGGGGATTGGCGAGGTAGCGGCGGAAAGCCTTGCCGAGGGCGGCGCGCGCATCGTCTTCATCGCGCGCGATAAGGCGCGGGCCGAGGCGACGCTCAAGCGCCTCGCCGCCAGGAGCGCGCTTCGCCACCGCGCGGTCATCGCCGACCTTTCGAGCCTCGCGGAGGCCAAGCGCGCCGGCGCCGAAATCGCCGCCGAAGAGCAGCGCATCAACGCGCTCGTCAACAACGCCGGGGCGATTTTCTCCAAAAGGCGCCTCACCGCCGACAGGCTGGAGATGACCTTCGCGCTCAATCACATGAGCTATTTCGTGCTGACCGAAGCTCTGCGCGAAAGGCTCGTCGCTTCCGCGCCGGCGCGGATCGTCAGCACTGCTTCGGACGCCCATACTGGCGCTAAGCTCGATTTCGATGACTTGCAGGCCGAGAAAAGCTATAGCGCGATGCGCGCCTACGGCCGCTCGAAGCTCTGCAACATCTTGTTCACGCGCGAATTGGCCCGGCGTCTCGCTGGGACGGGCGTCATCGCCAATTGCCTGCATCCAGGCTTTGTCGCAACGCGCTTCGGCGATCAGGCCGGCGGCGCGATCGGACGGTTCGTCGGCCTCGCCAAACTCTTCGCGATCACGCCTGAGAAGGGGGCCGATACGATCGTCTATCTTGCCTCGTCGCCGGATGTCGCGACCGTTAGCGGCAAATATTTCATCAAGCGAAGAGCCGCGACGCCTTCGGCGGCGGCGCAAGACGACGAGGCCGCGCGCAGGCTCTGGGCGGCGAGCGAGGCCTTGGCGGCCGGGGAAAGCCAAGGCGCTGAAAAAAGTTGAAGCCCGCTTCGTTAATGTTTGTCGGCGAATCTGAACGCCAGCCTAAAGGCGCACAGCCTTGTCTGCCGCCATTGTTTCGCCGCGTCAGGCTGCAATGTCCGGCGTGGTCAGAAAAACTAGAAATCTCAGCTATTTGCGAGGTCGAGAAACCCACCGCTTGAAATGATCTGGATTGTTTTCGCTCTCATGACCGCCGCCGCCGCCTTCTGCGCGCTATGGCCGCTTGCGCGAAAGGGGCGAGCGCTCGCGAGCCAGGCGAGCGGCGTCGCCTTCTACAAGGCGCAACTTGCCGAAATCGAACGCGATGTCGCGCGCGGGCAATTGCCTGCCGCCGAGGCGGCAGGCGCTCGAACCGAAGCCGCGCGCCGGCTCATCGCAGCGAGCGACTCTGCAGCGTCGGCAAAGACCGACCCGCGCGGCGAGACGTCGCGGCGGCGCGCGGCGGCGCTGCTCATTCTCATCGGCGTGCCGCTCGTCGCGCTCGCGCTCTACGGCCGCCTCGGCAGCCCTGACCAACCCGACGAACCCATCGTCGCGCGTCTCAGCGACCCGGCTATGGCCAATGATCTTGGCGCCGCCGTCGCCCGGATCGAGGCGCATCTCATCGCCCATCCGGAAGACGGCCGCGGCTTCAAAGTGGTCGCTCCAGCCTATATGAGCCTTGCGCGCTACAGCGATGCGGTCAGAGCCTATGGCGAGGCTTTGCGTTTGCTCGGCGAGAACCCCGATACGCGCGCCAATTACGGCGAGGCGCTGGTGGCGGCGGCGGGCGGCGTCGTGACCGCCGAGGCCCGGGCCGCGTTCGATCGCGCGCTTGGCGAGAAGGCGGATCTTCCGAAGGCGCGCTACTATGTCGCGCTCGCCGTCGAACAAGACGGCGACAAGGCCAAGGCGGCGGAATTGTACGAAAAGCTGCTCGTCGATGCGCCGCCTGGCGCGCCTTGGGCGCAGTCGGTGCGCGACCGTCTGGCGGCGATTCAGGGGCCGAACGCTCTGGCGCCTGCCGCGAAGGTCGACGCGCCGCCCGCCGGCGAAGCGGCGGCGCTCGCCGCGCTGGATCCCGCCCAGCGTGAAGCGGCGATCCGCGGCATGGTCGCCCAGCTCGCGGCGAAGCTTGAAGCCAAAGGCGATGACGCAGAAGGATGGCTGCGCCTCATTCGCGCCTACGCGGTCCTGCAAGAGCCGGACAAGGCCAAGGCGGCGCTCGCCAAGGCGCGCGAGGCGCTCGTCGGCAATGACGCTGCCAAGCGCGATCTCGAAGCGCTCGCCAAAGCGCTTGGGCTGGAGAGCTGACGTGACGCGGAAGGGACGACGGCTCACTCTGATCGGCGCCGCGGTGGCGATCGTCGGGATCGCCGCCGGCCTGGCGCTCTACGCCTTGCGCGACAATATCGTTTTCTTCTACGGGCCGAGCGAGCTCGTTCAAAAGAACATCGAGCCCGGCGCGCGGTTGCGGATCGGCGGCTTGGTCAAGCCGGGCTCTCTCGTCAAATCCGAAGGCGACAAAACGTCATTCGTCATCACCGACAATGCGCATGACATAGCGGTGACGTACCAGGGGCCGCTGCCGGACCTCTTTCGGGAGGGCCAAGGCGTCGTCGCGGAAGGCGTGCTCCAGGCGGCGGGCGAGTTTCGCGCCGATGAAATTCTCGCCAAGCACGACGAACGCTATATGCCGCGCGAAGTGGTCGACGCCCTGAAGAAACAGGGCCGTTGGCAGGAAGGCGGCGGATCGTGATCGTCGAGATCGGCCACTATGCGCTGACCGTTGCGCTGGCTCTGGCGCTTGCCCAGGCGATCGCGCCGCTTTGGGGCGCGGCGCGGCGCGACGAAGGGCTGATCGGCGTCGGGCAATCGACGGCGATCGGGCAATTCGTTGCGATCTCTCTCTCCTTCGCGGCCTTGGTCGAAGCGCATCTCGTCTCGGACTTTTCGGTTCTCAACGTCGCCGAGAATTCGCACACCGCCGTTCCCGCCATCTACAAGATCACCGGCGTCTGGGGGAATCACGAAGGCTCGATGCTGCTCTGGGTCCTCATCCTGAGCATTTTCGGAGCGCTGGTCGCCTTCTTCGGACGGGGCCTGCCGCCGACGCTTCGCGGCAATGTGCTCGGCGTTCAAGGTTTGATCTCGAGCGCTTTTCTCCTCTTTATTCTCCTGACCTCCAATCCTTTCACGCGGATCGTTCCGGCGCCCTTCGAGGGCCGCGACCTCAATCCGATCCTGCAAGATCCCGGCCTCGCCATTCATCCTCCGCTCTTGTACCTCGGCTACGTCGGCTTCTCGATCGTCTTCTCCTTCGCCGCCGCCGCGCTGATCGAGGGCCGTATCGACGCGGCCTGGGCGCGGTTCGTCAGGCCCTTCGCGCTTATCGCCTGGAGCTTCTTGACGCTCGGCATCGCCATGGGCTCGTACTGGGCCTATTACACGCTGGGCTGGGGCGGCTTCTGGTTCTGGGACCCGGTCGAGAACGCGTCGCTGATGCCCTGGCTCGCCGGCACGGCCTTCGTCCACTCAGTCGCCGTGATGGAGAAACGCGAGGCGCTCAAGGTCTGGACGATCTTCCTCGCCATCCTCGCCTTCTCCTTTTCGCTGCTTGGGACGTTCCTGGTTCGCTCCGGCGTGCTGACGTCGGTTCACGCCTTCGCCAGCGACCCGAGGCGCGGCGTTTTCATCCTGATCATCCTCGCCGCCTTCATCGGCGGCGCCTTGGCGCTGTTCGCGTGGCGCGCGCCGCTCCTAAAGCAGGGCGGCCTCTTCGCGCCGATCTCGCGCGAGGGCGCTCTCGTGCTCAACAACCTCTTTTTGACGACGAGCTGCGCGGCGGTGATGATCGGCACGCTCTATCCGCTTGCGCTCGAACAATTGACCGGCGACAAGATCACCGTCGGCGCGCCGTTCTTCAACATGACCTGCGGTGTCCTGATGTTGGCGCTCTGCGTCATCGTGCCTTTCGGGCAATCGCTCGCCTGGAAGCGCGGCGACCTTCTCGGCGTTGCACAGCGCCTCGCCGTTGCCGGAGCGGCGGGTCTTTGCGTCGCTGTCGCTTTGCTCGCCATAACGAGAGGCGGTCCCGTGCTCGCGCCGATTG
>DATGHD010000051.1:0-3377 GCA_035308145.1 Roseiarcus sp.
CGCGAGTCAATGAATAGTGGTACTTCAGCCAGGTTCCTAAAACGACCCCAACGGCCACCATTTACTCGAAAATGTCTGGCCAACGCTTGTAACGGACGTTCATGCCGAGACTCGTCCATAACTATGAGTCCGCGGTGGGATTCCCGAGGGTTTCGGTTGTTTATTCTTTCGAGAAATAGATTGAACCTATTGCAGAGTTCTTCGAAAGCAAGTTGAATTGGGTCTTCTGGGCTCACCGCTGTCTTGTCGATGGCCACCGCAAACATTCTGACGCTGGCTGCAGAAGAAACTGTGCTCAAGGCGTCTTTGATCATTTGCTCACGCTGAGAGCGCTTTTTGACAGAGGCCCAGACGCCGTCGCGCCCATTATACATTGGGCTGCCGTGAAGCTCGATCGTAGCTTGATCGCCTAAGCCAAATCGTTCGACGCAGGCATCAGCGGCGACGATCTGGTGATAAATACCGCGCTCGAAAATTGCGATGCCGCCAAGAACGAAATGCCGTTCGTCAGGATTTTCAACGTCGCCAGAATCGTCGATGTAGAGAATGTGCATTTGGCAACATAAAAATGCAGCCGAGTGAGGACACCCTCAACGAACCGCGCACGACGCAGCTCTCCCGACCGCGTTTCAAAATGTAATGGATAGGCGTTAGGAAATCAATAATTTGTCGAGTGGGCTTACCAACTGTATGTGCGGCCAGGCTTTTTATCCCATCCTCTTTAAACGTAACCGTTGGCTAACATCCCCCAGCCGGCACGGCGCTCGCGACGAAGGGCCCGGTTCGTGACGACACTCCTTCTCAGCCACCCGGCGAGCCTCGCCCATCTAACCGGCGAGGGACATCCCGAACGTCCGGCGCGCATCGAAGCGATCGAACGCGTGCTGGCGGAGGATCGATTTGCCGCGCTGGCGCGTGAAGCCGCGCCCGTCGCCTCGCGCGAGGCGCTGCTCAGAGCGCATCCCGAAGCCTATATTGCGGCGCTCGAGAGAGCCGCGCCGCATCACGGCCTTCGCCGCCTCGATCCCGACACGATCATGTCGCGCGGCACTTTGGAGGCGGCGCTGCGCGCCGCCGGCGGCGCGACGTCGGCGGTTGACGCGGTGTTCGGCGGGCGTTGCGCCAACGCTTTCGTCGCCGCGCGGCCGCCTGGGCACCACGCCGAAGCGGCGACGCCGATGGGCTTCTGCTTCATCAACAACGCCGCCGTCGCCGCGCGTCACGCCCAGGCCGCTCATGGCGCCGCGCGCGTCGCCGTCGTCGATTTCGACGTTCATCACGGCAACGGCACACAGCATATTTTCTGGAACGATTCGCGCGTCATGTATTGCTCGACCCATGAAATGCCGCTGTTTCCGGGCACGGGCGCTACGGCCGAGCGCGGCGAGCACGGCCAGATCGTCAACGCCCCTTTGCGCGCCGGCGACGGCGGCGACATTTTCCGCGAAGCCTTCGACGTCGCGATCCGGCCGCGCCTCGAAGCCTTTGGCGCCGACCTTTTGATCGTCTCGGCCGGCTTCGACGCGCACCGGCTCGACCCGCTCGGTCACATCAACCTCGTCGAAGCCGACTATGCTTGGGTGACCCGCCGCCTGATGGAGATCGCCGATCGGCAGTGCAAAGGCCGGATCGTTTCGTTGCTCGAGGGCGGCTATGACCTCGAGGGTCTCTCGCGCTCGGTGGCGGCCCATGTCGAAACCCTGATGGAGGCCTGATGATAAGCGAGGGAAGACGGACCTAACCTTCAAAATAATCTTTACAGGTTAGGAGAACGGCACTAGCTTCGCGTCTCATCACTTCTTTTTGAGGGAGAGAAGCATGAGACGCGGATTTCTCGCAGCGACCGTTTTGGCCGCGGTTATCTCGCTGGCGGCGGGCGGCGCGGAAGCGCAAGTCAAATTCGGCGTGGCCGGCCCGATCACCGGCGCCAATGCCGCATTCGGCGCGCAATTGACCAATGGCGTTCAGATGGCGGTTGAGGACATCAACGCCGCGGGGGGCATTCTCGGCCAGAAGATCGATATCGAGCAGGGCGACGACGTCTCGGACCCCAAGCAAGGCGTGTCGGTCGCCAATAAATTCGTCGGCGATGGGGTCAAATTCGTCATTGGCCACTTCAATTCGGGCGTCACCATCCCCGCGTCCGAAGTCTATGCCGATAGCGGCATCCTGTTCGTCACGCCATCAGCGACCAACCCAAAGGTCACGGATCGCGGTCTTTGGGACGCGTTCCGCACCTGCGGCCGGGACGACCAGCAGGGCAAGCTCTGGGCCGATTACGCTCTGGCCAATCTAAAGGGCAAGAAGATCGCCATCATTCACGACAAGACGACGTACGGCAAAGGCCTCGCCGACGCAGCAAAGGGCTTCATGAACGCCGGCGGCATGAAGGAAGTGCTCTACGAAGGCGTCAACACCGGCGAGAAGGACTATTCGGCGATCGTCTCGAAGATCAAGGCGGCAGGCGCCGACTATCTGATGTGGGGCGGGCTACACACCGAAGGCGGCTTGATCATCCGGCAGATGCGCGACCAAGGCATGGCGACCGTGATGATTTCCGGCGACGGCATCACCGACGCGGAATTCGCCTCGATCGGCGGGCCGGGCGTCGAAGGGACGCTGATGTCCTTCGGGCCCGATCCGCGCAACAATCCGGCGGCCAAGGACGTCGTCGCCAAATTCCGCGCCAAGGGCTTCGAGCCGGAGGCCTATACGCTCTATTCCTATGCCGGCGTGCAAATCATCAAGCAGGCGGCGGAAAAGGCCAATTCGCTCGATCCCAAGAAAGTCGCCGAGGTCATGCACTCCGGCATGTCCTTCAAAACCGTGATCGGCGATATTTCCTTCGACAAGAAGGGCGACCGCACCACCGTCGACTACGTTTGGTACGTCTGGAAGAAGGGCGACGACGGCAAGATCGCGTATAAGCAAATCTGAACTTCTCGCCGAGCGCGCGGCTCGGAAGGAAACAAGAGCCCGCCGGTCGGGCGGGCTCTTTTTTTCGATCGCGACGAGAGAAATTATTCGCGGCTCACGACGAGGCGCAGGCCAAGCCCAACCAAGACGAATCCGGTCACGCCCTCGATCGCGCGGCGAACAGCAGATCGGCGCAGCAAATTGCCGGCTCGCGCGAGTGCCGCCGCATAGAGCGCGAGCCAAGAAAAGGTCATCACGGCGAAAATCGCCCCAAGGGTCAGCAACGGCAGAAAGGCGCCAAAGGGAGCGAACTGCGGCAAAAGGCTCGCGAAGAACACCGCCATTTTTGGATTGCTGAGATCGCTGATCAGCCCCTGTCGAAAGGCGGCAAACGACGTCAGGCCCTTGGCCTGCGGCGGATCGCTGATGGCTTTCGCCGGCGTCGCAGGCCTCACGGCCTC
>DATGHD010000052.1:0-7591 GCA_035308145.1 Roseiarcus sp.
GAAATCTGGAAGATGAAGTCCGACGGGCGCTACACGCTCCTCAAGACTTATCCGATGTGCCGGTGGTCGGGCCACCTTGGACCTAAGATCCGCGAAGGCGACATGCAGGTGCCGGAAGGGTTCTACACGATCACGCCCGGCCAGATGAATCCGAATTCGAACTACTACCTCTCCTTCAACGTCGGCTATCCCAACGTCTACGACCGCGCCTTTGGGCGCACCGGCGGCAACGTCATGGTGCATGGCGTCTGCTCGTCGGCCGGCTGTTTCTCGATGACCGACGCCCAGGTCGCGGAGATCTACGCGATCGCGCGCGAAGCCTTCAACGGCGGCCAGCGCGAGATTCAGCTGGAGTCGTTCCCCTTCCATATGACGGCGGAGAATTTCGCCAAGTTCCGGTTCGACCCGAACATTGATTTCTGGAAGCAGCTCAAAGTCGGCGCCGATCATTTCGAAGTGACCAAGCTCGAGCCGAAAGTCGGCGTCTGCGCCAAGCGCTACGTCTTCGACGCCCCGCCGGAAAATGGCGGGGCGCTGGAAGCCTCCGCCTCCTGCCCGGCCTTGCAGCGCGACGAAGACGTTGAGGCGGCCGTGGCTCAAAAGCAGGCCCAAGATGACGCCCAAGTAGCGGAGTTGATTCGGAAGGGCGTCAAGCCGATCGAGCTCGTCTATGCCGATGGCGGCCAGAACGAACATTTCCGCCATATGGCGATTCCCGACGTGAGCGATCCTGATGCGCTCGCCAGCGGCCCGACCGAAGTCGAGCTTGACGAGCACGGCAAGCCGATCCCGGCGGCCGTCGCGGTGGCTTCCGCCGACGCCTCTCGCGCCGTTGCGGCGACTGCCGCCAAGCCTCAGACGCCGCCTGCCGCGCCCGCCCCGGCGACCACCGTCGCCGCCTCGACGGCTGCGCCTGCCGCGGCGGAGCAGTCAAATTCCTCAGGCTCGCCCTTCTCCAAGGTCCTGGGCGTCGCCGATTCCGGCGGATCGGTGGTCAAGAAGTGGTTCAGCTTCGGCGGTGGCGGCGGCTCCGACGACTTGAAGGTATTCGAGCCGGCCCAGCCGATTCCGACCGATGTGCCGCTGCCGCCGCGCCGAGACGCCGCGGCAAGCGCGCCGCAGAAGCCCCAGGCGTCGCTGTCGCCCGTCTGGATCGCGCGGGCCTCGGCCCTGACTTTGGCCAGCGCCGACCTCGCTGCCCGCTAAGACTCGCCTCGGCGTCTTGCCGCGCTGATCCTGCCGCGGACAAAAACCAGAAACTGCGCCGCCGCGTCGAGGCCGGGAAAAATCCTCTTTGGCAAGATGATCGGCGCGCCGTCGGGCCGCCAAAGATAGATGATGTCGCCGGCGTCTTCGGCCTCGGCTAGTCCCTCGAATGGGCGGCGGCGTCCGAGGCCCGCGTGAGGATAGACAAGGGTCAGCCCGTCGTCGTCGACTTCGATTTGAACCTCGCCGCGCGCGACGATCCTTTCGACCGCGCCCTTGCCGAGACGTCGAGCGCGACGCAGGCGCCAATGCGCCAGAAAACGCGCGCCCAGGAAGGCGATGGCGCCGATCAGCAGCGCCGCTTCGGCGGCGCGACGACCGATGAGCCCGGTAAAGGCGAGAATGGCGACAAAGACGAGGAGCAGGACGAAGACGACGAGCGGCGCCACATAGTCTTGCTCAAATCGCCGCGCGAGCGCGACGCGAAGAGCGATTCGCGAGGCGGCGACATTCGCCTCCTCGGGCGTCAACGAGAAGGAATAGGGACCAGGAGCGGTCGGCGCGCTCACCCCTCGTCCGGGGCCTCGGTTTCGATCGCCAGCGCATGCACGCCGCCGGCGATCTCCTCGGCAAGCAGCGCATAGATCACACGGTGCCGCTCCAACCGCCCCTTGCCGATGAACTGCGTCGACGCCACTTTGATGCGGAAGTGGGTCTGACCGCCTTCACGCCAGCCGGCGTGGCCGGCGTGGAGATGAGATTGGTCCTCGATTTCGAGCCGCTCAGGGGTGAGCGCGGCTTCGAGTTTGGCCCTCATGCGGTCTTTGACAAGCGTCGGCTCGGGCTTCGAAGGTTCTTCGTGTCGCATTGTCTTCACGCCAAGTTTATCGGCTTGCCTTCAATATGAACGAGGCTTGCCGGTCAGCAGAGCGACTCTTAAGGTTGCGGCGATGAATCTCAACTCGCGTCTTTTCGATCGCATCAGGGTCAGGCCTGCGCCGCAGGAGCCTGGCCCCTCGGCCGCGCGCTGCGATCATCCAGGCTGCGTCGGGCATGGTCTCTACCGCGCGCCGATGGGCCGCGAGCGCGAAGGCCAATATTTCGCATTCTGCATCGACCACGTGCGCCAGTATAACGCATCCTACGACTATTTCCGCGGCATGGACGACGAGGCGCTGATCAAATACCAGAAAGATGAGGTGGTTGGTCATCGTCCCACCTGGAGCATGGGCGCCAAGCGCGGCGCGCAACCCTCGCGCGATCGCGTCGACGACACGATTTTCGGCGAGGCGCGCGTCTATCGACGACGCGGCGCGCGCGGGGCGGCTCAGAGCGAGCCGCGCTACAATAGCGTGGCGCTGAAAGCCCTGGCGACCCTTGAATTGAACGCCAGCGCCGACGAGCGCACGATCAAGGCGCGCTACAAGGAGCTGGTCAAGCGACACCATCCCGACGCCAATGGCGGCGACCGTTCCTTGGAAGAAAAATTGCGCGAAATCATTCAGGCCTATAATTACTTGAGGGCGAACAAGCTGGCCTGACGTTCAACGGCTCCGGTTCGATTGCAATCGGTCCGTCCGCGGGCTTTGCCGTAGCTGCAGGCTCCTGTCATTCTGGCGAGAGCCGCCCGCGCTCAAAGGCGCGGGAACGAAGGATTGATGAAAGTCTTATGCCGCAAGCCGTTCACGCCGAAACCGTTCCGGGCGTCCCCGATATCCATGTGTCGGTCCGACAATTGTTCGGCATCGATTCCGATATAGAGGCGCCGGCCTATTCCGCGCCGGACGAGCATGTGCCCGATCTCGATCCCGACTATCTGTTCGACCGCGAGACGACTCTGGCGATCCTCGCCGGCTTCTCGCGCAACCGGCGGGTGATGATCACCGGCTACCACGGCACCGGCAAATCGACCCATATCGAGCAGGTGGCCGCGCGGCTCAATTGGCCGCTCGTCCGCATCAATCTCGACAGCCATGTCTCGCGCATCGACCTCGTCGGCAAGGACGCCATTGTCCTGAAGGACGGCAAGCAGGTCACCGAATTTCGCGACGGCATCCTGCCCTGGGCGATCCAGAACAACATCGCTTTGTGCTTCGATGAATATGACGCCGGCCGGCCCGACGTGATGTTCGTCATTCAGCGCGTGCTCGAAGTCTCGGGCCGTCTGACGTTGCTCGATCAGCGCCGTGTTATTCGTCCCCATCCGGCGTTCCGCCTCTTCGCCACAGCCAATACGGTCGGCCTCGGCGACACCTCCGGCCTCTATCATGGCACGCAGCAGATCAATCAGGGCCAGATGGACCGCTGGTCGATCGTCTCGACCTTGAATTATTTGCCGCATGACAAGGAGGTCGACATCGTCCTCGCCAAGTCGCCGACCCATCGGGCGCGGAAGGACGGCCGCGATATCGTCAACCGCATGGTGCGGGTCGCCGATCTGACGCGCAACGCCTTCATCAACGGCGATCTCTCGACCGTGATGAGCCCGCGCACGGTGATCACCTGGGCGGAGAACGCGGAAATATTCAAGGACATCGGTTTCGCCTTCCGCCTGACGTTCCTGAACAAATGCGACGAGTTGGAGCGCACGCTGGTCGCGGAATTCTATCAGCGCTGCTTCGGGCAGGAATTGCCGGAGAGCGCGCTGAATGTCGCGCTGAGCTAAGGGCGCGTCGTCGCCGCGCCACCGACTGGACGCCATGACGGACGTCAGAAAGACAAGCGCCGCGCCGTCCAACCGCCGGCCGGCCGGCAAGGTCGAGACAGGCGCCGAGCCCTTCAAGCGGGCGATCGCCTCCTGCACGCGCGCGCTCGCCCGTCGTCCCGAACTCGAAGTCTCGTTCGCGGCCGACAAGGCGTCGCTGACCAGCGGGCCCGAAGGCGCCAAGGCGCGCCTGCCCGATCCGTCGCGGAAGCCAAGCGCCCGCGAAGCGGCGATCTTGCGCGGTCTTGCCGATTCGATGGCGCTGCGGCTCGCCTGCCATGATGAAGCGGTCCATCGCCGGCTTGCCCCGCAGAACCAGGCGGCGCGGGCCCTGTTCGACGCGGTCGAGCAGGCGCGGGTCGAGGCGATCGGCGCGCGCCGCATGGAGGGCGTCGCCGCCAATCTGACGGCCATGCTCGATGACCGCTATCATCGCGGGCCTTACGCCGAAGTGACCGACCGCGCCGATGCGCCGCTCGAAGACGCGGTCGCGATGATGGTTCGCGAGCGCCTGACCGGCCTTGCGCCGCCGGCCGCGGCGCGGCGCGTCGTCGACCTCTGGCGTCCCTTAGTCGAAGACAAGGCCGGCAAGGCGCTCAACCGGCTCGGCGCCTCGATCCTCGATCAACGCGCCTTCGCCAAGGCGGTGCACAAGCTTCTCGCCTCGCTCGATATGAGCAACGACTCGGCTTCCGATGCGGAAGAGGACGAAGGCGAGTCCGACGATCAGGAATCGCAGGATAAGGCCGAGGAATCAGAAGGCGAAGGCGACGAAAGCCAGTCGCAAGAATCGATGGAGATGGAGCGCTCCGACGAGGCTTCCGACGAAGTCCAAGAAGGCGCGATGGAAGCCGCCGACGCGCCGACCGGCGAGTTTCCCGACGAATCGGAGGCGGGCGAAGCCGACGATGCGGCCGAGAACCAGCCAGCCCCGCCGAGCGGCAGCGAGCGGCGAAGCTCCGACTACAAGGCCTTCACGACAAAGTTCGACGAGGTCGTCAACGCCGAGGACCTCTGCGAGCCCGAAGAGCTGCAACGCCTACGCGACTATCTCGACAAGCAATTGCAGAATCTCTCGAGCGTCGTGGCGCGCCTCGCCAATCGCCTGCAGCGCCGCTTGATGGCGCAGCAAAACAGGTCCTGGGAATTCGATCTCGAGGAAGGCGTGCTCGACACCGCGCGATTGCCGCGCGTCATCATCGACGCTCAGCAACCCCTGTCCTTCAAGCGCGAGAAGGACATGCAGTTCCGCGACACCGTCGTGACGCTGCTGATCGACAATTCCGGTTCGATGCGCGGGCGCCCGATCACGGTCGCGGCGACCTGCGGCGACATCCTGGCGCGCACGCTCGAGCGCTGCGGCGTCAAGGTGGAGATCCTCGGCTTCACCACCCGAGCCTGGAAAGGCGGCCAATCGCGCGAAGCCTGGCTGCAGGCGGGCAAGCCGGCCTCGCCCGGCCGGCTCAACGATCTGAGGCACCTCATCTACAAGAGCGCCGACGCGCCCTGGCGGCGCGCGCGGAAAAACCTTGGCCTGATGATGCGCGAAGGCCTGCTCAAAGAGAATATCGACGGCGAGGCGCTCGATTGGGCGCATCAACGCCTGCTCGCGCGTTCCGAGCAAAGGCGCATCCTGATGATGATCTCGGACGGCGCGCCGGTTGACGATTCAACCCTGTCGGTCAATTCCGGCAATTATCTCGAGCGGCACCTGCGCTACGTGATCGAGGAGATCGAGAATCGTTCGCCGGTCGAATTGATCGCCATTGGCATCGGCCATGACGTGACGCGCTACTACCGCCGCGCCGTGACGATCGTCGACGCTGAGGAGCTTGGCGGCGCGATGACGGAAAAGCTGGCGGAATTGTTCGACGAGGGCGCTGCGCATAGCGCGCCGACGCCGCAGAGGCCGACGCGGCCGAGAAAGACCAAAGCGGCTTAAGAGGCTGGCGTTCGTATCAGCTCGCCGCCGCGAGCTTCTTCTTGATCTCGCCCTTGAGCGCCAGCGCGCTTTGCGAAAGCTCGCCGTCGGCCGCTTTGAGCAAGAAATTGTCGAGGCCGCCGCGATGCTCCACGGAGCGCAGAGACGAAGCGGCGACGCGCAGGCGCACCGAACGGCCGAGCGAATCGGAAATCAGCGTGACGTTGCAGAGATTGGGCAAAAAGCGCGTGCGCGTCTTGCGATTGGAGTGGCTGACCTTGTTGCCGCTCTGGACGGCCTTGCCGGTCAATTCGCAACGGCGTGACATGGCGCTTATTTCCTTGATACAAAAGGGATTTTGAGGAGAAGATCGGGCCGGTAAAATGCGACAGCGAGTCGCCGCCGCGCCTCTTAAACTTACCCGTCCTGGCTTCCTGGGTCGCGGGTCTATAGGGGAAAGGGTTTGGAGCGTCAAGCTGTGGCTATCGACGAACAGAAGCAGGCGACGCCCAGCGCCGCCGTGTTGCAACGCCTCGCGACTTTGCGCGAGACAATCACGCGCCGCGCGCGCGATTGCGGCCGCGATCCGGCATCGATACGCCTTGTCGCCGTGACCAAGACTTTTTCCGCCGAACAAGTCTGGCCGACGATTGCAGAAGGCGGCCAGCTTCTTTTTGGCGAGAACCGCGTCCAGGAAGCAAAGCCCAAGTGGAGCGATCTTCGCGCGCGCGCCGCTGCGCTCGGCAAGACCATCGATTTGCATCTGATCGGACCTTTGCAAAGCAACAAGGCTCGCGAAGCCATCGAGATATTCGACGCGATCGAGACGCTGGATCGCGAGAAGCTCGCCGAAGCCCTCGCCGAGGCCATGGCGAAGACGGGACGGCGGCCGCGGCTCTTCGTTCAGGTCAATACCGGCTCGGAGCCGCAAAAAGCCGGCGTCGAGCCGGCGGAGGCCGACGCCTTCATCGCGCTCGCGCGCGAAAAGTACAAGCTGTCGATCGACGGGTTGATGTGCATTCCCCCATTGAATGAACAGGCTTCGCCGCATTTCGCTTTGCTCGGCCAGATCGCCAAGCGAAACGGGATCAAGGAATTGTCGATGGGCATGAGCGCCGATTTCGAATTGGCCATCCAACTCGGCGCGACATACGTCAGGGTGGGCAGCGCGATTTTCGGCAGCCGCGCCTAAGCGCCGCCGTTCGCTCAGATCGAAATCTGCCGGCCGATCTCGACCACCTGATCGTGCGGCAGTTCGAGGAAGTCGCTGATCCGCGCCGCATTGCGGCCCATCGCGGCGAAGAGCGTCTCTTGCCAACGCGGCAGGCCGCGGCCGTCCTCGCGAGGCACGATCGTCTCGTGGCCGACATAGTAGGTCACGTCGTCAAGATCGATCTCGCAGCCGAGCGCCTTGCTTTCCGCCAGGACGCCTTGGATATCGGGATGTTCGATGAAGCCATAGCGCACTTCGGCGCGCCAGAACTTCGGCGCCACCTTAGTGAGTACTAGGCGATCAGCCTCATCGACGCGCGGCACGGACATCACCGTCAGCGTCAACACCACGACATATTCGTGCAGCGAGCGATTGTGCTTGACATGCCAGACCATCACCGGCGGCGCGCCGGTCTTGGCGCGCGTCAAGAAGACAGCGGCGCCCGGCACGCGCGCCACGCCGCCTGACTTCAGATCCGCGACGAATTTGTCGATCGGCATCAGCGATTCTTCGACCCGGTCATGCACCTGCACCGCGCCGCGATGCC
>DATGHD010000053.1:0-3466 GCA_035308145.1 Roseiarcus sp.
GACCGCGCCATCGCCGACTATGCGAAGGCGATCGAGCTCGATCCGAAAAACGCCGGCCCCTACAACGCCCGCTGCTGGCTGCGCGCCATACATGACCGCGATCTGCCGCTCGCCCTCGCAGATTGCGACGCCGGCGCCCGACTGGCCCCGGACAACGCCAACATTCTCTACAGCCGCGGCTTCGTCCAGCTACGGCTCGGCCGCCTCGACGAGGCCATCGCCGATTACGACGCGGCGTTGAGGATCAATCCGAGGCAAGCGGACGCTCTCTATGGGCGCGGCCTCGCCAAGCGAAAGAAAGGCGATCAGGCCAGCGGCGACGCCGACATCGCCGCCGCCACGGCCATTCAGGTCGATATCGCCGCCGATTACGCGAGATACGGTATGGGGCCTTAACTTTGCCGGCCGCCAATGTCGGAGCGCGGGACGTCGCCGTCAAGGAGCTTCGCCAAGGGGCGGCGTCTCAATTCGAATATCCGCAAACGGCGAATGGCGGCGAACGGATCAGCAAAATTTAGACCGCTTTGCGCCCAACATAGCCGTTCGGCGGACGATCGCCGCAACTTGGAAGCAGACGTTTACGCGGCGAGCGGGATTGACCGCAAAGGGGGGATTTCGGTCATTCGCGGAGCGCCGACAATGGAGTTGGGTGCAGCGCCGTAGCGGCGTCATCTGTTTCTCGGACATCGGTGTATTCCTGTCGAACGAGCTGCACATGCCGCGCCGACAACAGTGACCGGGCGCGAATCGGCTTTCGAGATCGAGGTTGGGTCGTCGCAGAAGTTATCTTGTGCGACGTATTGAGAATGGCTCTACTGAGCCATTTCACTGCCCGCCATGCTGAGAGACGACTGGAGAGGAGTTGTACCGATGACGAATACGAGCCCGGCCCAGCTCACGCGCGATGCTATTCTCGGCAGTTGGAGAATGACGTCTTGGACCTATGAAGTCGTCGAAACCGGGGTCAAACAAGATGCCTTAGGTCCGCAACCCAATGGTTGGATCGTTTACACGCCCGAGCGCGTTATGGTTCTTGTCTTGAAGGCGAACCGGAATAGACCCGCCGGACTGATACCCACCCCTGAAGAAAAGCTCGCCCTGTATGACACGATGTTCGCCTATTCGGGGACATATACCGTCCACCCCGATCGCGTCATTCACCACCTGGACATGAGTTGGAATGAAGCCTGGTCGGGCACCGAGCAGGTTCGCTTCTGCAAACTCGATGGCAACAACCTGATCTATACCTCTGCACCCGCGAAGAATCCGCTCGACGGACGAGAGGCGACTCACGAGGTAACGTTCGAACGAGCAAGCAGTTAGCGGTGAATGAGCAAATTACACGGCGCGCCGCCTACCGCGAAGCGGTTTAGCGCAAGTTATCTTGTGCGACATGTAGGGAATGGCTCTGTTGAACCATTCCCTTCCGGTGTCCTAGAGCGAATCGACACTGTTCTGTGGGAGCATCAAATGGTCAATGAAATCCGTTCGGCAATTGACTTCTATGACCAGCATGCAAAATCCACGGGATCGTGAGCGCAGTTTCCACGGGATCATGAGCGCCCAGTCCACGCGATCGTGAGCAGACATTCCGCGGGATCGTGAGCATCCTTTGGGGTCGGTTCGGCGGGCGCGTTCGCCGACAATCCAAACGGTCTATGGCGCCTCGTTTCAGCAACGAGGTGTCCATGCCAACCGAGAGATTGTCGATGCGGAAGATCCGCGACGTCCTGCGTATGAAGTTTGACAACGGGTTGAGCGAACGCGCCATCGCGCGGTCGCTGTCGATCAGCGCCGGAGGGATCAACGGCTATCTCCAGCGCGCCCGGGTGGCGGGCCTCTCCTGGCCGTTGCCGGAAGGCCTGGACGATACGGCGTTGGAGCGGCTTCTGTTTCCGCCGGCTTCCGCGGTCGCCGCCTCGGCTCGACCGGTTCCCGATTGGGCGGGGGTGGAAAAGGAACTGCGCCGGCGCGGGGTCACTTTGGCCCTCCTGTGGGAGGAGTATCGCGCCGCGCATTCGGACGGGTTCGGCTACTCCTGGTTTTGCGAACAATACGCCGTCTTCAAGCACCGCATGCGGCCGACCATGCGACAAACCTACGTCGCCGCCGAGAAGGTGTTCGTCGATTTCGCCGGCGACACGATCGACGTCGTCGATCCGGCGACTGGCGAAGTGCTGCCGATGAAGCTCTTCGTCGCCGTCATGGGCGCGTCGAACTACATATTCGCCCAGGCGCGCGCGAGCGAAAAGATCGCCGATTGGATCGGCGCCCACGTCGACCTCTTCGCCTTTCTGGGCGGCGTGCCGAAGTTCGTCGTGTGCGACAATCTGAAAGCCGCCGTGACCAATCCGGATCGTTACGAGCCGGGTTTGAACCGCAGCTACCTCGAACTCGCCGATCATTATGGCGCGGCCATTCTGCCGGCGCGGCCTTACAAGCCACGCGACAAGGCGAAGGTCGAGCAATCCGTATTGTTGGCCGAACGATGGGTTCTGGCCAAGCTGCGCAATCATCACTTCTTCAGCGCCGCCGACCTCAACGCGTCGATCGGCGATCTCGTGCGCGACATCAACGCTCGCCTGATGAAGGGCCTTGACGCCAGTCGGGCCGAACTGTTCGCGACCATCGACAAGCCGGCGTTGAAGAATCTTCCCGACGCGCCCTACGCCTTCGCCGTCTGGAAGCGCTGCCGCGTCGCCCCGGACTACCACGTCGAGATCGACGGTCACTGGTATTCGGCGCCCTTCTGTCTCATCAAGGAACTCATCGATGCGCGCGTCGCCGACAAGACGATCGAGATCTTCCACAAGGGACAGCGCGTCGCCAGCCATTTGCGCGCGCCAAACCGACGCGGCCACACCACGCTTCCCGAGCACATGCCCAGCGCCCATCGCCGCCATGGCGCCTGGACGCCGGCGCGTCTGGTCGCCTACGCCGAGAAGATCGGCCCCTCGGTCGCCGCGCTGTTCGAAGCCGTCATGGCCGCCAGGCCGCATCCCGAACAGGGCTTTCGAACCTGCCTGGGCATTCTCAGCCTGACCCGCGCCTACGACAAAGCCCGAGTCGACGCCGCCTGTCGGCGCGGCGTCCTGATCAAGGCGCGTTCGGTCGCCTCCATTCGATCGATCCTGAAGAACGGCCTCGATCGCGCCTTCCTCGACGAGACAGAGCGGCGCGATCGCGAACCCGTGCGCCACGGCAACATCCGTGGCCGCGGCTACTACCACTAACCAGAAGGGAACCCTGCATGCTTGCCCACCCCACGCATGAACGTCTCATCGCCCTCGGACTGACCGGCATGGCCAAGGCCTTCGAGGACCAACGGCGATCGCCCGACATCGCCGCCCTCTCTTTCGAGGAGAGGCTCGGCCTTATGGTCGATCGCGAAGCCGCCGATCGCGACACCAAGCGCATCGCCACCCGCCTCAAGTTCGCCGCGTTACGTCAAAACGCCGTCGTCGAA
>DATGHD010000054.1:0-6071 GCA_035308145.1 Roseiarcus sp.
ATCAGGGGTTCATCAATGCTGCCTCCGCTTGAATGACGAATGAGACGGACCTTATTAAATCTCCGCTTTTCAGGATTCTTCTTTCTTCAAGGATCATCGCCCGCTCGGCGCGCGCCGAGGTTCCTCTGAGACTCGTCGTCCCGTCCAAAAATGCAAAAAGGGATTTAGTAAAGTGTCACCGTAATTCGATGTTTAAAGGGGAATAGCGATGGTCGCAAGCGCGAGCACGACAGAAATTCTTCTTTCCGCGATCCTGTCGATGGACGTCTACGAGCGAGATCCGGCGACGAGGGATGGGACAGTATTTGATAAACTCGGGATTACGGTGACACTTTACTAAATCCCCCCCTCCCTACACCAGCCTGCTCTGCGCCATCGCCGCCTCGATGAAGCTCGCGAATAGCGGATGCGGCTCGAAGGGCCGCGATTTCAATTCCGGATGATACTGCACGCCGATGAACCACGGGTGGTCGACGAACTCGATCGTCTCCGGCAACAAGCCGTCCGGCGACATGCCGGCAAAGCTCATGCCTTTTTCTTCGAGCGTCTCGCGATACGCGGTATTGACCTCGTAGCGGTGGCGATGGCGCTCGGAGATTTCCGTCGTCCCATAGATGCCGGCGATTTTCGATCCTTCATGCAGCATGGCGCGATAGGCGCCGAGGCGCATGGTGCCGCCGAGATCGCCTTCGGCTCTTCGGATCTCGAGCTCGTTGCCGCGCATCCATTCGGTCATCAGCCCGACCACCGGCTCAGACGTTGGACCGAATTCGGTGGAATTGGCCTCTTTGACGCCGCCAAGCGAGCGCATCGCCTCGATCACCGCCATCTGCATCCCGAAGCAGATGCCGAAATAAGGAACCTTGCGCTCCCGAGCGAAACGCGCGGCGAGGATTTTTCCTTCGGCGCCGCGCGGGCCAAAACCGCCGGGCACCAGAATGCCGTGGACGTTTTCAAGATGCGCCGCCGGGTCGGCGCGTTCGAAAATCTCGCTCTCGATCCACTCGAGCTTGACCCTGACGTGATTGGCGAGCCCGCCATGGGTCAAAGCCTCGATCAGCGATTTGTACGCGTCCTTCAGACCCGTGTATTTCCCGACAATGGCGATCGTCACCTCGCCTTCCGGATTGTGCAGGGCCTTGCTGACGGAGGTCCAGCGCCGCATGTCGGGCTTCGGCGCCGGCTCGATGCCGAAGGCGGCCAGCACCTCGCGGTCGAGGCCCGCGGCGTGGTAGACGCCCGGCACGTCGTAGATCGAGCCGACGTCCCTGGCTTCGATCACCGCGCTCTCGCGCACGTTGCAGAAAAGGCCGAGCTTTCGCCGCTCCTCCCGCGGGATTTCGCGGTCGGTGCGGCAGAGCAGGATATCAGGCTGGATGCCGATCGAGCGCAGCTCCTTCACCGAGTGCTGGGTCGGCTTTGTCTTGAGTTCTCCAGCACTTGCGATGAACGGCAAAAGCGTCAGATGAATATAGACGCAGTGGCCTTTCGGCAATTCGATGCCGAGCTGGCGGATCGCCTCGAAGAACGGCAGGCCCTCGATGTCGCCGACCGTGCCGCCGATTTCGACGAGAACGAAATCAACCCCCTCGTTGCCTTCCAGCACGAATTCCTTGATCGCGTTGGTGACATGCGGGATCACCTGGACGGTCGCGCCGAGATAGTCGCCGCGGCGCTCCCTGGCGATGATCTCCTGATAGATGCGGCCAGTGGTGATATTGTCCTGACGATTGGCGGAGCGGCCGGTAAAGCGCTCGTAATGGCCAAGGTCGAGATCGGTCTCGGCGCCGTCGTCGGTGACGAAGACTTCGCCATGCTGGGTCGGGCTCATCGTGCCCGGATCGACGTTCAAATAGGGATCGAGTTTCCTTAAGCGCACGCTATAGCCGCGCGCCTGAAGCAGCGCGCCGAGCGCTGCCGAAGCCAAACCTTTGCCGAGCGAGGAGACCACGCCGCCGGTGATAAAAATATACCGCGCCATGGGACTTAAGCTCTAGCCGGTCCGGATCGATTCGGCGAGGCTTGATTTTGTCTGCGCCGGCTTTCGTCGCCGGGCCATTGAAATGACAGCGTTTTCGCAATGTGGAAAAACCGGAAGGCCACGCCCTCTTCGAAAGGCGCGGCCAGGGAGGGCGCGACGCGAGGGGCTTTTAGAAAATGAGCGGCAAAGCCTTCGACGAGAACGCGCTGGCGACCGTCCGGCGCGCTTATGCGCGGCAGATGCTCAGTCTCGTCGGCGCCAACCCCGCCAAAGCGGCAAGGCTCGAAGAGGCGTTTGCGACCGTGCCCCGCGAAAAATTCCTCGGGCCCTCGCCTTGGCGGATCATGCGGCCGAGCTACAGGGACTTGGCGATAAGCGATCCGGCTCTCATCTATCAGGACGTGCTTATCGCGCTGGCGCCCGAGCGCGGCGTCAACAACGGCAGTCCGTCACTGCACGCCCATTGGCTCGACGCGATTGAGCTCAAAGAGGGCGAGCGGGTCGCCCATATCGGCGCGGGAACGGGCTACTATACCGCGATCATCGCCCATATCGTCGGCGAAAGCGGCCATGTGACGGCGGTCGAGTACGATGGCGATCTCGCGGAGGCGGCGCGGCGCAATCTCGAAGGATATCGCAACGTCACGCTCATTGAAGACGACGGCGCGAAATGGCCGCGTGAAGAGACGGACTGCGTTTATGTCAACTTCGCCGTCGCGCGGCCGGCGGCGCCCTGGCTCGAGCAGCTCTCTTCGAGCGGCCGCCTGATCTTTCCGCTCGGCGTCACGCGATCGCAACGCGCCAGGGCGAGGGGCCGTCTCGCCGCCTATGGCGCGGCCTTCCTGATCTCGCGCGCGCCCGGTAAAGACGCCTTCATCGCCAAATGGGCGGGCCAGGCTTTCTTTGTCTACGCCGAGGGCGCGCTTGGCGAATCAGAAGAAGAACGCGAGGCGCTTATCGCCGCTTTCGAGCGCGGCGGCGTCGAACTCGTACGATCCTTGCGTTGGAAAAGGCCGCCCTCCCCGGCCGGCTCCTGGCTCATCAGGCCCGACTGGAGCTTGAGCTACGAGGCGGCGTGAAGAGGGGTTGAGCCGCGAAGACCCTGCTATGCTGAGGAGCCCTTTCTACGGCGCGCCCTATTTGGAGGCCGCAATGACGATCGGTCGAACGCTGACCATGCTCGCGCTTCTTGCAGGCCTGCCGACGCCGTCGGCGCAAGCGGCGCCAAGCAACCAATTCCTCGCCCATCTGTTGGGCCATTTGTATCCCGACGGCGAGACTTTCGCCTGCTTCAGCCGCCGCTATGACGATACGTACCTCGCAGCGCATCCGGGCCAAAACGTCGTCTTCGCCAAGGCGCTCGTCTCCGCCCACTTCAGAGCCTCGTCCCTCGACCGGAAATACGACTTCTATAGCTACGAATTGGGCCTCGCGTTTAGGTTTCGCGGCCGGCCGGAAACGCTGACGTCATCGGCCAGTTGCGGCGACGGCCGCCCGAAAGATTCCCTTCGCGACGGCGCGGTGTGCGCGGGTCCCGCCGGCGCGCCGGATGCGGCAAACGGAACAGCCAGGATGCGCGTCGCCGTCGCCGGGGATCATTCGATGGTGATGACCATCCCCAATGGGTCGGATCTCTGGGCGCCGGGACCGATCGAGCAGCGCCACGACGTCGTGAAGAACCCGTTCGGTCTCGACGACAAGGTCTTTCGCCTCGATCGGACGGACGTGTCGCAATGCGAGGACCTCGCCTTCGACCGGCAAAAGCCGTTGCGCGCGCACGAGCCATAAAGTCAGGCGCGCTTGTCTCGTCAGTCACCCCCTTGCGCGGAACACAGCAAGAACGTATAAACGTTCACGATTTGTTTAAGGCCGCGTCGCAACAGTGCGCCGCTTCTCAAAGGCGATTTTAGTGATTCGCCGGCGGCCCAAAGGGCGAGGGACATGCTAACCAGAAAGCAAAACGAACTTCTGCGCTTCATTCATGAGCGCCTGCAAGAATCTGGCGTACCGCCTTCTTTCGACGAGATGAAGGACGCGCTCGATTTGCGCTCCAAATCCGGCATCCATCGGCTGATCCTCGCCTTGGAGGAGCGTAATTTCATCCGTCGTCTGCCGAATAGAGCGAGGGCCATCGAGGTGCTGCGCCTGCCCGAATCGGCGACCGTCGCCGCCCCGCGCGGCGGCCGATTCGCGCCGAGCGTGATCGAGGGGCATCTCGGCCGCGTGCGGGCGCCTCGCGGCGCAGCGCATCAGCCTTTGTCCGTGTCGATTCCCGTGATGGGGCGTATCGCCGCCGGCACGCCGATCGCCGCCATCCAAAGCCGCACCGCGACCATACCGATGCCGCCCGAGTTCCTCGGCGGCGGCGACCATTTCGCACTCGAAGTCCGCGGCGACTCGATGATCGAAGCCGGCATTCTCGAGGACGACACGGTCATCATCCGCAAGCAGGATACGGCGGAGACTGGCGACATCGTCGTCGCGTTGATCGATGATGAGGAGGCGACCTTGAAGCGCCTTCGTCGCCGCGGCGCCTCGATCGCGTTGGAGGCCGCCAATCCCGCCTATGAGACGCGCATTTTCGGGCCCGACCGCGTGCGCATCCAAGGCAAGCTCGTCAGCCTTATCCGCAAATATTGATCGGAATTGGCGCTCTTTGAGCGGTTTCGCTCGGCGCTCTTGCGCCGAACGCCTTGGCGTTCTCCAAAAAAGGAGGCCGGCTGGAAACGGCTACGAGGAGGCCACTCCCGCCGTTTCCAAGCCGGCCAACCCCACGGACCCAGGAGATGCGGCGGACCTGAGCACTCCGCAGGGTATCTCATGGCGGCCTTAGGGGCCGTCGATCGGACGTTACAGCGGCCGGTCTCAAAAGCAATCGCTTGATGTCGATCGGATAAAGAAACTCTTTGTTTACCTAAAGGAACGGGGTTAACGAGGAACCCCAGGCCAGAGACCGACCCAAAAGTCCGGTTCGTTTTGGAGGCTTAGGCCGCGCGGGCGAAGGCCGCCGCGAGCGCGGCGCTGGCGGCGGCGACATCGAGCGGCGCCGGCCTTTGAGCGATGCAAGCGAGAGCCGCCTCGGCGCGGCGTAAGGACGCGCCGGCGAGCGGCGGCGCGGCGGCGCCAACGCCAGCCGCTTCGTTAAGATCGCCATTGCAATGGAGCGCGATGTCGACGCCCGCCTCGAAAGCGGCGGCGGCGCGGCTTTCAAAATCCCCGCCAAGAGCCTTCATCGAAAGATCGTCGGTCAGCAACAATCCGTCAAAACCGATCTCGCCGCGGATGATCGTTTCGACGATGCGCCTCGAGGCGGTCGCCGGGCGCGTCGGGTCAATCGCGCGATAGACGACATGCCCGGTCATCGCGATCGGCAAATCCTTCAGGGCGACGAAAGGCGCGAAATCGGTCTCAGCAAGCTCGGCGCGGCTCGCCTCGACGATCGGCAGTTCGAGATGACTGTCGACCATCGCCCGGCCATGGCCCGGAATATGTTTGATCACCGGCGCAACGGCGCCAGCCATAAGCCCGTCGGCGACGGCTCGTCCGAACGCCGCGACGCGCTTTGGATCATTGGAATAGGCGCGCGATCCGATCACCTGATGGGCCCCGTCTCGCGCCAAATCAAGCACGGGCGCGCAATCGATCGTGACGCCGACGTCGCGGAGGTCGTGCGCGATAAGGCGCGCGGCAAGGCGCGCCGCGTTGAGCGCGAGACTTGGATCATCGAGCGAGGCTTCGAAGCTCGAGGCGCTCGGATAGGCGCGCCAATGCGGCGCGCCCATACGCTGGACGCGGCCGCCCTCCTGGTCAATCAGAACCGGCGCGTCCGCCCTTCCGACGGTCGCGCGGAACGAAGCGGTGAGCGCGCGCATCTGGTCGGGGTCGGCGACGTTGCGCTTGAAAAGAATGAGGCCCCAAGGCTCGTTGGCGGCGATGAAGCGTTGCTCTTCCGCATCAAGCGCAACGCCTTTGCAGCCGCAAACGAAGGCCTTGACCACGTCCTCGCCCCGTTCTTTCCCTCGACTATTCGCGGGCGAGGAAGCAAGCGCCGCCGGCGGCCCTGAGCTTCTCGCAGAGCGCAATAGCGTCG
>DATGHD010000055.1:0-5221 GCA_035308145.1 Roseiarcus sp.
GCGACGGAAGTGCAAGCCCATCATCATCATGCGGGCGACCCAGAAGAAGATGATGTCGAAGCCGGTGACGAGCGCGTTGTTCGGGTAGAAGCGCTTGAGCTCCGGCGTCTCCTCCGGCCAGCCGAGGGTCGAGAACGGCCAGAGCGCTGAGGAGAACCACGTGTCGAGGACGTCGGGATCGCGCGTTACGAGCGCGGCGAGCCGCTCCGGGTCGCCGATCAGCGTCTTGGCCTCGCCGTCCGACAGCAAGCGCTTCTCGACGGCGTCGGCCAAGGCGTCGCCGATTGCCTCCTCCGCGGTCTCGGCGACGAAGACGGCGCCGTCAAGTCCGTACCAGGCAGGAATCTGATGGCCCCACCAGAGCTGACGCGAAACGCACCACGGCTGGATATTCTCCAGCCAGTCAAAATAGGTCTTCTCCCAAGTCTTCGGGGTGAAGATCGTCTCGCCGTCGCGCACGGCCTTCAGCGCCGGCTGAGCAAGCGTCTTGGCGTCGACGTACCATTGATCGGTCAGCCAGGGTTCGATCACCGCCGCGGAGCGATCGCCGTGCGGGACCATATAGACATGCGGCTCGATCTTCTCGATGAGGCCGCGCGCTTCAAGGAGAGCGACGACCCGTTTGCGCGCTTCGAGGCGATCGAGGCCGTCGAGGTCGGCGGCTGTCCGGCGCCCTTCCTCGGCGGCGCCTTCGAGAAAGGCGTCGTTGTCTTTAAGCTTGATCGAAGCATCGGCGCTTAAGACATTGATCGGCTTCACGCCTTCCGCCTCGTGGCGCTTGCCAACTTCGAAGTCGTTGAAGTCATGCGCCGGCGTGATTTTCACCGCGCCGGAGCCTTTTTCCGGATCGGAATAGGCGTCGGCGATGATCGGGATCAGGCGGCCGACCAGCGGCAGCCGCGCCTTCTTGCCATGGAGATGCTTGTAGCGTTCATCGTCGGGATGCACCGCGACCGCGGTGTCGCCCAGCATGGTCTCGGGCCGAGTAGTCGCGACGACGATATGCTCGCCGGTCTCGCCGCCCGTCGCATCGACGATCGGATAGCGCAGATGCCACAGCGATCCCTTTGTCTCGACTTGCACGACCTCGAGATCTGAAATCGCGGTCTGAAGCTTCGGGTCCCAATTGACGAGGCGCTTGTCCTTATAGATCAGCCGCTGACGATAGAGTTCGACAAAGACCTTGATGACGGCCTTCGAGAGGCCCTCGTCCATGGTGAACCGCTCGCGGCTCCAATCGCAGGACGCGCCGAGGCGCTTCAATTGGCCGACGATGGCGCCGCCGGACTCCGCCTTCCAGGCCCAGACCCGCTCCAGGAACTTCTCGCGACCCATTTCGCGCCGGCTGGGCTCCTGACGCTCCATCAATTGGCGCTCGACAACCATCTGGGTAGCGATGCCGGCATGGTCGGTGCCGGGTTGCCACAGCACATCCCTGCCCCTCATGCGCCAGTAGCGGCAGAGAATGTCCTGCAGCGTGTTGTTGAGCGCGTGGCCCATGTGCAGGTTGCCGGTGACATTGGGCGGCGGGATCACGATGCAGAAAGGCTCGGCCGCCGCTCGCTCCGGACGGCCGGCGCGGAACGCGCCTGCTTTCTCCCATTGCGCTGAAATGCGACCCTCGACGACGCCGGGGTCGAATGTCTTGTCCATCATCGACGACTCGGGAACTTGTCGCCGGGCGCTGGCCGCGCCCCGCAATCGTTTTCTTTTCATCAAGGAGGCCGGCCGCGCGCTTGCGACCGCTTCAAGCTGTCGGCGCGCTTAAAGCCTTACGAGCGGCGCAAAGTCAACGTGGGTTCGGCGAGAGCGAGTGGCGACGTTCCTACCGCCCGCCGCGCGCGACGCGCTGGATCTCCGCTCTTACCAGACGCTCAACCATGCTCGGCAGATTATCGTCGAGCCACGTCTTGAGCATCGGGCGGATCATGTCGCGGACGATCTCCTCGATCATCGCCGGATTTTGCAGCATGAGGCCGACGGCCAGAGCATCGAAGGAATGGGTAACCGCGGCGTTGGTCTCGCGCGACACCAAAGGCTCTTCCTGAGCGGCCGGCTCCGGCGGCTCAACAGGCGCTGGCGCGGCTTCCGGCGCCGAGGCGGCGGTCTGCTCGACGCTCGGCTGTTGCCAAACCACGCGCGGCATCGGCGGGGGCGACGGCGCTGCTTCCGGCGCGATTGACGACACGGGCTGAGGGGACGGCGCAGCAGGCGCAGGGGCCGGCGTTGCGGCTGGAGTCTCGCCCGGATCTTCGTGCGGCCGGCCGACCCCTGATTTCTCATCAGCGATGATGTTGCGAATGGAGGCCAGAATCTCCTCCATTGAAGGTTCATAAGCCCGCTGAGCGCGATGCAAAGCGTCGAGGTCGCGATCGAATGAAGGATTGGCTGCGTTCATGGCCTCCGCCCTTGCCTCTCCGCTGGCGCGCCTCGGTCTTAAGTCAACTATGGCCGATGGCGCGCCCACAGCGCCGCCTCAATCCGCGGCTATGACCTCGAATTCCTAGCTGAGTCGGAAAGCGCGCGCTATTGGATTGTCGCTGACAAGAAGAGCGTCGCGCTTTCGATCCACTGTTTCGGGCAAGGCCCAGAGAGCGTGGCGACGGTTAGGGTTACTTGCCGTCGGGCGTCCGCAATCCGATCCACTTGTCTTTGACCTGGTCGAAATGGACCTTCGGATCGTATTGCGCGACGGTGATTCCCAGCGTGGCGGTGGATAGCCGTCCGATCGCCGACAGCAAGGCGTAGGACGCGACGACCTGGTCGTGTTCGGCAGAGACGAATTGCACGCGCGCATTGAGTAACGCTTGCTGGGCGTTGAGCACGTCTAGCGTCGTTCTTTGTCCGACTTTGGCTTCCTCCCGCACGCCCTCCAGCGCGACGCCTGCCGCGTCGACCTGCGCCTTGGACGATTTGATGACCGCAGGCGATACGTCGAACAGCCACCACGCTGAAACGACGGCCGCTCGCACCGTGTCGCGCTGCTGATCGGCTTGCAACTCCTGCTGGGTGAGCTGTTCCTTGGCCTGACGGGTGGAGGCGTATGTGAGGCCTCCGTCGTATAGGGGCACGTTAAGCTGTGCGACAAGCGAAGCGGTCAAAGCCTGGTTGCCGGGAATATCGCTCACGTCGTAGCGCTTCGCGAGTTGGCCCTGCAGGTTAAGAGTAGGCAAAAGCGCGCCCTCGACGACCTTGACGTTCAGCGCCGCCGAATCGACCCCGTGCAGGGCGCCGACGATGGCCGGATGCTCGACCTGCGAAATGGCGATCGCTTCCGAGAGGCTCTTCGGCAAAGTCTTGTCGAGCGGCTTCACCGGCGAGAGATTCTTCGGCTCGTCGCCGATCGTCTGGCGATAGCGCGCCATCGAGGCTTGCAAAGTCGATTGCGCGCTCAACGCCTGGGCCTGTGCGCCGGCCAAGCTTGCTTGCGCCTGAGCAACGTCGGTTTTCGTCACCTCGCCGACATTGAAACGGTCCTGCGTCTGGCGCAGTTGCTCCTTAAGCACGTCGACATTGGCGCGATTGAGCGACAGGATCGCCGAGTCGCGCAGGACATCCATGTAGGCTGTGACGCCGTTCAGCAACGTGTTCTGTTCGGTGTTGCGCAATTGCTCGCGCGCCGCGAAAACGCCGGACTCGGCCTGGCGAACGGAGTTGATTGTGCGGTTGCCGTTCCAGATGTTCTCGGTGGCTGTCAGCCCATAGCCGCGCGGACGGGTGACCCCGGATGGAAAGAAAGGCGAGGACGGCGCATAATTGAAGTCCTGGATTCCCGTGTCAGCCTCGCCGTTAATTGTCGGCAAGTATCCCGCGTTGGCCTTGGGAATGTTTTCGTCGCTGGCGCGCACCGCCGCGCGCTGCTGATTGACGTCGGGATTGTTGAGATAGGCTTTGGCCAGCGCGCCGCCGATTGTCTCCGCGCTGGCAGAACCGCCGATTGAGGCAGCGACTAACGTCGCGAACGCGACGCCTCGCGCCGCACGACGTCGATGAACGAACGCCGCGCACAACACTTGCCGCACTAGCATCCACGCCCCGTTATCGTTATTTCCGGCCGAACTTTGCTTCCAGGCCACGCGATCGAGGCGCCAAGTTCAATCGCAACCTGGGACGCAAGAAACGCGAACGCCGCCGGATGGGCCTTCAGAAGGACCCTGTTCGTAACGGCCTCAACATAGGAAAAAAATCACTCTCGGCCAGCCCCCTGCAAGGGCTAACCCACAGGCGTTTTATTTATCCTGGCGATAGTCGCAATTTTGCGACACTTCGTAACAGCGTCTTCGTTTTAGAATGCGAATTGCGGCCGGCGCTGAAAGGCCTCAAGCTTTGGCGCGGAAGCGTCGAAAAGCGTTCTTCGGCTGGTCGCGCCGCCAATTCTTTCAAACAACGCCGCCTTGGGCGCGGGAAACGAGGCGTCGACTCCCACCAAGCGCCCGCCTTCCGCCAATTGCTCGAGCAAGGCGTCTGGAATCGTCTCAAAGGCGCCGTTCAATAAGATTATGTCGTAGGGTTGGCGCGCCGGCGCGCCAGCCGCCAAATCGCCAATAACAATATGAACGCGGGATTCATCGCCGAGCAAAGCCTTAAGCCCCTCGGAAGCCGCAGCCGTCTCGACCGCGATAACGGATGCGCCGATCTCGGCCATGATCGCCGCGCCGTAGCCTGATCCGCTCGCAATTTCGAGCGCCTTATCGCCAGGCTGCGCCTCGGCGGCCTGAATCAGACGAGCGAGCGTCATCGGCGGAATCAGGAGCCGACCGGCGCCCTTGAGCGCCGGAACGCTACGATCAAGATAAGCAAAGGATGCGAAGCTCGGCTCGACGAATTTCTCACGCGGGATTTTTGCAAAGGCGGCAAGGATGGCGCGATCCGTGACGCCGAAAGTGCGCAGCTGGCCATCCACCATGTGTCGCCGGCGAACTTCCCAGGGATCAGGAGAAGGAGAGGCGTTCATAGTCCGGCAGCCCTCGGTCCCGCGATTCTTCCGTTTGCGCTGCTGAACGCTGGAGGCCTCGCCCGGAATCGAACCGGGGTGCAAGGATTTGCAGTCCTCTGCGTAGCCACTCCGCCACGAGGCCTAGCCGACGCGCGAGACACGCGGCGCGAGGCGTATATCAACTTTTATCCGCTGCGGGCAAGCCGAGAGGCTGGCTGAGCACATATGAGACTGCGACGGAGGCAGATTCCTCCATTGTTTGCATGGCGGAGCGAAAACGCGAGA
>DATGHD010000056.1:0-17101 GCA_035308145.1 Roseiarcus sp.
GAGCTCATCAAGGCGATGGACATGCTGCAAGGCCAGCAGACGTCGGGCGCCTGCTCGATCGCGCAATGGGCGTCGGTCGAGGCGCTGAACGGGCCGCAGGACTTCATCCCCGTTCGCCGCAAGGCTTTCGAGGAGCGGCGCGATCTCGTCGTCTCGATGCTGAACCAGGCGCGGCATTTGAAATGCCCGACGCCGGAAGGCGCCTTCTATGTCTATCCGTCGGTCGCCGGCGCCATCGGCAAGAAATCGCCGACCGGCAAGGTAATCGGCAACGACGAAGATTTCGTCTCGGAGCTGCTCGAAGCCGAGGGCGTCGCGGTGGTGCATGGCTCGGCCTTCGGGCTTGGGCCGAACTTCCGCGTCTCCTATGCGACGTCGACGGACGTGCTGGAGAACGCCTGCAAGAAAATCCAGCGCTTCACGGCCGAGCTGCGATAGAGCGTCGTACTTTCCGAGGTCGGCGAGTCGCCCTTACCCCACCCTCTCCCGCAAGCGGGAGAGGGCGCGCATTGCAGCTTTCTCGCAGCGATGGAGCGTCCCTTCTCCTGCTGCGGGAGAAGGTGGCGCGAAGCCATGTCGCTCATTCTCGCGCCGTCCTAACGCTTAACCTCGAATGTCCGCTCGCTTCCTCAAGCGTTATTTTGCAGCCAAGGCTGGAAATGGATAGGACCGTCGTTAAAGTTTCACGGATGGTCGACGCAGGGATGGCGAAGGCTTCGACGATGCGCCGAGGCTCGCGCAAAATGCGGTCGGCGGCCGAGATGGCGATGGAGCCGGTTCAAGCGGGCCGCTTCGGCCAAGCCCGCTCCGCCCGCTCAGCGGCGATGCGCGAAGACTATACGGAACTGATCGCCGATCTAATCGCGGCTAACGGCGAGGCGCGCACCACGGATATCGCGCGTCGGCTCGGCGTCGCCCATCCGACGGCGACCAAGACGATCGCTAGGCTGAAGCGCAAGGGCCTGGCGACCGCGCGGCCCTACCGCGGCATATTCCTGACCGAGGCCGGCCAAGCCATGGCCGAGCGGGTCCGCCAACGCCATCGCCTGGTGGTGGACGTTCTCCTCGCCGTCGGCGCGCCGCGCGAGGCGGCTGAAGCCGACGCCGAGGGGATCGAGCATTGTGTCAGCCAGGCGACCCTCAGGGCCTTCGAGGCGTTCCTCCGCCGCCATCCGGCTTAGGAGGCTCGCTGGGCTCGGCTGATCCGAGCCCGGTTGAGGTGCGGCGTCGGATCTTCGTCGAGCGGCCGGGCGGTGAGGTCGACCAGGTCCTGTCGCGTCAGGCCGACGTCGCGCAGCTCATATTCCGAGAGGCTGGCAAGTTGGGCGAACGTCCGCCGGGCCTCCATCACCCGCGCCGGCCAGAGGGCGGCGCGCGTCAAGGCGGCAGCGATCCTCTCCAGAACGGAATGACGCGGCCGACCGCCAAAGGTTGAGAACTCGGGGCAGGGCGCTGCTGAGGCGTTCATGGTGACTTCTCCGTCGACAAAGCGCTCCCGTTTCGCCGCCAAAAGGAGGCGGCGGCGCAGCGGTTTCGAGCGAGTTGTTGGTCAACTATATGCCGGAATCTTATTGATCGGTCCAACGAATGTTTGTAGGGTATCCCATCACGATATGGAATTGATCCATGCTCGACACCGACCAGCTCCGCTCCTTTCTCGCCATCGTCGACACCGGCTCCTTTACCCGCGCCGCTGAACGCGTGAACAAAACGCAGTCCGCGGTTTCGATGCATATGCGCCGCCTCGAGGAGCAGCTCGGCTGCGCCTTGTTCATCAAGCAGGGGCGCGGAACGCGCCTTTCCGAGGAAGGCGAGCGGTTGATCGATTTCGCGCGTCGGATCATCCAAACCGAGGCCGGGGCCCTGGCGGCTCTGTCGCGCAAAGGGCTGTCGGGCCGCGTTCGCCTCGGCATGCCGGACGACTACGCCGAGTTCTTCCTCGCCGATATCCTCACCCGATTTTGCCGGAGCCATCCGCTGGTTGAGATTTCGGTGGTCTGCGAGAGTTCAGTGACCTTGAACGGGCAGGTGCGGGCAGGCGCGCTCGACCTCGCCGTGGTGACCGACACCGATGGCATCACCGGCATCGAGACGATCCGAGAGGATCAATTGGCCTGGGTCGGCTCCAAGAGGTTCAATCTCGAGCGTGACGCGCCTGTGCCGGTCGCCTTGGGCAGCACGCTCTGCGCCTGGCGGCAGATGGCCGAACGGGCCTTGCGCGCCGTCAATCGGTCGTCGCGAGCGCTTTTCCTCTCCAACAATTATTCGGCGATCGCCCCGGTGGTCCGTGCCGGCCTGGCGGTGACGATCCTGCCGATGGGCTGCGTGCCGGCCGATCTTCGCGTGCTCGGTCCAGAATCCGGGCTGCCGCCGCTGCAAACCTCGCGCATGGGCATCATCTACGCGCCGGGCCGGCCAAGCGAGGAGACGGAGGCGCTGGCCGATGCGATCCGCGCGACCGTTGGACAATCGGCGCAGGTCGCTGCCGCCTGAACGGAGCGTCGCTTAGCGTTCGTCGACGATCGCGCCCCAGCCCCAGTCGAGCAGCGGCCTAGAGTCCTTCGCGAAGCTGACGAGGTCGTCGACGAGCCGCGCGTTTCTGAGTTTGCCGGCGGCGATCGGCCGCGAGCAAACATAGGATTTCTTCTTCACGCCGGCTGCGACAGCGGGATCGGCCACGTCGGCAAACTCGCGCGGCAGGCGGGAGACGTCATGTTCGTCCGACAAGGCGAGGCCCGCCTTCTCAAGCGACGCCAGCATCTTTGCATAGAGCTTGGGCGCGCGGACGATCGCGCGTCGCAGCCGCGCCAGCTCGTCAGGTTCCGGACCATAAAAGCCGGCCGCCGCGAAACATCCTTCCGGCGACACGTGAATATAGAGCAAGCCCGGATCGTTCTTGCCCCCGCTCCGGGTCAGCACCGCCCCGGCGTGAGTCTTGTACGGACTCTTGTCCTTCGAGAAACGGATGTCGCGGTTGAGGCGGAATAGCGAAGTCTTGCGGTCGCCTTTCAACGGCGCCTTGGCCTTGACGAGGGCCGCAGCGAGGTCCTCGACGAGGTCGCCCAAGGGCGAACGAATCTCGTTCTCGTAAGTTCCGCGGTTCTCCTCGAACCATTCCTTGTTCTGATGGAAAGCGAGCGCCTTGAAGAAGGGCAGCGCATTCGGGCCGAAGCCGGCGAAGGGCATGATCAACCTCGCGTAGAGGGATTCGCCCGTCAATCGTAGCGGGCGAGCCGAAGGCCGTCGACGGCTTCTCGAATCTCACCTCGAGGAGGTTTCGCGAAATCGACCGCTACTCTCCCTTATACGCCACCCGCCAGATGGCGTCTCCGCCATCGTCCGTCAGCAAGAGCGCGCCGTCGTGGGCGACCGCGACATCGACCGGCCGACCCCAGACGTTCGAATCGTCAACCACGAAACCGGTGAGAAAGTCTTCATATTCGCCGGTCGGCCGGCCGTCCTTGAAGATCAGGCGCACGATCTTGTAGCCGGTTCGCTTGGCGCGATTCCACGAGCCGTGCAGAGCGATGAAGGCGTCGCCTTTATAGTCGGCGGGAAACTGGCCCGCCTCGTAGAAGATCATGCCGAGCGGCGCCGAATGGGGCTGGATCAGGACGTCGGGGACGGCGATCTTGTCGGCGAGGTCGGTTCTCTCGCCCTTGTGACGGGGGTCTTGGTTGGCGCCGATATAGTACCAAGGCCAGCCATAGAAGGCGCCCTCTTTGACGCTTGTCGCAAAATCAGGCGGCAGATCGTCGCCAAGGATGTCGCGTTCATTGGTCGCGCACCATAGCGCGCCGTTCTCGGGCTCAACGGTCAATCCCGAGCAATTGCGAATGCCGGTCGCGAAGACGCGCTTGTTGCGGCCGTCGGGGTCGAAGGCGAGCACGTCGGCCCGATCTTCCTCCGCGCCCCAGGACGCGCCGAGAGCATGCGACGAAACGAAGGCGCTGAGCTCGGCGCCATTGAGCGGCGGCATGTCTTCCGCGACATTCGAGGCCGAGCCGACTGACACGAACATTGTCTTGCCGTCGAGCGAGAAGACGATGTCCCGTGTCCAATGGCCGCGCCGGCCAGGCAGGGAGGGCGCGACAACTTCAGAAGGACCCGCCGGCCCAAATCCGCCGCTATGATAGGGATAACGGATGACTTCCGTATTGGTCGCGACGTACACATAGCGCGGGTCCGGTCCCGGCGGGTAGAAAGCGATGCCGAACGGCCGATCGAGGCCGGAGACGAAGACCTCTGATTTCTCCGGCGTCGCCGCCCCGTCCGCGGCGCGAAAGACGCGCACCTGCCCAGCGGCGCTTTCAGCGACGAAAATGTCGCCGTTCGGCGCAACCCGCACGACGCGCGGCTCTCTCAATCCTTTGGCGAAGAGGGAGACGGAAAATCCCGGCGGCGTCTTGAGCTCGGCGCTCGGCGGGCGAGCGACCACACGCGAAGGATTGGCGGCCGGCGCGCTTGCGAAAGGAGCAGGGAGGTCGGCAGCGGTTATTTTGCGCCGAACTCCCGGCGCGTCGGTACGCCAGTCGCCGTAAGCCGCCGCGCCGGTCCGAACGGCGCCGCTGTCAAGGGACGCCGGCTGCGCGGCGCCCGCCGCGGCGAAGAAAAGGGCGGAAACCGCGGCAAGCTTGACATGGGCCCGCATGGATCGTCTCCAAATCGATGCCCAAACCATATCGCAGTGGCTGCTCCGGCGCAGGCCGCCTCGCAGCGGGCGGCCGCGGTTTGAATTTTGGTAACGCGTCTTGTATCGCGTCGCCGCGCCGAGTGATTCGAGATCTAAAGCCTCAGCCGATCGCCGCGGGCTTGGCGCCGCCCGCCGCCCAATTCAAGAGCTCAACCGTGTGGACGACCGGGATTGCCGCTGCGCCGCCGAGTTGGACGATGCAGCCGACATTGCCGGCGGCGATCACGTCCGGTTTGAGGCGCGCGATGTTGCGCAGCTTTCGCGCCCGTAGTCTGGCTGCGATCTCTGGCTGCAGGATGTTGTAGGTTCCCGCCGAGCCGCAGCAGATGTGACTCTCGGCGAGCTCGCGCACGGTGAAGCCGGCGTTGCGCAGCAACGCCTTCGGCGGCTCCGTCACTTTCTGGCCGTGCTGCATTGAACAGGCCGAGTGATAGGCGACGGCGAGTTTGGGCGGCGTCGGAAAGGCGAGATCGAGCGTTGCGAGATATTCCGTCACGTCCTTAGCCAGCGCCGATATCCGCGCCGCCTTTTCCGCGTAAGCGGCGTTCGCGCGCAACATGAAGCCGTAATCTTTGACCGTCGCCCCGCAGCCCGACGCAGTAATCAAAATGGCGTCGAGACCGCCCCTATCGATCTCGCGCGTCCAAGCGTCGACATTGGCGCGGGCTTGGCGAAGCGCACGCCGCTCGCGCCCCATGTGATGGACCAGCGAGCCGCAGCACCCTTCGCCCTTTGCGAGAACGACCTCGGCCCCGGCGCGGGTCAAGAGTTCAATCGCCGCGGCGTTGGTCTGCGGCGTCAGCACCGATTGCGCGCAGCCGGTCAGAAGCGCGATGCGCCGCTTCGTCTGCGGCGCGCCGGACGCCGGATAGATGCGAGCGCCCTCGGCGCCGCGCGGCGGCAAGCTCGTTGGAGCCAGCGCCAACATGGCGCTGAGTTTCGGCCCGAGCCCTGGGATGCGCGCCAAAATAGGGGCGAGCGGCCGGCCGATCCTTGCGGCCAGAAGCGCGAGTCGGAAAAAGTTGCGAGACGGCAGAACGCCGGCCAGCATGGCCCTAAGCGCCCGGTCGATGAAGGGCCGGCGGTACGTCGCCTCGATGTGCGCGCGTGCATGATCGACCAGATGGCCATAGTGCACCCCCGACGGACAGGTGGTCATGCAGGAGAGGCACGAGAGGCAGCGATCGATGTGCGTGACGACTTCGGTCGACGCCGGCCTATTGTTCTCCAGCATGTCCTTGATCAGATAGATGCGGCCTCGTGGGCTGTCGAGCTCATCGCCAAGCAGAAGATAAGTCGGACAGGTTGCGGTGCAGAAGCCGCAATGGACGCAGGAGCGAAGAATTTTCTCCGACGCCTGCATATGCGGATCAGCGAGAAGGCCGGAGGCGAAATTCGTTTGCATCGCTTCTCAAATCCCCGGGTACATCCGGCCCGCATTGAATATTCCGTCGGGGTCGAAGCTTGCCTTGATCTCGCGGGTCAGCCGCAAAACGGTGGGGGCCGGCGGCTGGAAGACGTCGACGCTCTCGCGTAAAGGGTCGGGCGCGCGGATGAGGGTCGCGTGGCCGTCGAAAGAGGAGAGCGTCGAGCGGATCGCCTCGGCGCTTGCACGCGAAGGCTCCGCGGCGATCCAGACGAGCCCACCGCCCCAATCGTAAAAATGCGCCAAGGCGAAGGCGCCGAGGCGCGCGACAAACGCCGCGCCCTTCGACGGCGCGATCGAGACGCGCCAGATCGCGCGCTCCCGAGGTTCAACGAGAAATTCGCAATCGCGCGCGGCGCGCCAGAATTTGCCCGATTCCACATCATCGAGCGCATGCTTGGCGCCGAAAGGTTCGAGAAGTTTGAGAAGCTCGCCGGTGCGATGCTCGACCGAGGCGGCAAATCCTTCGACGCGCAGAAAGGTGCGAGGAAATTCCCGGCCCATTCCGGCCGCGATATGAGCCGCGCCGCTGACGCCGAAGGCTGAGCCGAGCGCGGCCGTCATCGCTTCGACGGCGCGCTGATCCTCGAGGCGGCGGATGACGATGCTCGCCTCGCGCTCCGGCCTCGGCAGGAGCTTGAACGTCGCCTCCGTGACGAGGCCCAAAGTACCATGCGCGCCGCAAATCAGTTTGACGAGATCGAGGCCGGTGACGTTCTTCATGACCCGTCCGCCGCTCTTGATCGCCTCGCCCCGGCCGTTGACGAGCCGAAGTCCGATCAGACTGTCGCGCGCCGCGCCGGCGCTAATCCGCCGCGGACCTGAAATATTGGCGGCGACCACGCCTCCGATCGTCGGCTCGCCGAGCGAAGCGTAGAGCGCGCGATGATCCATCGGCTCGAAGGGAAGCATCTGGCTGTGTTGGGCGAGGCGCTTTTCAATCTCGGCGAGCGGCGTTCCGGCCCTCACGCTGATCGTCATTTCCGCCGGCTCGTAAAAGACGACCCCGCTCAACCGGGACGTCGACAACGCGGCATGGGCGATCCATGGCCGCCCGAGACCCGCGCGCGAGCCGCCGCCGAGAATGGTGAGCTTTCGCGAACGCGCCCGCGTCTGCCGCGCGATTTCCGCGGCCTCTTCCTCGGAACTCGGCGCAAGAATCGCGTCGCTGGTCAGCGTCACGCAGCGATCCTGCCGTTCAGTGGAAATACCTTGGCGGGATTGAGGCGCCAATCGGGATCGAAGACCGCGCGCACCCGCATCTGCTGCGCGAGGTCCGCGTCGTTGAACTGGTGACCCATCAGGTCGCGCTTCTCGATGCCGACGCCATGCTCGCCGGTCAGGCAGCCGCCGAGTTCGACGCACATTTTCAATATGTCCTCGCCGGCCGTCTCGGCCTTGGCTTGATCGCTCGGGTCGTTCACATTGTACAAGATCAGCGGATGCATATTGCCGTCGCCGGCGTGAAACACATTGGCGACGCGAAGGCCGTAGGACGCGACGATTTCGGCCGTGCGCTTCAATGCCTCGGGCAGGCGGCCGGTTGGCACTGTCCCGTCCATGCAAATATAGTCGGCGACGCGGCCGGTGGCGCCAAAGGCCGATTTGCGGCCCTTCCAGATTTGCGCGGCTTCCATCGCGGATGCGCATTCGCGCACCACCTTGACGCCATGCTCCTTCGCAATGGCGAGAATCTTGTCGAGCTGCCAATCGATCTCCTTAGTCGAGCCTTCGACCTCGATGATCAGCATCGCCTCGACATTGAGCGGATAGCCGGCATGCGCGAAGGCCTCGCAGATTTCGATGGCGGGCTTGTCCATATATTCCATTGCGACCGGGACCATGCCGGCGCCGATGATCGCCGCGACGCAGGCCCCCGCCGCTTCGGCAGAATCGAAGCCGAAAAGCACCGGCCGTGCGCCTTCCGCCATGGGGAGCAGGCGCACCGTCGCCTCGACGACGATACCAAGTTGACCTTCTGAGCCGGTCATCAGCCCCATCAAGTCGAGGCCGGCGGAATCAAGATACGGGCCGCCTGCTTCGATGACCTCGCCGTCGAGCAGCACGATCTTCAATCCGAGAAGGTTGTTCGTGGTGACGCCATACTTGAGGCAATGGGCGCCGCCGGAATTCATGCCGATATTGCCGCCAATCGTGCAGGCGAGCTGCGAGGACGGATCGGGCGCGTAAAAGAAACTGTCGGCCGACACGGCGTCCGAGATCGCGAGATTGGTCACCCCCGCCTCGACGCGCGCATAGCGATCCGCGAGATTGATTTCGAGAATGCGATTCATCTTCGAGAGGCCGATGACGATCGCGTCCTCTTGCGGGATCGCGCCGCCCGAGAGCGACGTGCCGGCGCCGCGCGGCACGACATTAACGGCTGCCTCGCCGCAAAATTTCAGCACGGCGGAGACTTGCTCGATCGAACTTGGCAAGGCGACCGCGAGGGGCAGGCGACGATAGGCGGTCAGCGCGTCAGTCTCGAAAGCGCGGCGCTCTTCTTCCGAAACGATCAGCCCATTCGCGGGCAAAAGCGCGGCGAGGCCGGCGAGGATCGCATCGCGACGCGCGAGGATTGAAGGGTCGGGGGTTGGGAAAGCGATCTGGGGCATAGGGAAGCTCGAAATGCGACCAGCTAACTCTACTCCCACACGCCGCGGAGAGCGAGGAGGCGCTAAAGCGCGCTCCGCGCGTCGGTCAGGGCCAGTCCGACGTCGTTATGAAGGATGGGCGCGCGCCGAGCCTTGGCGCATGCGTAATGAAAGCAATCGGCCATATTGAGAGCCTTGTTGCGCTCGGCGTCCGGATAGCGATGGCGTCCGTACCGATCGTAAGCTCTCACCGCCAGCGAGAGTTCATCGGCTGCGATGCCGATCATCTCGACGCGCGCGGCCTCAAGGAAATCTCGCACCAAACCCTCGGCGTCGGCGGTTGAGAGCTGCTTCTTCCTACGGAGCCCGACGGCGGCTTCCCAAACCGCGAGAACCGAGGCGACCTTGGACGTCTTTTTCGCGTCCAGCGCTTTCGCGAGCGCCGGGCCGCTGGGCTCCTCGCACAAGATCGCAATAATCGCGGAGGCATCGACAAACATTTAAACCTCGCCGCTGAGTTCGTCGAAGAAGGCCTTATCCGCTTCGAGGCCGGTGTCGGGCCGAGCTGCAAGCCTCCGGCGCAGAGGCGCCACTCGCTCCCAAAGCGGAATCGCTTCTTCAAGCCGCAGCAGCTCGTTCTGCAACGCCACCTTCACCGCCTCCGTCTTGGTGATGCGTTTTCGCACGGCGAGTTCTTCGGCGAGTCGGTTCACCTCATCGCTTCGGATGTTCAGAGGCATGAAACGTCCCTTGTGTAGACACAAATATAGTTCTGTCTACACGGCTTGGCAAGCGCAGGCTAGACCAGCACCGGCTAGACCAGCACCGGCTGCGCCGTCACGCCCGCCGCGCCGAACACCCGCCGGTAGCGCTCGACCTCGGCCGCCGGCCCCAGGATCTTGTTGGGATTGTCCGATAATTTGACCGTCGGCCGGCCATTCGCTTCGACGACTTTGCAAACGAGCGAAATCGCGCGCAACTCGCCGTCGACTCCAGCCGGCGCGCAATCCACGAAATCATTGGTGAGATTGGTGCCCCAGCCGATCGAGACATTGATTTGCCCTCGCAAGGCCCTGACCGCGCTCTCGATGATATCGATATCGAGCCCGTCGGAGAGAACGACGAGCTTTTCGCGCGGATCGCGGCCGCGCTCGCGCCACCAGGCGATAAGCTCGCGCGCAGCCGGAATGGGCGGCTTGGAATCGGGCCGCGCGCCCTTCCAATCGGCGACCCAATCGGGCGCCTGCTTGAGGAAGGCGGTGGTGCCGAAGCAATCGGGCAGGACGACGAGCAGATTGCCGCCGTACATTTTCGCCCAGTCGCGAAGAACGGCATAGGGCGCATCGCGCAGAGCCTCGTCGTCGCGGGCGACCGCGGCATAGACCATCGGCAATTCATGAGCGTTGGTGCCGATCGCCTCGAGGCCGGTGTCCATAGCGTGCTTGACGTTGGAGGTGCCGACGAAACTCTCGCCGAGCCCTTCCTGCATCGCCTCGACGCACCAGCGCTGCCACAAGAATCCATGCCTCCGCCGCGTGCCGAAATCGGAAAGGCGCAGCGGCCCCTCTTTGGCCAGCACGCGCAGCCTCTCGACCTTGCTCCACAGCTTTGCTTTGGCTCTGGCGTATAGAACGTCGAGATCGAAACGGCTCATCGAGCGCACCGCCGCTCGGGCCCTCAATTCGTTGATGATGGCGAGCGCCGGGATTTCCCACATCGTGGTCTCGGTCCACAGGCCCTCGAAGCGCAACTCGTATTGGCCGTCGCGGCGGATCAGCTCGTAGTCGGGCAGGCGAAAATTCGCGAACCACTCCATGAAGGCCGGCTCGAAAATCTGCTTCGTCCCATAGAATGTGTTGCCGGCAAGCCAGATCAATTCGTTCTTGGCGAGACGCAGGCTGCGCGCGTGATCGAGCTGATCGATCAGCTCGCGCTCTTCGACAATGTCGGCGAGCCGAAACTGCTCGCTGCGGTTGATGAGTTGGAAGGTTACGCGCTTGTCGCCGTGAAGCTTCCAGATCATTTGCAGCATCAATAATTTGTAGAAATCGGTGTCGAGCAGCGTCCGCACGATCGGATCGATGCGGAACGTATGATTATAGACGCGCGTGGCGATGTCCGGGATCATGGGCTTCGAAGGTAAAGGCGCCGGCGGGCGGCGACAATAGCCGCCCCTCGGCCGTCTCAGGCTTGCAAGGGCCACGGCGCTGGTCCAAAGTCGAATCAAGCATGAATATGAAGGGTTAAGCCTTGGCCGACGCCGCTCGAGACCAGATCCGCGTCGGGCTTTTTGTCACCTGCCTCGTCGATCTCTTTCGCCCCAGCGTCGGTTTCGCCGCCGTCAAATTGCTCGAAGACGCCGGCGCGCAAGTCTTCGCGCCGACCCAGACCTGTTGCGGTCAGCCGGCCTATAATTCAGGCGATCGCGCGACGACCAAGGACCTTGCGCTTCAAGTCATGGCGGCGTTCGAGGATTGCGATTATGTCGTCGCGCCGAGCGGGTCTTGCGCGGGCATGCTCGCCAAACATTATGCCGAGCTCTTCGCCGGCGAGCCGGAGATGGCCGCGAAGGCGCGGGCTTTTTCAGCAAAATGCCACGAACTCGTTAGCTTTCTCGTCGACGTGCTCGGCGTCAAGAAGGTCGAGGCGAAATTCAACGGCGTCGTCACCTATCATGATGCGTGCTCGGGCCTGCGCGAACTCGGCGTTAAGCGCCAGCCGCGCCAATTGCTCGCCGGGGTCGAGGGCTTGATGCTCGTCGAGATGAGGTCGCCGGATGTCTGCTGCGGCTTCGGCGGCACTTTCGCTGTCAAGTATGGCGAGCTCTCCGATGCGATCGTCGGGCAGAAAGCGTCGGACATTGCGGCGAGCGGCGCGGCGATGCTGCTTGCGGGCGATCTCGGCTGCCTGATGAACATGGCCGGCAAGCTGCAGCGCGAAGGCAAGCCCGTCGCCGCGCGCCACGTCGCCGAAGTGTTGGCGGGCATGACGGAGGAGCCGCCGATCGGCGAAGCAAACGCGGAGGCGAAGGGTGAGCGCTGAGCCGACCTCATCGCATTTCAAGGACAACGTCCACGAGGCGTTGCGCGACGCGCCCCTGCAAAAGGCGCTTCAGCACGTTCGCGCGAATTTCATCGAACGGCGCGCCGAGGCGGCTAGGCGCCTGCCTGAATTCGAAGCTCTTCGCGACAGCGCGCGCGACATCAAGGATCATACGCTCTCTCATCTCGATCTGTACCTCGAAGCCTATGAAGCAAAGGTCCGCGAGCGCGGCGGCGAGGTCCATTACGCGCTGACCGCCAAGGAAGGCGTCGATATCGTGCTGGAGCTTTGCCGACGGCATGGCGCGAAAAGCGTCACCAAAGGCAAGTCGATGATTTCCGAGGAGATGGGCCTCAATCAGGCGCTGGAAGCAGCCGGCGTCGAGGCGATCGAGACGGACTTGGGCGAGTACATCATCCAGCTTCGTGGCGAAGCCCCCTCGCACATCATCGCGCCGGCCGTCCATGTCAATCGCAGCGAGGTCGAGGACGAGTTCCGCCGCGCCCATCTGCATCTCCCGGCCAACCGCGACCTCTCCCAGCCGAGCCAGTTGCTTGGTGAGGCGCGCGGCGTGCTGCGTGACAAGTTCCTCAACGCCGATATCGGCGTCACCGGCGCCAATTTTCTCGTTGCCGAGACCGGGACATCGATCATCGTCACCAACGAAGGCAATGGCGACCTGACGCAGATTCTGCCCAAGATTCACATCGTCATCGCGTCGCTCGAGAAGATTGTGCCGACGCTGGAAGACGCGGCGCAGCTCTTGCGCGTCTTGGCGCGCTCGGCGACCGGCCAGGATATGTCGGTCTATACGACGCTCTCCACCGGGCCGCGGCGTCCCGGCGATCCGGACGGGCCGGAAGAATATCACGTCATCATGCTCGATAACGGCCGCTCATCGATGCTCGGCGGCGAATTCGAGGACATGTTGCGCTGCATCCGCTGCGGCGCTTGCATGAACCATTGTCCGGTGTACCACGCGGTCGGCGGCCATGCCTATGGCTGGGTCTATCCGGGGCCGATGGGCGCGGTGCTCACCCCGACGCTGATCGGCGTCAAGGAAGGCGGCCAATTGCCCAACGCTTCGACGTTCTGCGGGCGTTGCGAGGAAGTCTGCCCGGTGCGCATTCCGCTGCCCAAGATGATGCGTCATTGGCGCGAGCGCGAATTCGAGCGCCATCTTTCGCCGGCGACGGTACGCTATGGCCTCGCCTTCTGGGCCTTCTTCGCCAGAAGGCCGGCGCTCTATCGCTTCTCAACGGACTTGGCGATGCGAGCCCTTAATTTGATTGGCCGCGGCAAGGGCCGCTTCCGCTCCCTGCCGCTTGCCGGCGGCTGGACGCGCTATCGCGACTTTCCTGCGCCGCAGGGCGCGACCTTTCAGAGCCGCTGGCGCGCCAAGAGCGGGCGGGTCAGATGAGCGCGCGCGACGAAATCTTGGCCAACATCCGCGCCTCGCTGGGCGTCACCGGGGGCGAGGCGCCGCGCCGCTTGGCGGTCGACGAAAGGCTGGCGCTGGCGCCTTCCGGCGTCATCCCGGCGCGCGGACAGGGCGACGCCGCGACGATGGCGGCGGCCTTCAAGGCCGAGGCGGAGCGCGCGCAAGCGAGCGTCGTCGAAGTCGCCGGCGCAGCGGACGTTCCGGCGGAGATTGCGCGCTATCTCCGCGACGCCAACCTGCCGGCGACTTTGCGCATGGGTGAAGATAAGCGCCTCGCCGCGATGCCCTGGGGCGAGACTGCGCTGGAGGTCGCGCATGGCGCCTCGGACGGCCATGATCTCAATGGCGCGAGCGTCGCCTTCGCCGCCGTCGCCGAAAGCGGCACTTTGGCGCTCGCCTCGGGCCCGGACAATCCGACGACGATCAACTTCCTGCCCGACAATCATATCGTCGTGGTTTTCGCCGGCGATATCGTCGCCGACTACGAGAGCGTATGGAAGAACCTTAGGGCGCGTTTCGGTAAGGGCGCGATGCCGCGAACGGTCAATCTCGTGACCGGTCCGTCGCGCTCGGCCGACATCGAGCAGACGCTCCTCCTCGGCGCGCATGGCCCGAGGCGGCTGCATATCGTGATGGTCAAAGACGGTCCTCCCTAAGCCGGATCGTCGCGCGCCACTTGAAGGACGCTGTCGCCGGACGTCGCGATTTGCAACCGCGCCGATTCGGCGAGGCAAATGCATCCTTCCGACGTATCTCCGTGCCGTGAAAAGTTGCCGTCGTGGATGAGAAATCCGCTGCGCCCGCACATTTTCTCCGGCTCGAGAGGGGTGAGGGAGAGGCAATTATGCATTTTCTTGAAATCGATCGGCGGTCCGATCGAATAGCGAGCCCGGGGCAGCGGCCCGTGCCCCGTCAGACATTGCTGATTGGGGTCGTTTTCGGCGTCGCCGTTGCCGGAATACCCCCGGCTGAGCAATGTCGCGACGCCGCCGACCAGATGAAACATGCGCCCCGTGCTCTGGGCGTAGACCCAGGCGGGATCGGCAATCGGCGCTGGTCGATCGGGCCCGGGCGGCGGCGCAGGATCGCCCGTCGGGTCCCACGATATGTAGCGAGAGTCAACGAAGCCGACCTCGGAAGTCGCGCCGACCGTCGCGGTCACCAGCGGCCAACCGTCGCCGAAGTCTTCAATGACCTGGACCACAGCGCCGGACGGCAGGACGTCGAGGACGTTCCCATTCGGGCCATCGCGGAGATTGAGGCTCGTGGCGGTAACGCGTCCCGTGGCAGGCATGATCGTCGCGCTCGGGTCTTTTCTGAATTTGCCCGACGGCTCCCGCTACTTCAGCGGACCTAGCGTCTTGTCGACTATGGCCTTTTCGGCTGTCACGCCCTGCGCGTACGCTGCCTCCGACGCTGAGTAGTAGTTCGCAACCTTTAGCGCGTGCGTGACCGCGGCCACATCGCCTGTATTCAAAGTGGTGAGGAAGGTCGGTTCTTTAGCGGCGAGATTCTTGAAATAGCCGCACCAAAACTGCGCGCCATCAGTGAGCGAATCAAACGCGCGGAAGCGGCATTGCGCGCTCGGCGGACTGAAGACGACGACGGTATCAGGGCAACTCCAGCCATGCGTCTTGATTTCGTCTGCGGTCGCAATGCGCGCCAATCCGGCTGACTGAGCGACTACGGCGTCAGCCTCTGTCCGCGCGTAACACTCCCACACGTTGGCAAGATACATGTGGAGCACGTTCGGGTTTGCGGCCTTGGCGTTTCCGAGATTCCAGTTGAAACAGTATTTTCCGCCACCCGTTTCGAACATATATTGCGCAGTTAACGTCCGCGCGCCGTTTTGCTTGAGATCGGACCACGCCGTCAGAAGGCTTGCGACGGTTTGATCAATCGCAGGCGTCGTCCGCGCCACAGACACCTCGTTCGGGCTGTTGGTATATTTCTTGCCGCCGCTCTGCGGCGCGGGCGTCGGCGGCGTCGGAACTGGCGTTGGCTGTGGTTGGGGCCCGGGCGGATCCCACACGACGAACCGCGCATCGACAAATCCGACTTCCGCTGCGTCGCCGTCGCCAATCCTGACAAGGGGCCAACCGTCGCCGAAATCGGTCAAAACCTGTACCGCAGTTCCATAGGCGACCACGTCGAGAATATCGCCATTCGCTCCATCCCTGAGGTTGAGGCTCGTCGCCGAGACATGTCCTGTGGTCGGCATCGCGTTGTCCCTTTTTGCGGGTCAGCCTTTGGCGGTGAGTTTGAGAATGGAGGTTTGCGCCGCGTTGAACGCCGCGAGCGCCGCCGCGAAGTCGTGATTGGCTTGCGTTGCCTCGGCAAGGAGCTTTTGCGCGCTGGAACTGGCGGATTGCACTGTCGCAGCGTCCGCATTGTCCGGCGTCGACGCCAAGGCCTTGGCCTGGGCGGCAAGATCCGCGCCGGCTTTCGCTTTTTCGTTCAGCGTGGCGTAGGATGTCACCGCCGTCGCCAGCAGATCCTTGGCGGCGTCGACGCCGTCGGCGGCCAGATGCAGCAGGGTCAGCTTGTCGCCGAGGTTCTGCAACGAATTCTGCATGGAGGTTGAAAGCGCGCCGATAGCGTTTGCTGACTTGCGGACGTCGTCGACCGTCGCGCCGCCCCCGGCTGCGTCGTCGCTCGTCGCTCCGTCGCCGTCGTCGGCGTTCGTCATCGCCTTGCGCACCGCTGCGAGGCTAGCGCCGGCAGAACTGACCGCGTCGGCGGCCGATTTGCTGCCGAAGTAAAAACCGACGATCGTCACCAGCACGGTTGCCGAGACGGTGATGATCTGCTTGGCGATGTCCATCACCTGGTCGGTGGGCGCTTCTCGTCGGAGATAGACCTTGATCGCCTCCTGATCGCCCTTGTCGTTGTCGGTCTTGAAGATGACGTATTGTTTGTCCGAGTAAGGCGTCAGCGCTTTTTGTTCGGCGTCGCCGCTCTTGGCGACTTGAGTCGCGTAGACGAGAGGTCCAAGAGGGTCGAAGAGGCCGCCCAGTGTCCAAGACGATACGGCGACGAAGACCGTCGCCAGAATCAAGGCCAGCAAGGCTCGCACCGATCCTTTCGGAAGGGCGAGCGCCTCATAGGGCGTCGCCATGCCGATGGCGCGCGTCAGCGCGATCAGCCCGCAGAGGCCGACCGATAGGATTGTCACGCCGGCGATTGCGGAAAAGCCGAGCGACGTTGCGCCGAAGGGATTGCCGTAGGCGATCGCGCCGCCGAGCGCGACGACGCCCAGCGCGATCAACGCGACGGCGATCCAACCAGCCCAGGAGGGGAGAACGCTGCTTTGCACGGGCGATTGAAGGCTTGTTTGCGTTGCGGCGGCGGCAGCCGCGCTGTTTGATCCGTCTGTCATTGCTGCACCTTCCAAATTCATCGATGATGAGGTTCATCTGACGGATGCGATTACGATTGGGGGCAGTCTTTGCCGTTCCACTTTTTCAGATTTTCTATCTCGGCATTCATCCGAGCGATCACGCACGCGGCGTTGCGGTCCGTCTTGGTGATCTTCTGGATGGCTTGATTGTCGTCAGCGATCCTTTTGCAGTTCTTGTCGAATTGGTCCGGCGTGGGCGGGCCGGCGGGCGGCGGGGCTTTCTGGATCGCTGGACAAACGTTCTGGGCGGGTTTCGAGGTTGGCGGCGCGGGGGAGGGATTGGCGTCAGGAGACGGCAGTCCTTGCGCTTGCGTTGCGTCGCCCTGGCTCAGCGGCGGGCTCGTGCCGACGAGAATGCCGATCGAGGGGCCTGGCGTCGTTGGATCCGGGAAGGCCTGAGCGCGCGCGAGGATTCCGTCGATATTGAATTCGATCGTCTGCGGCAGGCAGAGCTCAAGGTATTTCTGCACGCCGTGATAGGCCAATGTCGGCGTCGTGAATTTGT
>DATGHD010000057.1:0-13009 GCA_035308145.1 Roseiarcus sp.
TCCGCCGCGCCCATCGCGCCCCACGAAATTCCGTAGCGCGCGCGATTGAGACAGCCGAATGGGCCTTTGAGGCCCGAGACATTGGGCAACAGGCAATCGGCGGGAACTTCGACGCCCTCCATGATCACTTCGCCGGTAACCGAAGCGCGCAACGAAAGTTTGCCCTCGATCTTCTGCGTCGAAAGACCTTTCAGGCCCTTTTCGAGCACGAAGCCGCGGATATGGCCGCCATGCGCGCTCGATTTCGCCCAGATGAGGAAGACATCGGCGATCGGCGCGTTGGAAATCCACAGCTTCGATCCGGTCAGCCGATAGCCGCCGGAAATTTCCTCGGCTCGGGTCTTCATCGAGCCGGGATCGGAGCCAGCCTCGGCCTCCGTCAGCCCGAAACAACCGATCCATTCGCCACTGGCGAGCTTTGGCAGGTATTTCTCGCGCTGCGCTTCCTCGCCGTAAGCGTGAATTGGATACATCACCAGCGAGGATTGCACGCTCATCATCGAGCGATAGCCGGAATCGACGCGTTCGATCTCGCGAGCCACGAGGCCGTAAGACACGTAGTTGGCGCCCGCGCAGCCATATTTCCCCGGCAACGTCACGCCGAGCAGGCCAAGCGCGCCCATCTCGCGGAAAATTTCCGGTTCGACGGTCTCGCGCTCATAGGCCTCGACAATGCGCGGCGCGAGTTTCTCCTGCGCGTAGGCGCGGGCGCTGTCGCGGATGAGCCGTTCGTCTTCGCTCAACTGCGTTTCCAGGTTAAACGGGTCGTCCCACTGGAAGAGTTCGGCTGCTGGGGCGTTCATCGACCCTGTTCCTTCTAAGCCGATAGCGGCGTCGGAGCCTTAGCTTTCGGCTCTCGATGAGCTATGGCCGTCCGGTCGCGCTTAATCAAGGCCATGGCCCGGCTGTTGGTTATCGCTCGGACGGCTTCCGGCTGAGCCCGAGGAGGGTCAGCAGGCGGCGAAAGCCGCTCCTCTCGGCGCGGCGAGGCGCATCCACAAGCCTGACGAACCAGGACCCGCCGCCGAGAACCGGCGCGCCGATGTCGCTATAGCTATTCTGATAGCCAAATGTCATATGGACCTCCTCGTCGCCAGCCGCGACAACGATAAAGCGTCCCCTAACTTCAATCCGATCGATGGGGTCGGCCAGTTGATTGCCGCCCTCTTCGAGGGCGAGATGAAGGAGGCGCAGCCGTTCATATTTCGGCGCCATCATGATCGGGACCCCTCAAGGTTTGCTTGCGCCATGGCTCTCTTGCCGGCATTTTAACCCACGATGAGCGCCTACGGCGATAGACCGGCCGACGCTGCGGCTTTGGCGAACCTCGACGCGCGGTCGCGCGAGATTTTTCGGCGCATCGTCGATTCCTATCTCGCCAATGGCGAGCCGGTCGGCTCGCGTCACCTGTCGCGCATTTTGCCGATCACGCTGTCGCCGGCCTCGGTTCGCAACGTGATGCAGGACCTCGAGGAGCTCGGCCTTGTCTATGCGCCGCATACCAGCGCCGGCCGCATGCCGACCGAATTGGGCTTGCGTTTTTTTGTCGACGCTCTGCTCGAGCTTGGCGCTGTCGCCGCCGCCGATCGCGGCCGCATCGACGCGGAAGTCAAGGCGGCGGTCAAGGGCGGGCGGATCGAAGGGGCGCTGACGGAAGCGACGAGCCTGCTCTCCGACCTCACGCGGGGCGCCGGCGTTGTCCTGACCAGCAAGGAGAATGCGCGGCTTAAGCAAATCGAATTCGTCCGGCTTGATCCGGAAAAGGCGCTGGCCGTCCTGGTGGCGGAGGACGGCTCGATCGAGAATCGCGTCGTTGACACGCCGGCCGGCATGCCGGCCTCCACTTTGGTCGAGGCGAGCAACTATCTTAACGCTCGATTGCGGGGACGTACCTTGGCCGAGACGCGCGCCGAGATCGAGGCGGCGCGCAAGAGCGCCCGTCGGGAGCTCGACGACCTTGCCGCGCGGCTCGTCGATGCGGGGCTTGCCTTTTGGGCTGGCGCTGAGCAGTCAAGCCAGCAATTGATCGTGCGCGGCCAAGCCAATTTATTGGAGGACCCGAATGCGCGCGATGATCTCGAGCGCATCCGCCTCCTCTTCAACGACCTGGAGACCAAGACGGACGTGATCGATCTCCTTCATCGCGCGGAGCAAGGCGACGGCGTTCGTATATTCATCGGTTCGGAGAACAAACTCTTTTCGCTGTCAGGCTCTTCGATGATCGCTGCGCCGCTCCGTAGCGGCAATCATAGAATTGCCGGCGTGCTGGGCGTCATTGGACCGACGCGGTTGAACTACGCCCGGATTGTCCCGGTGGTCGACTACACGGCGCGGATCCTCGGCGAATTGATGTCAGCGCGCTAATCCATCATCAACATTTGCGGCCAGCCCGCGGCTTGCAAGACTTCGATATAGTCGGCGCCGATTTGGACGTTTTCTAAGCGGGAGCGATAAGGTCGCGTCGCGGTGGCGAACTGGCCGCCCGATCGGCTAGAATGGATCAGCCTAACGAGGAGAGCGCGATGTCCGACCCGACAACCCGCACGGCCGGCGAAGCCCGTAGCCTTGGGGCGGCGCTGCATAGATTGCACGACAAATGGGGCGCGATCGTCGCCTTTGGCGTTCTGCTCATTGCGCTTGGCTTTGCTGCGACGGTCTTCGCCCTTGCGGCGACGGTCGCCTCGGTACTTGTCAATGGCGTGGTTTTTCTCATCGCCGGCGCGGCCGAAATCGGCATCGGCATGCATTCTCAAGGCTGGAGCCGGTTCTTCCTTTGGGTAATCGGCGGGCTGCTCTACCTCATTGCGGGCCTCATTTGCATTTTCAATCCGCTTCTGGCCTCCGCCGTGTTGACGTTGATGCTTGGCGCGGGCCTGATCGCCGCCGGCGTGGTGCGCCTCTTTCTTGGCTTCCAGCTTCCGTCCGATCATCCGCGCGCCATGGTGTTCCTCGCCAGCGCGGTCACCATTCTGCTCGGCCTCATTATCGTCGGCCACTGGCCCGCCGACAGCGTATTTGTGCTCGGCACATTGCTCGGCGTCGATCTCATCTTCCACGGTGCCGGCTGGGTAAGCTTCGGACTGGGCTTACGCGCCCGACGCTGACCGGTCCGGAGAATCCTTAAAGGACGGCTGTTCCTTTCGGGAACGAAGGTCGCTTTCGTTTCGTTTTCAGCCAATCGCGCGCCGGCCGCGCCAGAGGAGCCAGAATGACGCAGTGGGTCTATTCCTTCGGCGGCGGCAGGGCCGAGGGCGATGGCGGCATGCGTGAATTGCTCGGCGGCAAGGGCGCCAATCTCGCCGAAATGGCCAACCTTGGCCTTCCGGTGCCGCCGGGCTTCACGGTCACAACCGAGGTCTGCGCCTATTTCTACGCAAATTCGAAGACTTATCCGAAAGAGCTTGGCCCCGCGGTCGAAGCGGCGTTGGCTCAAGTCGGCAAGCTAACCGGTCGCGGCTTCGGCGACCCGGCCAATCCGCTGCTCGTTTCCGTCCGTTCCGGGGCTCGCGCGTCGATGCCCGGCATGATGGATACGGTCTTGAACCTTGGCCTCAACGATTCTTCAGTCGCCGCCCTCGCCAAAGGCGCAGGGGACGAACGCTTCGCCTATGACAGCTATCGGCGCTTCATCCAGATGTACTCGAATGTCGTCTTGGAGATCGACCACCACAATTTCGAGGCCGTCCTCGAGGACCTGAAGGAGCGCAAGGGCTATCTGCTCGACACCGACCTTTCCGCCGCCGATTGGCGCGAGATCATCGCCGAGTACAAAGCGAAAGTCGAAGCGGAGACCGGCAAGCCTTTTCCGCAGGACCCGCGCGACCAGCTCTGGGGGGCGATCGGCGCGGTTTTCTCGTCCTGGATGAACCAACGCGCGATTACCTATCGCAAGCTTCACGCTATCCCCGAAATCTGGGGAACCGCGGTCAATGTCCAGGCGATGGTGTTCGGCAATATGGGCGAGACCTCGGCGACCGGCGTCGCCTTCACCCGCAATCCCTCGACCGGCGCCAAAGAGCTCTACGGCGAATTCCTCGTCAACGCGCAAGGCGAGGACGTCGTCGCCGGCATTCGCACGCCGCAGAACATCACTGAGGCCGCGCGCCGCGCCTCCGGCTCAGAGAGCCCTTCTCTCGAGACCGTCATGCCGGAGGTGTTCCGCCAATTTTGCGAAACGACGGAGCGTCTCGAGAAACATTATCGCGACATGCAGGACCTCGAATTCACGGTCGAGCGCGGCAAGCTGTGGATGCTGCAGACCCGCAACGGCAAGCGCACCGCGCGCGCGGCCTTGCGCATCGCCGTCGATATGGCCGAGGAAGCGCTGATCACCAAAAAAGAGGCGGTGCTTCGCGTCGAGCCGGCCTCGCTCGATCAATTGCTGCATCCGACAATCGATCCCAAGGCGCCGCGGAAGCAGCTTGCAGCCGGCTTGCCGGCGTCGCCGGGCGCCGCCAGCGGCGAGATCGTCTTTTCCGCCGACGAAGCCGAGGATCTCAAAAATCGCGGCCGCAAAGTGATCCTGGTGCGCGTTGAAACGAGTCCCGAGGACATTCACGGCATGCATGCGGCGGAAGGCGTCCTCACCACGCGCGGCGGCATGACGTCGCATGCGGCGGTGGTCGCTCGCGGCATGGGCAAGCCCTGCGTTTCCGGCGCAGGCTCGGTACGCGTCGACTATGCGGCGGAGACTCTGACCGCGGCTGGCGTAACGTTAAAAAAGGGCGATACGATCACCATCGACGGCGGCGCCGGCCAGGTATTGCAAGGCGCGGTGGCGATGATCCAGCCGGAACTCACCGGCGAGTTCTTGACGCTTATGCAATGGGCCGACGCCGAGCGCCGGATGAAAGTCAGGGCCAACGCCGAGACGCCGAACGACGCCCGCGTCGCACGCGGCTTCGGCGCCGAGGGCATTGGCCTTTGTCGCACCGAGCATATGTTCTTTGAGGCCGATCGCATCGTCGCGGTGCGCGAGATGATTCTCGCCGGCGAGGAGAAAGGCCGACGCGCCGCGCTCGCCAAGCTCCTGCCAATTCAGCGCAAGGATTTCGCCGAGCTGTTCGAGATCATGGCCGGCTTGCCGGTGACGATCCGCCTGCTTGACCCGCCGCTGCACGAATTTTTGCCGCATGGCGAAGCAGAAGTCGCGGAAGTCGCCAAGGCGATGGGCGTGACATCGGAGAAGCTGCAGGCGCGGGCGGCGGAATTGCATGAATTCAATCCGATGCTCGGCTTTCGCGGCGTGCGTCTCGCCATTCGTTATCCGGAAATCGCCGAGATGCAGGCGCGAGCGATTTTCGAAGGAGCGATCGAGGCGAGCCGCAAGACCAGCCAGCCTGTCGCCGCCGAAATCATGGTTCCCTTGGTAATGACGAGAGCCGAGCTCGACGCGACAAAGGCGCGCATCGTGGCGACGGCCGAGGCGGTGGCGAAAGAGACCGGCGTCGCCGTCCCTTATACGATCGGCACGATGATCGAGCTGCCGCGGGCGGCCTTGCGCGCCGGCGACATCGCGGCAAGCGCCGAGTTCTTCTCCTTCGGCACCAATGATCTGACCCAGACGACGCTCGGCGTTTCGCGCGACGACGCTGCGTCTTTTCTCGGCGTCTATACGAGCCGCGCGATTCTTCCCGCCGATCCTTTCGTCACCATCGATCAGGACGGCGTCGGCGAATTGGTCAGAATCGCCGTCGAGCGCGGCCGCAAGGCGCGGCCTTCGCTGAAGCTCGGCATTTGCGGCGAGCACGGCGGCGATCCGGCGAGCATCGCCTTTTGCGAGAGCGTCGGGCTTGATTATGTCTCCTGCTCGCCGTTCCGCGTGCCGATCGCGCGCCTCGCCGCGGCGCAGGCGGCGCTCGGCAAGAAGGCGGCGTCGACGGCATAACCGCCGCCGTCACCGCAAGTACAAGTACTGTGCGATCAGGACGGGCGCGAGCGCAATTAAAAACCCGCCGATGAAAATCGCGCGCTTCGCCGGCGTGCGCAAGATTATCTCGCCTTGGCGCGCCTTGTCGGCCGGATAAGTCTTGGGGCCGGTATTCTCGTCTTCGGCCATGATCCTCTCCCGCGTCCTTGAGGCTGAACCCCGCCGCGGAGAAATCGCAACGAACCAGACCCGTCGATGTTCCCGCTCTAGCGCGATTGTCGCGGCCGCGAAGCCCAGACATAGAGCGCGCCCGCAGCCATCAGAACGCTCGTGGCGAAGAAGACCGCCTGCATGCCGAGCCGTCCGCCGACAAAGCCGCCGGCCAGCGGCCCGACCACCTGGCCGGCATATTGCGACGAGGTCGAATAGCCGAGCATCGTCCCCGCGATGGAATCGGGCGCATTGTGCCGGATGATCGCGGCGATGCAGGGCAGGAGCCCGCCGAGCGCCAACCCCATAAGGAAGCGCAAGGCGATAAGCTGCCAGGCGTTGCTGATCAGCGCCTGCGGGATGAGCAGAAGCGCCGCCGCGGCAAGTCCGCCGGCGATCACCGTCCAATGGCCGACGCGGTCGGCGAGTTTGCCGAGCCGCGAAGCGGACAGAATGCCGCCCAGCGCCGCCGCCGACATGGCGAGGCCGGCGAATGTCGTCACCTTAATTGGGTCGCCAACCAATTGTTGGACATAGAGCGTGATGATCGGCTCGACCGACATATTGGCCAGCATCAGCAAAAGGCCGGTCATCAACATCGCCATGATCGGCCTCTTATCGGGCAAAGCCGACCAGCCGGCCCGCGACCCAGCGCGCGCCGCCGCGGGTCGAGGCGCTTCCTTGATCAGAAAAGTGGTGGCGAGAAACGCGATGAAAATGACGCCGCCAGCCAGCCAAAAGGTCGCGCGGATGCCGATCAGCGGCGGCAGGAAACCGCCGATCAGCGGGCCAGTCAGGCTGCCGGCCATGATGCCGCTGGTCAAAAGCCCGAGCGCCCGGCCGGCTTGGGCTTTTGGCGTTTGCGTCGCGACGAGCGTCATCGACCCCGACGAATAGCCGCCGAGGAAGCCGACCGCGAGGCGCAGCCAGAACAATTGCCACACGTCATGCGCCATGCCGATCAGCGACATGACGACGGCCATGCCGAGGCTCGCGCGGATTAGCATGAGTTTGCGGCCATAGCGGTCGGCGAGACGGCCCCAAAGCGGCGCGACCAAACCCGCCGAGAGGAAAGTCACGCCAAAAATCGCGCCCGACCATTGCGCGATGGCCGCGCGATCCTTGACGCCCAGCTCCTCGATATAGAGCGGCAGAAAGGGCAGCAGCAGCGACATGGCGATCAGCGTCGAGAACGAGCCAGCGAGACAGACGACGAGATTGCGCCGCCAGTGGATGGATTCCCCGGCGTTGAAATCCGCCTCTGTCAAAGTCGCGCTCATTTTGCCTTCCGTTCGGACGGTTAAAATCGCCAGGCGTTGGCATGCGGTTCGCTTCTGGCTATTATACAGTACTCCTGTTAAACAGGTAAACTGTATAAATGGATTCGATCGACGATATCGCCGCTCGGCTGCGCGTGGTGATCCGGCTCGTCTACCGCCGCGTGCAGACCGAGACCGGCGAAGGCAGCCCGACCCGCTCGGAGCAGGCGGCCATGTCCTGGCTCGACGAGCGCGGGTCGATGACGCTTGGCGCGCTCGCCGCGCTCGAACAGGTCCGCCAACAATCGATGAGCCAAAGCGTCGACGCGCTCGAACAGCGCGGTTGGGCGCAGCGCGCGCCTGATCCAAACGACCGCCGTCAGGTCATCGTGTCGCTCACCGAGAACGGACGAGAGGCGTTGGAGATAGGCCGCAGCGTGAGACAGGCGTGGATCGTCGATGCGATGACGCGGCTGCTGAGCGAGGACGAACGCCGCGCGCTGTCTCAGTCGCTCGACTTGCTTGAAAGGATCGCGCGCGCCGAACGCGAGTGACCGCCATTCGACAATTATGTGACAACAATCTCCTTGATCGATCGTCGCTCGCGTGGCCAATTGGCCGCGACGCCTGAGTTACGAGCGCGGCGAGCCATGAGCGCTTTGGGGGAACGCGGATGAATTTGACGGCTGCGCAAAAGAAAACGGTGCTCGCCTCGTTCCTTGGTTGGACTCTCGACGCCTTCGATTTCTTTGTTCTGGTCTTCGTGCTGGGCGACATCGCCAAAGAATTTGGCGCCGTCGAAATATTTGGCGTCTCGTTCGAAGTCTCTTGGGCGCTGTTCTTCACCCTCGCGACCCGTTTTATTGGCGCCTTCATTTTCGGGCGGATCGGCGATCGAATCGGCCGCAAGCCCGCGCTGATGATCGACATCATTTGTTACTCGGTCATCGGCGCGCTCGCCGCCTTCTCGCCCAATCTCATCGTTTTCTTCGTTTTGCGCGCGCTCTTTGGCGTCGCCATGGGTGGCGAATGGGGTCTCGGCAGCTCGCTCGCCATGGAATCGATTCCGCCGCAGTCGCGCGGCTTGGTTTCCGGCATTCTCCAATGCGGCTATCCGATGGGTTATCTGCTTGCTTCGATCGCCTATGGATTGCTGTACCATTTGCAGATCGGCGGCTACACGATCGACTGGCGCGGCATGTTCCTCTTGAGCATCCTGCCCGCCTTCGCCGTTCTGTTCATCCGTTCGCACGTGCCGGAATCGCCGGCCTTCATCGAAGCGCAGAAAGGTCCGAGGCTCGGCCTCCTCGAAACGCTCGAGGCCAATTGGGGCATCGCCCTTTATTCCGTCGCGCTCATGATGTGCTTCAATTTCTTCAGCCACGGCTCGCAGGACCTCTATCCGCGGTTCTTGCAGACCCAGCGCGGATTCGAGCATGGGACCGTGAGCTTGATCAGCATCGTCGCCAATATCGGCGCGATCGTCGGCGGATTGTTCTTCGGCCATATCTCCGAAAAGATCGGCCGGGTGAACGCGATTACGATCGCCAGCCTCATCGCGCTGCCGGCGATTCCGCTCTGGGCCTATTCGGCGACGCCCTTCATGCTCGCCATCGGCGCCTTTGTCATGCAAATTGCGGTGCAAGGCGCCTGGGGCGTCATTCCGGCCCATCTCAATGAATTATCGCCGGGGCCGGTGCGCGCGACTTTGCCGGCCTTCGTCTATCAAGCCGGCAATTTGCTCGCCGCGGTTAATGCGCCGATCCAAACCAGGATCGCGCAATCGAACGGCAACGACTACAGTTTCGCGCTTTCCCTCGTCGTCGGGATCGTCGCGGTGGCGATCATCATCGTCATCCGCTTCAGTCCCGAGCGGCGCGGCGAGGTCCTGTCGGTTGCGCATTGATTGATCACGCCGGCGCCGGCGCGCCGGCGAATTCGTCGATCAAGGCGGCGAGGATTTCGTACGAGCGCAAACGCGCCGAATGGTCGTGGATCGCCGATACGACTATCACCTCGTCGGCCTTGGTCAGATCGACGAAGCGGCTTAAGTACTCGCGCACCGCGGCGCGGCCGCCGACGAAGGCGTAGGTCAGCATATGGGAGGCGCGCGCCTTCTCGGCAGGCGACCAATAGGTCTCGATATCGTCGATCGGCGGGCGCAATTGTCCACGCACGCCGCGCAGCATGTTGACGAATTGCTGCTGCGGCGTGGTGAAGAGCCGGCGCGCCTCTTCGTCGCTCTCCGCCGCGATCACCGCCGCGCCGGCGATCACATAAGGTTGTTGAAGTTGCTCGGAAGGCTGGAATCGCGCGCGATAGAGCGCCAGCGCCGGCAACAACGAATCCGGCGCGAAATGCGAGGCGAAGGCGAAGGGCAGTCCGAGGATCGCGGCCAACTCTGCGCCGAACAGGCTCGAGCCGAGGATATAGATTGGCACGTTGAGGCCCGCGCCCGGCACGGCGCGGATTGGTTGTCCCGGTTGGGCCGGCCCGAGGAACGCCTGCAGCTCCAGCACGTCCTGCGGAAAATTCTCGGCCGCGGCCGCATCGCGGCGAAGCGCGCGAAGCGTTCGCTGATCCGTGCCGGGCGCGCGGCCGAGGCCGAGATCGATGCGACCGGGATAGAGCGATTCCAACGTGCCGAATTGCTCGGCGACGACCAAAGGCGCGTGGTTCGGCAGCATGATCCCGCCCGCTCCAACGCGGATGGTTCTTGTGCCGCCGGCGACATAGCCAATCGCGACGGCGGTTGCGGCGCTGGCGATGCCGAGCATGTTGTGATGCTCGGCGAGCCAGAAGCGCTTGTAACCCCAGCCCTCGGCGTGCCGGGCGAGGTCAAGCGAATGACGCAATGCGTCGCCGGCGGTCGATCCTTGCGCGATGAAGGCGAGATCGAGGATCGAGAAGGCGGTCATGCTGGCTCGGAGAAATATCGGACTCTCATCGGCATCTTGTACTCTCTCGCGAAGAATGGAGCGCGGCGCGCCCTCAGATCGGCTCACTTGTCGCTGATATAGGGGCGCTGGCCGCGATGTTCAGGCGCCGACCAGCTCTTCCAGCGCCCTTGCTCCAACCTCGGCCGCCTCGGCCGGCGCAACCCAGGCGAATCTTTTCATCTGATGGCGCGCCCATGTGAATTGCCGCTTGGCGTAATGCCGCGTGTCGAGTCTTGCCCGCGCCGCCGCTTCGTCAAGGCTCATTAATCCGCCGAGATGAGCGATCAAATGGGGGACGCCGTGAGCGCGCATTACCGGCAGCGACGGATCGAGCCGTCGCGCCGCAAGCGCTTCGACCTCCTTAAGCGCGCCGGCCGCGAGCATCGCGTCGAAGCGGACGTCGATCGCCTGGTTTAGAACCGCCCGGTCGGGGGCGAGAAAGAGGCCGGCCCACTCTCCATCTTTCAGGAGCGCCGCGCTGCGATGGCCTTGAAAGGCAATGAGCGGGCGGCCGGTCGCCTTAAGGACTTCCAGCGCGCGCAACACTCGCTGGCGATCGGTTGGACGCAGGTGCGCCGCGGTCGCAGGATCGCGAGCCGCGAGCCGTTCGTGGAGCGCCGAAGTCGGCTGACCCGCTGCTTCGGCCCTGACCGCGGCGCGCACCGCCTCCGGCGCCGCTGGAATGTCGGAGAGGCCTTCGGTCAGCGCCCGGAAGTAGAGCCCTGTGCCGCCCACGAAGATCACGGGACGACGCTCGGCGAAGAGGCGTTCGGCGATCACACCCGCCTCGTTCAGCCAGAGCCCGACGGAATGGTTGATCGCGCCGTCGACGACGCCAAACAGAGCATGCGGCGCGAGCGCCGCCTCTTCGGCGCTCGGCCGCGCCGTCAACACGCGAAGGTCGCGATAGACCTGCATCGAATCGGCATTGACGATCGTCGCGTCAAAACGCCGCGCCAGCGCCAACGCGGCCGCCGACTTGCCGCTGGCGGTCGGTCCTGCGATGAGGAGCGCGCGGCGCGGCCAAGGCGCCGGTCTTCTTCGCTTTTCAGGAAGCAATGCCGCCTGTTCCCGTCGTCGCCACGCTCGTCGCCGCGCCGCAATCCTTTGAAATCAGCGATGCGCTGATCGCTCGCGCGGCGCAAGCCTTGCCGCGCGTCGCGCGCCCCGAACGGCTGGCCGAGGGCGCCGCCGATCTCTTTTTTTTAAGCGACGAGGCCGAAGCCGCCCGGGTTAAGGATCGCCTAGCCGCCACTCTGGCCGGCGAAGCCATTGACGTCATCGTCCAGCCGTCGGCCGGCCGGCGCAAGCGTCTGTTGCTCGCCGATATGGATTCGACATTGATCGAACAGGAATGCATTGACGAGCTTGCGGCGCGCGCCGGGCTTGGGTCGCGCGTCGCCGCCATCACCGAGCGTGCAATGCGTGGCGAAATCGCTTTCGAACCGGCGCTGCGCGAGCGCGTCGCGCTCCTGGCCGGGTTGCCGGAAACCGTCATCGGCGAAGTCATCAAGGCGCGAATCACGCTTAGTCCAGGCGCGCGCGTTCTGGCGCAAACAATGCGCCGCGCCGGCGCTTATGCGGCTCTGGTTTCAGGCGGATTTACTCAATTCACCGGCGTCATTGCCGAACGGCTGGGCCTTGACGAACATCGCGCCAATCGGCTCATCGTCGAGAACGGCGTTCTCACCGGCAAAGCGGCCGAGCCGATTCTGGGCGCCGACGCCAAGCTAGCGGCCTTGCGCGATCTGGCGGCCCGCCGCGGCCTATCCTTAGGTGAGACGCTCGCCATCGGCGACGGCGCAAATGATTTGGCGATGCTCAGCGAGGCCGGATTGGGCGTCGCCTATCGCGCCAAGCCGGCGGTGGCGGCGGCCGCGCATGCTCGGATCGACCACGCCGATCTTACGGCACTGCTCTATGCGCAAGGCTATCGGCGAGAAGAATTCGCCGCCTGAGAAAGGTTCTTGCCGGCCGCGCTCACTCGAAGCTGAGCGCCACGAAGCGCGCATCGCCGGTTGCGTTCGAGACAAGCAGCAGCGCCGACTTCTTCCCTGACTTCTTGACCGCGTCGATCGCCTTGCCCAATTCGTCCGGATCGTTGACCGCCAGCTGATTGACTTCCTGGATGACGTCGCCCGCCCGCATGCCCTTATCGGCCGCCAGTGAATTCGGGTCGACGCTCGCCACCACGACGCCCTTCACACCGTCCTTGATCTGGAAGCTTTTACGCAGGTCGTCTGTGATGCCCGAAAGCTCCATGCCGAAAATATGGGCGTTGACGGGCTTGGCGACGGGCGCCTCGTCGCCCTTTTCGGCGACGGCCGGCTTCTCGCTATCCTCCAGCCGCCCGAGCGTCACGGTCTTGGTGACCTCCTGGCCCTTGCGGATCACCACCACCTGGACTTCGGTTCCGACCGGCGTCGACGCGACGATCTTCGGCAGGTCGCGCGATTCCTTGATGTCCTTGCCGTTGAATTTGACGATCACGTCGCCGGATTCGATGCCCGCCGGCTTCGCCGGCCCGCGCTCGTCGACTCCAGCGACAAGCGCGCCGCGCGCCGTGCCAAGACCGAGGCTGTCGGCGATCTGATCATCGACGTTTTGGATGCGTACGCCTAGCCAGCCGCGCCGGGTCTCGTGGAACTCCTCCAGCTGCGCGATCACTGGCTGGACAGTCGCCGAGGGCGTCGCGAAACCGATGCCGATCGAGCCGCCGGAGGGCGAGAGGA
>DATGHD010000058.1:0-8412 GCA_035308145.1 Roseiarcus sp.
GGAACCGCGACCGAGATCGCCATGCAACGTTCGCCCGCCGAGCCATAGCCGGCGCCGATCAACGCATCGACGGTCTGGTCCATATCCGCGTCCGGCATGACGACCATGTGGTTCTTCGCGCCGCCGAAGCACTGGACGCGCTTTCCTGAAGCACAGCCTCGCGTGTAAATGTACTCCGCGATCGGCGTCGATCCGACGAAGCCGATCGCCTTGATGTCGGGATCATCGAGAATGGCGTCGACGGCCTCTTTGTCGCCATTGACGACGTTGAGAATTCCTGGCGGGCCCCCGGCTTCGACGAACAATTCGCCAAGGCGCAGCGGCACGCCCGGATCGCGCTCGGACGGCTTCAGGATGAACGCGTTGCCGCAGGAGATGGCCGGCGCCAGCTTCCATAAAGGAATCATCGCCGGGAAGTTGAAAGGCGTGATGCCGGCGACGACGCCAAGCGGCTGGCGCATCGAATAGGTGTCGATGCCCGGTCCGGCGTTGTCGGTGAACTCGCCCTTCATCAGGTGCGGCGCGCCAAGCGCGAATTCGACCACTTCGACGCCGCGCTGGATGTCGCCGCGCGCATCCGGGATCGTCTTGCCGTGCTCACGGGCGAGAATGTCGGCAAGCTCGTTGTTGTTCTTGGCGATGAGATCGAGGAATTTCATCAAGACGCGCGAGCGGCGCTGCGGATTCATCGCTCCCCATTCGGGTTGCGCCTTCTTGGCGTTTTCGACCGCGGCCCGCACCTCCGCCTTGGAAGCGAGCGCCACTTTGGCGCGCACCGTCCCATCCATCGGCTGGAAGACGTCGCCCTGCCGTCCGGAGGTTCCGGCGACGCGCTTGCCGCCGATAAAATGCCCATAGTCGATCATCGCTCTCTCCTGGCGTTTCCCGTTTGAGGCCATTATGGCTAACGTTTTTTGCACAACAATCGTCTATTTCTCTCAGCGCGTGTGCATAAATAGGCTCATATCCCTCACTCAAGATTGGTGTGACGCGCCCGCATTGTCTCTGCCGTCTCGCCGAGCCTCGCCCGCAATTTGAGGATGATCATCTCGAACAAAATCATCTGCGCGGTCTCGAACAGCGAGCCCATCGGCAGCGCCGAGACGCTCGCGCCTTGATCGTCGGCCATTGTCTGGGCCGGAATATGGAAGACGACATCGGCGAGGCCGGGCGTTCGTCCCTTCGGCTGGGCGGTGACGACGGCGATTTTCGCGCCGGCTTCCCGCGCGACGCGGATCAACGCATCGCCGATGTTGGAAGCGCCTGGGCCGGACGAGACAAACAGGAGATCGCCAGGCCCGATGGGCGGCGTCGTCATGTCGCCGACGACATGGACGTCCCGTCCCATATGGAAGAGCCGCATCGCAAATCCGTCCATCTGCAGGCCCTCGCGGCCGGCGCCGTAGATGGCGATGCGCCTGGCCGACGCAATGGCCTCGACGAGCGCGTCTTCGGCGTCGGGCGCTAGACGGGAAAAGACCCTGGCGAGATCGTCCAGCGCGCGGTTGGCGATCGCGCCGAGGTCTCCATTCGTTGCATCGCTCATCGAGCGCAGACCTCCTCGTTCCTCGCGCCGCCGATATCGCAGCCTATATCGCGCGCCGCCGGATCGTGAAACACGGCCGACGGCCGCTCCTTTCCCACACGGGTCCCGGCTCAAGCACATCTGAGACTGGCGCTGGTTTCAGCGCCCCGCTCTCGCGCTTTCGCTCCGCCGTGCAAACAATGGAGGAATCCGCCTCCCTCGGAGTCTCATATGGAGTGAGCCAGTGGGCCAGGACAACACGTTGCACGGCCCTCATGCCATCCCTATGGTGCGGCGCGAAGAACCAATCGGGTAAAGGACTCAAGAGGAGCTAAATGAGCCCCGCGGAACAAAGAAGGCTACAAAACTTTCGCGCGCTTACGACCAAGGCTCATCAGCAGCTCGGGCTCGAATTCGGCATCCGCCTCTGGGATGGGTCCCTGATTCCGGCGGACTGGCCGCCATCCGCCTTGACGGTCGCCATTGCGGACGAAGGCGCCGTCGCTGGATTCTTGCGCAAGCCTCAGGCGACGACGCTCGCCAATCTCTGGGCCGCCAAGAGGATCGACATCCTGAACGGCACGATGTTCGACCTCGTCGCCCACAGACCGAAAACGCGCACGCGCGATTTCAAGCGCTCGCTCGACAAGTCGCAAGCGCTGAAGACCGCGTTGAGCTTCCTCTTCGTGTCGCGCGGCGGTCCCTGGCCGCTCGAGTCAATCGGCAAGGATCGTGAAAGCGACGGTTCGGCGGCGGTGAACAAGAAGAACATCGCCTATCACTACGACGTCTCCAACAAATTCTACGAGATGTGGCTCGACAAGGAGATGGTTTACACCTGCTCCTACTTTCATGACTGGAGCGACGATCTCGACAAGACGCAGATCCAGAAGCTGGACATGTGCTGCCGCAAGCTGCGGCTGAAGCCCGGCGAATATGTCTATGACATGGGCTGCGGCTGGGGGGCGTTCTCCTGTTACGCCGCGCGGAACTATGGCGTCAGGTGCTATGGCGCGACGCTGTCGGAGCAACAGGTCGCCTACGCCAACGAGAAGATCAAGCGGCTCGGCCTTTCCGACCGCGTGACCATCGAATGCAAGGACTATGCTGCGATTGAAGGCGTCGATCGTTTCGACAAGGTCGCGGCGATCGGCATGCTCGAACATGTCGGCATTGAGAATTTCCCGACCTATTTCAAGACGGTTCACCGCGTGCTGAAGCCCGGCGGCCTCTTCCTTCATCACGCGATCACGCGGCCCGGCAAGAGCAACCAGGCGCGAACGGGGAAGAAACGTCCGGAATTCGCCGCGCTAACGCGCTACATCTTTCCCGGCGGCGAACTCGACTATATCGGCCGGACGGTGACCAATCTCGAACGACATGGATTCGAGATCCATGACGTCGAGGGCTGGCGCGAGCACTATATGCGGACCTGCCGGATGTGGCACGACCGGTTGCTGGCGAGGTACGACGACGCCTGCAAGGAAGTCGGCGAGGTCAACACCCGCATCTGGCTTGTTTACCTCGCGGCCTGCTCGATCTCCTTCGAGCGCAACAATGTCGGCCTGCACCAGACGCTGGCGTCGAAGCGGGTGAAGGGCTCGGTTGGTCTGCCGCCGACCAGGGCGGATTTGTACCGGTAGGACGGGCGCCTTTTCCTCAAGCCGTCATTGCGCGAAGCAAAGCGACGAGGCAATCCATTCAAGGGCCGAGGTCCGTGAATGGATTGCTTCGCTTAGCTCGCAATGACGCTCAGGCCTGTTCTCCCGCAAAGCCTCACCCACTCATCGTCAGCCGCAACGCCACCACGCAGGCCGCGCCGAAGGCCACCGTCGCCGCAAGCGGCAGCTTCGTCGCGGCAAGCGCGGTCAGAACGGTTGCGATCGTCTCCGGCCAGCCGGTCGCCAGCATTGTCGGGGCGACAACGGCGATCAGCACGGCCGGCGGAATGGCGTCGAGAGCCGCCTTCGCGCGCCGGCTCGACAAACCGTCCAGGCGGAGGAAGAGACCGGCGATGCGCGTCGCGTAAGTGGTCAGCGCCATCGCGACGATTGCCGCAATCGTCAGAGGATCGATCGTCATCGGATTGGTCATGCGCGTTCTCGCGCCGCGTAAGCCCAAGCGGCGGCGATGCCGGCCAGCGCGCCGGCGGCGACATGCCACGGCGCGCCGAGAGCCCGATAAGCGAGGGCAGAGCAAAGAGCGCTCGCAACAACCGTCGCCGCCGTCGAGCGTCCCCTCCAGAAGCCGGCGACAAGGCCGATGAACAAAGCGGTGAAGGCGAAGTCGGCGCCGACCCGCTTTGGATCGCCCATCAGCGAGCCGGCAAAGGCGCCGACCGCGCTCCAGACGACCCAGTTCGCCCAGAAGACGAGCCCCATGGCGAGATAGTAAGCCGGCGTCAGAGGCTGGGCCGCGGCGCGACGCTCCGCCATCGCCCAATTCTCGTCGGCCATGACGGCGACGCCGAGGAGCCGCTGCGCAGCCGAGAAATAGCCGAGCTTCGCCTTGAGCGAAGCGCCCATCAGAATATGCCGCGCATTGATCAGCAGCGTCGAAAAGACGAGCGCGAATATCGGCGGCGGCGCTCGCCAAAGCTCGAGCGCCGCAAATTGCGCCCCGCCGGCGAAGATCGCCGCCGAGGCGAGACTCGCCTCGATCGGCCTTAAGCCCTTGGCGACGGCGAGAGCGCCGCAGAGGAGGCCGATCGGCGCGGCGGCGATCATGGCGGGGAAGATGTCCCTCACGCCCGCCGCCATTTCCTGACGCTTGCGCTCTGAAGTCATGCGCGGCCTGCTAGGCTGCGCGCGGCGCTCCGTCTTGAAGAAAATTGCGCGCGGCGCGAAAGCGTCCCGGCGTTAGGCCGGCGCGCGCCTTGAAGGCTCTCGTCAGGTGGCTCTGATCGGCGAAGCCGCAGCTAAGCGCAACTTCGGCGACCTCGTCGCCGCGGGCCAGCCGCCGCCGCGCGGCGCGGACGCGGCAATCGGTCAAATACGCGTGCGGCGTCATGCCGATTGCGGCGCGGAAGGCGCGCAACAGCTGAAAGCGCGAGAGACCGGCGATGGCCGCCAGGCGCTTGAGATCGATCGCCTCGGCGTAGCGCGCGTCGAGATAGGCGCGAACACGGGCGATGCGCTCCGGCTCGGCGCCGATTCTTTCCGCGCCGGGAAGATCGGCATAGCGCAGCAGCATAAGGCCATAGGCGGCGACAAGACATTCGTCGGCGCCGACGCCCTCGTCGTCCGCCTCCATGCGCTCGTGCGCCGTTCGGAACAATTCAAGGATATCCGCGTCGCGCACCAGCGGCGGCGCGAAATAAGGCGTCCCCCGAACAGGCCGGCCGGTCACGTCCTCGGCGATCTCCTTCATCAGCGAAACCGAAGGGTAGGTCATGCGGTAGCTGAATGCGCCTTCCAGCGCGCCGCCGTCATGAACCTCGCCAGGGTTGATCAGGCAGATGTCGCCGGGCCCCGAATAAATGCGCGCGCCGCGCTGGCCATAGACGTTGCAGCCGGCGGCCACAAAGCCCACGACATAGGTCTCGTGGGTGTGCAGCGGAAAAAGATGGGTGAAATAGGTCGCGGCGAGGCATTCCAAGCCGTCATGGCGCGGATTGCGCCAAAAGGCGGCGCGGTCGCGCGGATCGTGCTCGCAGGCTTCGAGCAGCGCGGATTGAGTGAGGCATTGCATGGCGTGAGCTTAGCGCGCCGCGCCGACGGCGTCTTGAACGGAATTGCGCGGCGCTGCTTTAGCGCAGGCGATCCTTTTCCGCGGCGAGTTTTTGGAGGAGCCGTTCGCCCGCTTGCCAGCTTTCCCTCTTGGCCATCTCCACCTTCTCGTGACACTCGGCACAGATTGCAACAAGGGGCGTCAAATCCTCGCCTGCAAGCACTCTGGGACGATAGTCGCGATGATGAACCTGGGCGGCGGGTTTGTTGCAGCCGACGCACTCATTGGACGCCGCCCGCAAAACAACAGTTCGAATACCTCGCCACAGCGGAGTAGTAAGATACGCTGGGTAGTCGGGAACGTCGCTTGCGAAAGGAACGGCAAAAAGATTCGGATTTTCTTTCCGTTTGGAACACCTCCACAGTATCTCGGCGATCAATCTGGCGGCATCTCCGTCGTTGCACTTGATACTTTTAACGTGTTGCTGAATGTCGGACTGTGTTGGCTCCGGATCCAAAGGCAGTGATTGTATCATCGGCGCAAAATCCTCCATTTTCGAAAAAACTGGTCTTATATACCCCCTCAACGGGCCATCCTTCTCAGCCATTCGTCTTCGTCGATCGTCTCGACGCCGAGCTCTCGCGCCTTGGCGAGCTTGGAGCCGGCGCCTGGGCCGGCGACGACGAGATCGGTCTTCGTCGAGATCGAGCCCGACACCTTGGCGCCCAGCCGCTCCGCCGAGGCCTTGGCCTCATCGCGGGTCATCTTCTCCAAAGAGCCGGTGAAGACAATGGTTTTGCCGCTGAGCGCCGAGTCGCCGCGCGGTCTTTCGGCGTCGAGGATGCGCACCTCCGCGGCGAGGCGCTCGATGCGCCGCCGGTTATGCGCCTCGCCGAAATAGTCGCTCAGACTCTCGATCACGGTGTCGCCGATCTGGTCGAGCGCGTCCATGTCCTGCTTGGCCTCCTCGTCGCCCTTGACGAGTTTCAGGCAAGTCGCGTGGAAGGCGTCCCAGCTTCCGTAGCCGCGGGCGAGCGCGAGGGCCGTCGTCTCGCCGACATGCCGGACGCCAAGCGCATAGATAAATCGCTCCAAAGGAACCTCGCGGCGCGCGGCGATGGCGGCAAAGAGGTTGCGCACCGAGATCTCGCCAAAACCTTCGACCTCCTCCAGGCGGAGCTTCTTGTTGCGCGCTTCCAGCGTGAAAATGTCGGCCGGCTCCTTGACCCATTCCTTCTCGTAGAACAGCTCGATCTGCTTTTCGCCAAGCCCGTCGATGTCGAAGGCGCGCCGGGAAACGAAATGCTTGAGATGTTCGATCGTCTGGTAGGGACAGGCGAGCTCGCCCGTGCATCGGGCGACCGCGCCTTCTTCACCGGTCGCGGTCAGCTCCCTGACGACGTCGGTATGCAAAGGACACGGGCATTTTTTTGGAACGACAAAGCTCTTTTCGCCTCGCGGGCGATCTTCGACAACTTCGAGGACCTGAGGAATGACATCGCCTGCGCGCTGAATGCGGATCGTATCGCCGATGCGCACGCCGAGGCGTTCAATCTCATCGAAATTGTGCAGCGTCGCATTCTGCACCACCACGCCGCCGACCGTGACCGGCTCGAGCTTGGCCACCGGCGTCAGCGCGCCCGTGCGGCCGACTTGTATCTCGATGTCCTTGACGATCGTCATCGCCTTCTCGGCGGGGAATTTGTGGGCGATCGCCCAGCGCGGATTGCGCGAGACGAAGCCGAGCCGCCCCTGCCAGTCGAGCCGATTGACCTTGTAGACGACGCCGTCGATATCGTAGTCGAGCGTCGCGCGCTCGGCCTCGATCTTGTGGTGGAACGCCAACAAAGCCTCGACCGACCGGCACATTTTGGTCAGCGGATTGGTCTTAAAGCCGCAAGCCTCGAACCATTTGATCATGCCGGACTGCGTGTCCGCCGGCATCTCGCTCATCTCGCCCCAGGCATAGGCGAAAAAGCCGAGCGGCCGCGATGCGGTGATCGCGGGGTCCTTCTGGCGCAGCGAGCCTGCGGCCGAGTTGCGCGGGTTGACAAAAATCTGACCGCCGATTTCGGCCTGGCGCTTGTTGAGCGCCAGGAAGCCGTGCTTGGTCATATAGATTTCGCCGCGCACCTCGCACACCGCCGGCGCGCCCTTGCCCTTGAGCCGCTGCGGAATGTCTTTCAGCGTCTTCACATTGGCGGTGACGTCCTCGCCCTCGGCGCCGTCGCCGCGCGTCGCGCCGGTGACAAGCTCGCCCTGCTCGTAGCGGAGCGACATCGACAAGCCGTCGATCTTCGGCTCCGCCGAGAATGCGATCTCCTCATCGTCCGGCAGGCGCAGGAAGCGCCGGATGCGGGCGACGAAATCGACGACGTCCTGCTCCGCGAAGGCGTTGTCCAAGGAGAGCATCGGGAGGCGATGACGCACCTTGGCGAATCGCGCCGAAGGCGTTGCGCCGACCTTGCGGTTCAGCGATTCGGCGTCGACGAGCGAGGGATGCGCCGCTTCGAGCGCCGTGTAGCGTCGACGCAGCGCGTCATATTCTGCGTCCGTAATCGTCGGCGCGTCCTCGCCGTGATAGCGGCGGTCGTGCTCGGCGATTTCCCTGCCAAGCCGAGCGTGCTCTTTTCTGGCGTCATCGAGACTGAGTTCGGAGGCGGCGGTCGGCGCGCGGGGCATGGGCGAATTTTAGCGCAGCGTCGCCGAGGCGGGAAGCGTGGGGGGGCGAGCCCAAGCTACACATAAAGCTTCTGGAAGCTGATTCCTCCATTGTTTGCATGGCGGAGCGAAAGCGCGAGAGAATTCTTTAGTCAAGGACGATGCGCTTAACGCATCGCCGCCTTCGGCGGCGCTTCGCGTCCTTGAGTAAAGAATTCTCTCGCGCAAAATCGCATCCATGCAATCAATGGATATCTACCGCTGAAGCAGCGCGATCCCTGCCGGTCTCAGACACGCCTGAGCAGGAAGAAACGCGGCGCATCGCTGCGCCGCGCCAAAATTCGAAACGCTGGTGATGGCCTTTACTTCGCCATCGCCTTGTCGATGACGACGAAGCTATAAGCGCCCGTCGGCTCCTTGGTGATGACCGGATCGGAGCCTCCGGTGAGAAGCGTGGCGACCGTGCGCTTATAGTCGGCGAGATCGAGCTTGCCGTCCGAGCCTTCGGTCAGCTTGTTGATCTCGCCCATCATCTGCTTTTGATGATGCTCGGTCTG
>DATGHD010000059.1:0-4689 GCA_035308145.1 Roseiarcus sp.
GCGGCCGGTCTCGCCGTCGAATGCGATCGCCCAGAGTTCGCCGATCGCCTCGCGCGGTCGGCCGGCCGGACTGAAAATCGTGTAGCGGATCCAGAAGGCTTTCGGCTCTGTCGGATGATTGGCGCGCTGGAAATAGCTTTCATAATGCCCGCTTGTCTCACCCGGCTGAAAGCGCGCTGAATTGAAATCGTCGGCGATCATCGCTCGTCATTTGCGAGGAGCGAGGCGACGAAGCAATCCATTCAAGCGAGCTATGACCGACGAGTGGATTGCTTCGCTTCGCTCTTAAATGATGATTCTGCAAAACGAGTCGCTAATTCTTGTCGGGCGCGTCCTTGTCCTCGTCTTCGTCGCGCCGCCAGTCTCTCTCGTGGCGCCAACCGCCATCGCCGCGCCAATTGCCCTGCATTCCCGGCGCCATGCCCATGCCGGGGGCCATCCCCATTCCGGGCTCCATGCCCATCATCCCCATCATGCCGGGGCCGTGCATATGGATGGCGCGAAGCAATGCATGCAGCCGCCATTTCTGGTCGTCGCTGAGCGAGGCGTAGAGAGGCTGCGCCGCATCGGCGACCTTGGTCAGGGACTGCGAAATCATGCCCGTTCGCTCGGCCATCCGCCGCATATGCGCGATCGGATCCTTCTTGTCCGCTTCGTCCGCCGCCTCTTTCATCTTCTGCCGTTCGTCCCGCATTTGCGTAACCGCGTCGCGGACCGCGCCTTCGACGACAGGCCACAGCTTTTCTTGATCCGCCGACAGTCTTAAACCGGCATGGACGGCGGCGAGCCGTGCGTCGAGAAAGGCCTCCTTGTCCTCCGGCGTGACGCGGTGCTGCATCGGCCCCTGCGCCGCTTCGTCCGTGGCCGGCTGGGTGGCGTCGGGCTGCTGCTGCGCAACGGCCCAAGGCGCAAAAGCGACCGCCGACGCCAAAGCGCCGGCGGCGGCGAGCGCAATCAATAGTCGCGATGTCATAGGCGTCTCCCTGCAACGATCGCCCCTATCGATAAGGATAGGAGCGGCGCGGGCGCCGCACAAGCCAAGCTTTGGTCAAAAGCTCAGCCGTAAAATGTTCATCAACGTCATGCGTCTGACATATTCAGCGCGCGACGCTGGCGTCGAACATCTTGCCCGTAGGCGAGGAGGACCTCGGTCGCTCCTTGGGCTTGCGGCTCAAATGCCATTGAAGGCCGCCGACTGCTGCGACAAAGCCGAGGAATCCGCCCGCGACCAAAACAAGAAACACGATCTCCCAAGCAGACATGAAAGTCTCCCTTGTCGATCGCTTCTTGTCGCTCCGCCCGAACGATTCCCGCATTGATGCAGATCAATCGGAGTTCCCCGCGCCGCCCGTGCACTCAGTCCCGCGGCAGCATGCGGGCGAGGACGGCGTCGCGTTTGACGAAATGGTGATAGAGCGCCGCCGCCGAGTGGACCGCCACGATGGCGGCGATCAAGAGCCCGCCGGCGAGATGCCAGACAAAGATCCGATCGGACAGCGCGACATCCTTGCCGACGAGCGCCGGAAAATTGAACAGCCCGAAAACGCTGACCGGATCGCCATAGGCGTTGGTGGCCGCCCAGCCGAGCACGGGCACGACGAGCAGCAGGAGGTAAAGCGCATATTGCGCGGCGAGCGAGGCGTCCCGCTCGGCGGGGGATAAGGTCTCGTCAGGCGCGGGCGCGCCGAAGAGGAAGCGCCGCGCGAGCCTTAAGACCACTACGATCAGGACACAGGCGCCCACCGCCTCGTGCAGGTTATAGAGGTTGTCCCGCGTCGGCCCTTCTTCGACGAGCCGCTTCATCGTCATGCCCTCGGGGATCATCAAGATGACGACGCAAGCGATGACCCAATGCATCCATTTGGCGCTCGCCGAATAGCGCAAGGGCCGGCTGCGATTGGCGGTCGAGGTCATGCCCCTCAGGCCGGCGCTGCTTTGAAGATCGCGCTTCGCCGCTCGAGGCTTGCTTGCGGCCAAAGCGTCTTGGAATCGTAATAGGCCTCGAAGGCTGGAACCCCTTCGGGCAGGACGACCCAAGGCAGTTTCGACCGCGTGTAGATATGCACGTTGGGCGGCAAAGAACCGGGGTCGTCGAGCGTGCCGACGCGCATGAAGCGCAGCTTGGCGACGCCGCCATATTCGCTCCACAGCGCCGTCTTGCATTTGACGCATCGACCGATGCGATGCGGCCGGCCGCTCTCGGTCGGCGCGGGAACGGGCTCGATCTCGCCGGAAAGGAACGTCACCCGATCCGTTTCGATGAGCGCGTTCAAGACGAAGGCGCTGCCGGTCTGGCGCTGGCAATCGCGGCAGTGACAGCAATGGACGAACATCGGCGCCGACTCGAGCCGGTAGCGCACGGCGCCGCAGGCGCATCCGCCCTCACGTTTCTCCGACATGCCGTCCCCTCAATCGCTGGAAGCTCGCTGATGCTGGCGCGCCGCGTGGATTTGCGCAAGAGCGGTTCGCTCCAGCTGAGAGAAGCATTTTGAAGACGGCGCTGTCGACTCTGGGGCGAACGCCTCTGAAATTTGCGCTGCTCTCAGCGCCAACGCCTCATTGAATTTCTCTCGCGCCTCGCTCCGCCAAGAAATCGATGAGGAAATTCCAATTCACCTATTATTTAACAGTAGCGACTCCGTACCGCCCGTATCCCTCAATGATTGAACATCGTCGCGTTCTGCGAGGTCGTCACCATCGTATTATAGTCGTTGACGATCCAGGTGAGCTGGTCGCCGCCGCCGCGCCGGGCGTCGCCTTTGACGCGGTCGATTGCTTCTTGGAAGTCGCGCAGCTTCGAGAGGAGCGAACGCGGCTGCGACTCGAAGACGAAAAACGCGTTGGGCTTGCCCGCGCCGAAAGCGTCCATGGCTTTTACCGCATCGCCATAGTCGGCCATCGCCGCATGGAAGGGGGCTAAGTCGACGACTGGTTTGGCGTTGCTCGGCAGAAGGTCCATCACGCGGCGCGCGCGCAACATGACATTGGCGACATGCCAATTGGCGGAGCGACCCTCGCGCTTTTCGATGGCGTCGAGCCGCGCCAGGTCGACTTTCTCTTTCTCGACCGTGATGAGCGCGTCGACCTTCGCCCTTGCCGCGAGGAAGGGACCGGCCGCCGCGACGATCTTGGCGTGAAGAACTTTGCCTTCGGCCATTTTGTCGACCTTGTAGTCGGCGCGTTCGTAGTAGCCGTTCGCCTCGTTGAGAATGGGCCCAAGCGCGGCGTTCGCGGCGATATAGTCGCGCATGGCCGCGTCAAGCTCCGGGAGCAGGGGCTCTTTGGTTAGCGCCGCGGTCGCCGCGGCGGCTACGCTCGTTGTGTCATAGACATCGTAGAGGCCATAGATGATCCGTTCGCGGCCCGTGGGCCCTTGGGTCCAATTGACCCAACTCTTGTAGCGATCGATCGATTCGGAGGCGCGAAGCGTCCGGTTCAGGAATTCCACATAGGCGTTGAATTTGGCGGTGGCGGCGCGAAGTCCGGCTTCGGCGTCGTCGGGTTTGGCGGCCTCAGTTGAGGCGTCGTCGGCCAAAGTGACGCCGTTCAAGCTCGCGCTCGCCAGAAACGCCAGCAAGAACGCGGCGCCGATTTTCCCGATCATCGTCATTTCGGCCCCCTTGTGGGCGACGGGAACGTCGTCGCGCCTCATGCCGTAAAGTTTACGGGATGCGCCCAACAGGCGCCTCCCCTTAACGCTGTCCGCTCAATATAGCGGACAGTTCGCCAAGGCGCGGGACGGCCTCGGCTTGCCAAATGTCGGCCCGTTCCCCACAAGTTCGCCGATGAGCCCTGCCGCCGCCGTCGACCGTTATTCCCCCGATAGCCCCTATGCTTTCGGCCGCCTCGCCTTGTCGCTATTGACCGCGACGCTGGTCGGCGCCGGCCTCTGGGCGGTCGTGGTCGTCTTGCCGAAAGTGCAGTCGGAATTCGGCGTTGATCGCGCCGCGGCTTCGGCGCCTTACACGATGACCATGCTCGGCTTCGCCTTTGGCACGATTGCGTTCGGACGGATGGCGGATCGTCGCGGCATCGTCGCGCCGCTGGTCATTGCCGGGCTGGCGCTCGGCCTAGGCTTCGCGCTCGCCGGGCTCGCGCAAAATCTCGTCGTCTTTTCCGCCGCCCATCTTTTGCTGATCGGCATCGGCGCGGGCGCCGGTTTTGCGCCGATGATGGCGGACGTCTCGCATTGGTTCGTCAAGCGGCGCGGCCTCGCGGTGGTGGTGGCCGGCTCCGGCAATTATCTCGCCGGCGGGCTTTGGCCGCTTGCGATGAATGCGACAATGCCGGCGATCGGCTGGCGCGGAACTTATGTGGCGATCGGCATCCTGATCGCAGCGATCGTCATTCCTAGCGCGCTCCTGCTTCGACGCCGGCCTTCGACCGCGATGATCGCCGCGGCCGAACAGGCGACGAAGGCGGCCAGCGCCGATTCTGGAATTTCCTCGCGGACGCTGATCGCGCTTCTTCTTGTCGCCGGCTTTTCTTGCTGCGCGGCCATGTCGATGCCTCAGGTTCATCTCGTCGCCTATTGCGGCGACCTCGGCTATGGAGCTGAGCGCGGCGCTGAAATGCTGTCGCTGATGCTGTTCCTGGGCGTCGTCTCGCGGGTCGGCTCCGGCTTTGTCGCCGACGCGGTCGGCGGCGTTCCGACGCTGCTTCTCGGCTCGTTCATGCAATGCGCCGCTT
>DATGHD010000060.1:0-5310 GCA_035308145.1 Roseiarcus sp.
CTCCGCCCGGTGGCGAGGTCCGTGTGGCAATGCGTCGTCAGCGCTCCGAGGAGGAAGGCGAGCGCATCGAAATTTCGGTCGAGGACGATGGGCCGGGCATACCGCCGCATGCGCTGGAGCGGATTTTCGAGCGCTTCTACACCGATAGGCCGGAACAGGGGTTCGGACAGAACTCGGGCCTCGGCTTGTCGATCTCCCGCCAAATCATCGAGGCTCATGGCGGGCGGATCTGGGCCGAAAACCGGTTTGCGCCGAACGCTTCGCCAAGCGCCGACGAGGCCGACCGGTCGGCGCGTCATTCCGCCGGGGCCCGCTTCATTTTGTCGCTGCCCGCCGCGCCATGAGCGAGGCGGCGCCTGGCGATGACGCTCTGAATGTCCATGCGACCGCCGTTATATTGGGCGAGAGCGGCATCCTTATTCGCGGCGGCTCGGGGCGCGGCAAGAGCGCGCTTGCATTGGCGCTCATTGAGCTTGGCGCCGATCGAGGCCTGTTCGCGCGGCTGATCGGCGACGACCGCGTTCAAATCCGCCTGCGCGGCGGGCGGCTTTTGCTCAGCGGAGCGCCAAATGTCCTTGGACTCATTGAACGCCGAGGCTCTGGGATCGAGCCGGTCGCGTTCGAGCCTGTGGCGGTCGCCCACCTCGTTGTCGACCTTTTGGATGCGAGCGCGAGCGTCGGGCGCCTGCCCGAAGAGGACGAGGGGAACTGCGAGATTTCCGGCGTGAGACTGTCCCGGACCGCTTTTGACGGGTCCAGCGGTCCGGACGAACGCGCGCGGGCGATTCTCGCGAAGCTTGGAAAACCCGCGACAACTTTGTGACAAGCATTGATCATTTTGCTTGAATAATACGCCGCAGTGCACAAATATGCCGCGCCTTGAAAAGGCGGATGCGGCGGCCTTGGGCGGGTGGCCGGCGCTCTAATCAGTGGGTTGTTGATGATTGGAATGGTCTTGGTGACCCACGGCCAACTGGCGACTGGCTTTCGAGCCGCCTTGGAGCATGTGGTCGGGCCGCAGCAGCAATTCGAGACCGTCTCGATCGGCCCCGACGACGATATGGAGCAGCGCCGCGGCGACATTCTGAGCGCCGTTTCACGCGTTCAGGACGGCGGCGGCGTGGTCTTGCTGACCGATATGTTCGGCGGCACGCCCTCCAATCTGGCGATTTCGGTGATGGATGGCGGTCGCGTCGAAGTGATCTGCGGCATCAACCTGCCGATGTTGATCAAGCTCGCCTCGGTGAGGGAGAGCGCCGACCTCGAGCATGCGGTTGGCGAGGCGCGCGACGCTGGCCGCAAATACATCACCGTGGCCAGCAAAGTGCTGGCCGGAAAATGATCGAAATCGACGGGGCCGGCGCAGTGGACGACGATTGCCCGCCGCCGCCGACTTTCGCCGGCGCGCTCGTGCGCGACATGCTCATCGTCAACCGCAAAGGCTTGCATGCGCGGGCGACGGCCAAGTTCGTCCATTGCGTCGATCGCTTCGACGCCAAGATCAAAGTCACTCGTTGCGGCGAGACGGTCGGCGGCGATTCGATCATGGGCATCCTGACGCTGGGCGCCGCCATGGGATCGACGATCACGGTCTCGGCAACCGGCGCCCAGGCCGAGGCGGCGCTTGACGCGCTGGCCGAGTTGATCGCCAGCCGCTTCGGCGAGGACGAATAACCCGCCAGAACGTGGACGATCTAAGCCTTTTCGACCCGCAACAGACTTCCCTCGTCGACGCCGACGACCCGCACTTTGGAGCCGGCCGTCAGATCCGCCCCAGCGACCCGCCAGACGCTGTCATCCACACGAATGGAGCCAAATCCGCGTTCGATCGCGCTATCAAGATAAAACTCCTTGCCGACAAGCGCGTGGGCCCGGCTTAAGGCGGGTGGCGGGGCGGCGCGTTCGAGCGAGCCATAGACTTGGCGGCCGACGACGACGAAGGCGGCCGCGCAGAGGGCGAAAAGAAGAAGCTGCTCGGTCAATTCGAGCGGCCGCAAAAAATCGGCCGCGCCGACAATGAGCGCGGCGGCGCCGATCCAGATCAGAAACGCGCCGGGAACCAAGGTCTCGGCGACGCACAGCACGAAGCCGGCGATCAGCCAGACGTAATATTCGACGTGGGCGATTGAATTGAGTGCGGACATGATCGCGAGCCCCTAAAGAGCGCGTCAGGCGGTCGGCGGCGGATTGACCGGCGGCGGACCGGCGGGCCTTGTTGGCGGAACGCTCGGCGTCGCCGGACGAAGGTGGCGCGCGATATCGCTAGCCCTACCCTCGCCGATCGCGCTTGACGCAATCTCGGCGATGCCGCCCAACGTGCCGGCCAGCGAAGCGAGATCGAGCGGCATCAGGAATACTTTCTGATTCGGCGCCGTCGCAAGCGCTTGCAGCGCCCGTACGTATTTTTCCGCGATGAAATAGTTGAGCGAAGCGAGGTCGCCGCTGGCGATGGCCTGGCTCAACATATTGGTGGCGGTCGCTTCCGCTTGCGCCTGGCGCTCGCGCGCCTCGGCGTCGCGGAAAGCGGCTTCCTTGCGCCCTTCCGCCTCGAGCACGACCGCCTGCTTGGCGCCTTCGGCGCGCAGCACCGCCGCTTGGCGCAGGCCTTCAGCCTCGAGGACGACGGCGCGCTTTTCGCGTTCCGCCTTCATCTGCCGCGCCATTGAATCGATGAGGTCCTTGGGCGGCTCGATGTCCTTGATTTCGATTCGCGTGACCTTCACGCCCCAAGGCAAGGCGGCGGCGTCGATCACGCTGAGCAGGCGCACGTTGATCTCGTCGCGATGCGACAGCAGTTGATCAAGATCCATCGAGCCCATGACGGTGCGGATGTTGGTCATCACCAGATTGAGCAGAGCCAGTTCGAGGTTCGAAACCTCATAGGAGGCGCGGCGAGCGTCGAGCACCTGGAAGAAGGCGACGCCGTCGACTTTCACCGACGCATTGTCCTTGGTGATGATTTCCTGGCTTGGGACGTCGACCACCTGCTCCATGACGTTCAGCTTGCGCCCGATGCGATCGAAATACGGGATAATGACCGCGAGGCCGGGGGTTAACGTCTTGTTGTAGCGGCCGAACCGTTCGACCGTGTAATTGTAGCCTTGCGGCACCTGCCGAATGCCCATCATGATTGTCACGATGACGAACAGCGCTATGAGGATCGCGAAGACGCTGAAACCGGCGAGCATGGGCATGAAGGCCTCCCCCTTAGGCGATCGGCGCCCGAAAGGCGCCTCCCGTATTACGGGACGAGGAGTCCTTTATCGCGCGGGCATGACAAGCGCCACCACAGGCGGCGTCTGATCGAGCCGGCGCCACGCTGAGCGGCGAATAGCGAATGGCAAATACGAGGCCCACCCGCTGTTCGCCATCCGCGTCACCCCGGCAGATTGAACACCCGCGTCGGCACAAAGTAGCCGGCCTCGATCGCGCCGAAGGCGACGGGCGCGCCAAAGCAGGCGGCATAGGCCGGACCTTCGGCCAGGACGTCGCGGCCGCGGAGCAGGAGCTTCTGGCCGCGGCGCAAGATCGCGGCCGCGTCGCGGTCGATCGCCAGCGCCCGCCATTCGGCAAGCCCTGCCGTCACCGGCGCGAGCGCGCTCTGCAGGCGCTCGGGCCGCTCACGCAAATCGTCGAGCTTGGCGGCGCCTTCTAGGTGGAAGGGCCCGACCCGCATTCGCCGCAAAGCGACGACGTGGCCACGGCAGCCAAGCGCGCGGCCGATGTCGCGCGCGATAGCCCGCACATAGGTCCCTTTTCCGCATTCGGCGTCGAAAACCGCAAGGTTCGGTTCCGAAGAAATCAGGGCGAGGCGATACACGACGACTTCGCGCGGCGTCATTTCCACCGCCTCGCCGTCCCGCGCCAGATCATAGGCGCGTTCGCCGGCGATCTTGATCGCCGAATAGATCGGAGGCGTCTGGCGGATCATGCCGGTAAAATGCGGCAGCAACGCTTCGATCGCCGCCGGCTCCGGCCTCGCGTCGCTGGTTGCAATCACACGGCCTTCCGAATCGTCGGTGTCGGTCTCTTCGCCCCATTTCACGGTGAAACGGTACGACTTCACGCCGTCCTGCACGATGGCGACCGTCTTCGTCGCTTCGCCGAAGGCGATCGGCAACACGCCGGAAGCCAGCGGATCGAGCGTGCCGGCGTGACCAGCCTTCTTGGCGTTGTAGAGCCAGCGCAGTTGCGAGACGGCCTGCGTCGAAGTCAGCCCGACCGGCTTATCGAGACAGACCCAGCCATTGATCTCGACGCGAGTTGAACGCGGCGCGCTCACTAACATTGCTTCTTGGAAGGGATGTGAACAAAGAGCGCGGCGGTCTTGGCTACGCAGCCTGGCGGAAGTGGGGCGCGGCGACCATTGGTCTCCCAAGAGCACTGGCGCATGAGGTTTGCGACGAGATAACCAGCCTGCACTGTGGCCTCATTCGCTGGATTATAGTCTTTGCCAAGCGCCTTCTGGAGAAGGGGGTCGATCCCTTCCATTGGTGGGCGGCCGTCAACCGCCGCCTTCAGCGCCGCCGATCGCCCCTCTTGAGAAAAGATGACGTTGCTCATCTTCTTACCGACCGGCGAATCGAGCTTCATTGACGTACTGAGCGCAGGAACGCCGATCTCTTCGATCAGTGTAATGAGTGCCTGAGCTTCGGGCTTCTCGCTCTTGCACGCGTTGTCGTAGAGTGAGCGCAGGTCTTTAGCGGGCAGAGCGCAGAGTTTTTCCTTCGTCCACACCATATCAAGCGCCCTTTTCGGCTTTCGTGTCTGTCTTCGGCTCGCGATCTAAATCCCGAACGACTTTGGGAGAACGCAGGAGCGCGTCGATGCGCGCCTGCGCGTCATAGCTGTCGTCGAGGACAAACCGCAGGTCCGGCGCGAATTTCAGGTTGACGCGCCGCGCGACCTCGGCGCGCAACGCTTTTTTGTTGCGCTCCAGCGCCGCCAGCGTCTCCGGACGCGCCTTTCCGCCGAGCGGCATCACCGAAAGCGTCGCCAGACGCAGGTCCGGCGACATTTTCACCTCGCGAATGGTCAGCGAGCGAGAGGCGAGGGCCGGCTCTTCGAAATGGCCGCGCGCCAGCGCTTCCACGGCGGCGTGGCGCACCGCCTCCGCGACGCGCAACAGGCGCTGCGAGGGACTGGCGGTTTTATGTCCTGAACGGGGCATCGAAGACGTTGACCTGACTGGGAGATTTAAATTTGCGGGTCAGCCGCTGGCCGAAGGGCTGTTCTGCCGCTCCGTACCAGCCGGGGCGGTCCATTGAACGAAGGCTATATCGCCCCGAGCTTCGCCGAGAAGCCCGGAAT
>DATGHD010000061.1:0-18576 GCA_035308145.1 Roseiarcus sp.
CGAGCGCGGCGGTCGGCTCATCGAGAATAATCAGATCCGAATTGAAATGCATGGCGCGGCCAATTGAAATGCCCTGCCGCTCGCCGCCTGACAATAATTGCACCGTCGAATCGACGGATATGCCGACGCCGCGAAAGCCGATCGTGTTCAAGAGGATGTCGGCGGCGACCTCCTTCTCCTTCTTCACGTCGATGAAGCCGAAACGATTGGTGATTTGGCGGCCGACGAAGAAGTTGCGCCAGAGCGGCTGCTTCTCGCCGAGCGACTTGTCTTGGTACACGGTCTCGATCGAGAGGTCATGCGCCTTGCCGACGGAATAGGCCTCCAGGTCGATCTCCTTGTCACGGATGAAGATGCGTCCGGCCGTCGGCTTGAAGACGCCGGTCACCGTCTTGATGAGCGTCGATTTGCCAGCGCCGTTGTCGCCGATGAGGCCGACGATCTCGTTGCGGCCAACGGACAAATTGATGTTCCTCAGCGCGTGCACCGCGCCGAAATATTTCTGCACCCCGACCAGGCGCACAATGTCCGTAAAGCCGGCGCTTTCCGCAGTCGCGGCGGTCATTTCAGAAGCGGCGCTCCCAAGCTTCAGCCGGGCTCGCTCGCCTCGGCGTAAAAAGCGTCAGCCGCCGCGCCCCCACGCGGCGGCAAGCCGCTCCTCCCATTGGAGGCATGCTGGTGGAAATTCCTATGACAGTCAAATACGATTGGGCGCGTTATCCATTCCTTTCTGGTATAGGTCCTGCCGGCCTGGAATTTGAGCCATGGATGAAATCGCCGCAGACCTGCGCATTGAAGAAGCCGGCGGAGCGCTTGCCCTTCGAGGCGACCCGCTCGCCCGCAACCGTCTCAAGCTCACCCATTTACGGCTGATCGTGGCGCTCGAGGAACATGAGATGGTCAGCGCGGCGGCGAGCGCTGTCGCGATGTCGCAGCCGGCCGCTTCGCGCATGATCGCCGAAATGGAGGGGCTCATCGACGCCCCGCTTTGCGAGCGACTGGCGCGCGGCGTCCGTTTGACGCCGCTCGGCCTCTCGCTCGCCCGCCACGCCCGTGCTGTGCTGCTGCAATTGGCGCAGGCTGAGCGCGAAATCTCGGATTTGCGCAACGGCCGCGCCGGATCGGCGGCGCTCGGCGCGGTGACTGGGCCGGCGATCGACCTTGCCGCGCCCGCCATCGCCAAGCTCAGGACGATTTATCCCGCCGTCGAACTCACCATCAAGATCGACACGAGCAGCGTGCTGGCGCGCGATCTTCTCGCCTCGCGGCTCGATTTTATCATCGCCCGCGTGCCTGACGATCTCAATCCCCGCCTCTTCGATTGCCAGACGATCGGCGTCGAAGAGGCCTGCCTCATCGTGCGGCGCGGCCATCCGCTCAGCGGCCACGGTCCGGTTTCGGTCCGCCAGCTTGCCGCCTATGAATGGGTGATCCAGCCGCGCGGCACGCCGCTCCGTCGCACGGTCGAGACAATGTTCCTCGCTGAGGATGTCGCTTTGCCGGAGCGACTATCGAACACGACCTCGCTGCTCTTGACGATGATCATGGTCGCAAACTCCAACGCCATCGCGCCCATGTCGATCGAGGCCGCCAGATTCGTCGCCCAAGGCGCGCCGGCCGGCCCGATCGAGATTCTGCCGACGAAACATCCAATTGTCATTCAGCCATACAGTCTCATCACCGTGCGCAACCGCGCCATGCCGCCCGCCGTGCAGTCCGTCTATGAGTTCATTCGCCAGGAAGCGCTCGGCGGATCGGCATGACCATTAGCGCGTCGCCGCTGGTCCCGGAGCTTGACGTCGCCGACCTCGACCGATCGCTGGCCATCTATATTGAGGTCTTCGGCTTCCAATGTTTGTTCAGCCGGCCCGAGGAGCGGTTTGCGTATCTTGTCCGCGACGGCGCGCATTTGATGCTGGAGGAGGCGGCCGGTCCCGGTCGGCGCTTTCGCATGGCGCCCTTGGAATATCCTTTTGGGCGCGGAATCAATCTTCAGATTCTTGTGTCAGACGTCGACGCGCTCTATGCCGCCGTCCAGCGCTCCGGCTTGAGCGTTCCAATATCGCTCGAGGAGCGTTGGTACCGGCAGGGCGATACGGAGGCGGGCAATCGGCAGTTCGTCGTCGCTGATCCGGATGGCTATCTGCTGCGATTCTTCAGCAATCTCGGCAGGAGGCCGCCGACCGCGCGAAACGGCTGACTGATAGAGACCGCTGCGTTGCAAGATTGCCTCGTCACTCCACGTCTCGCGCTGGCGATCAGAACTCATCCACGCCCAGCGTCCTAAAGCTTTCCGTCAGTTGCAACGACATTGGCATGTTAAGGAACTCGCCGGTCGGCGTCGCCTGCAAGAACCATTTGTGGTACGTCGCCACCAACGTTCCGGTCGCCGCCATTGTCGCGAAGGCGTGGGCGACCGCATCGGACATTTGCGGATCGTCCTTGCGGAACATGATCCCATAGGGCTCATAGGTGATGAAATCGCCGACCACCGCCAAGGTCGCCTGCGCCTTGTTGGCGGCGATAAAGCCATAGAGAAGCACGTCGTCGGTCGCGAAAGCGTCGACCTTGCCGGCCGCCAGCATGTCATAAGACGCCTGATGGTCGCTGCCGGTGACGATATTTATGTTCAGCCTATATTTGTTGTTGAGCATCCGCATCGCGCTTTCGTTGGTCGTGCCGCTGGTCACGACCAGGAGCTTGCCTGAAAGGTCGCGAAAGGACTCGATCCCCGAGCCGCGTTCGACAAGGAGCTTGGTGCCGGCGACGAAAATGACCGGCGAGAAGGCGACGGTCTTTTGGCGTTCGACATTGCCAGTGGTCGAACCGCATTCGAGATCGACCTTGCCGCCGGCGACCGCGTCCATCCGCGTCTCCGAAGTGACGCGCTGATAGCCGACCACGACCGGCGCGCCGCCAAGCTCGCGCTTGATCTCGTCGACGATTCCTAAGCAAAGGTCGATCGAATAGCCAATCGGAGGGCCTGCCTGGCGTACATAGGAGAAGGGAAAGGAGGATTCGCGATAGCCGATCGTCACCGAGCCGCTGTCGCGAATCTTCTTCAAAGTCCCGATCAGAATGGTGGGCGTGTTCTCTTCGTTGGCCGCGGGCGGCGCGGTATTGTCGGCGCCGTTCAAGTCCTCCGCGACAGCGGCGCTTAAGTGCAGCGCGATCATTGCCGCCGCCAGCGCCGCCGCTCTCTTCGCGATGTTCGCCATCGATTCCTTCCCGTTCGATCAGGCCGGCGCCGGCTCGACCGTGGGCGGCGCCGCCCCCTCGGCCGCGTCGGTGGCCGGACCGAGATCGCCTTCGAATTTGGCGACAGCGGAGGCGGCGAGCGAGTTGCCGATTACATTGGTCGCGCTGCGGCCCATGTCCAGGAACTGATCGATGCCAAGGATCAGGAACAAGCCCGCCTCCGGAATGCCGAATTGCTTCAGCGTCGCGAGAATCACCACGAGAGACGCGCGCGGCACCCCGGCGACGCCCTTGGACGTGATCATCAACACCGCCGCCATCAGCAATTGCTTCGAAAGCGGCATGTCGACGCCATAGGCCTGGGCGATAAACATCGAGGCGAAGGTCGTGTACGCCATCGTGCCGTCGAGATTGAACGAATAGCCGAGCGGCAGCACGAAGCTGGCGATCCTTCTCGAGACGCCGAACTTCTGAAGCTGCTCCAGGATCTTCGGATACGACGCCTCGGAGCTCGCGGTCGAAAAGGCGAGCAGGAAAGGCTCGCGCATCCTCCTCACCAATTCGCCCATTCTGGGGCCGACCACCAGGAAGCCGACCGACAGCAGGATGATCCAGAGAACCACGAGCGTCAGGTAGAAGCCGCCGAGGAACTTGGCGAAATTGATGAGGATGCCCGGGCCCGATTTGGTGATGACGGACGCGACCGAAGCGCAGACCGCGATCGGCGCGATCTTCATCACATAAGCGGTGATGTTCAGCATCATGTGAGCGACGCTGTCGGCAAGTTCGAGCAGCGGCTTGCCCCTTTCGCCCATCGCCATGATCGCGACGCCGGCGAAGACCGAGAACACGACGATCTGTAGAATTTCTCCGTCGGCGAGCGATTTGAACAGCGAGGTCGGCACGAGATGATCGATGAAATTCTCGACGTTGAAGGCTTGGGTCGTGAGGTTGGCGGTGTTGGCGCCCTGATCGGCGATGACGATGCCGACGCCCGGCTTGAGGAGATCGACCATGAAAAGGCCGAGCAGGAGCGAGATGATCGAGGCGGAGACGAACCAGCCCATTGTCTTGGCGCCGACGCGACCGACCGTCGCTGCGTCGCCCATATGGCCAATGCCGACCACCAAGGTCGACAGCACGAGCGGCCCGATGATCATCTTGATCAGCTTCAAGAACACGGCGCTGACCAGCGACATATATTTGGCGACTTCAGCCGCGGTCGCCTTGTCGGGGAAGGAATAATAACTGGCCGTGCCGAGCGCGACGCCGAGCAGAAGGCCGATCATCACATAGATGAAGTTCCTGTTCATCCGTCCCTCCACTGCTTTTTCGGCGCGGCGACCTTACGCTCGCTCGCCCATCGGCGACGAGAGCGCCCTTTACGGGCGCAAAAACTCAATGCGAAAGGCAATCCCCGTCCCGGTCATCAAATCGTCAAACAGCAAAGCGGGTCAAGCCGCGTTTTTGGCGGGCCGATCGCATAAAACGGATGGATCAGGCCTGTGGAAATCGTTTGCTGCGCGCTCCACCCCTGAGCGTCTCGTTAATCCAATCTTATGATCCCCCGCCTCATAATCGCTGTCGATTGCCCGAGATATCGACTGCCGAGGCGTCGCGTTGTCTCAATTCTCTCGCCTTTTTCGCGGCTCGATCAGAAACGATCGCGAGCTTCGCCGCTACGTCTTGGCGGTGACAGCGGTCTGCGTCGCGATCGCGCTCGCGGTCGACGTGACGAACCAGCTGACCTTCTTCATCGACTGGGCCGCCTGTTTTCGCTCCTGGGCGATTACCACCGTGCTGGTTCTGGTTCTCGCCGCGCCCATTTCACGGACGATCGGCAAAGCTCATCTCGAGCTTTACCGGGCGAAGCTTGTCGCCGAGGAGCTGAGCCGGACGGACCAGCTCACCGGGCTCGCCAATCGCCGCGCCCTGATGGAGGCGGTGGGGCGGCCAAGCCTGAAGCCTTGGCGCTCGTGATCGCCGACATCGATCGGTTCAAAAAAGTCAACGACACGCTCGGCCATCTTGCGGGCGACGACGTCATTCGATCTGTAGGGCAGATGATGGTCGAGGCGCTCGGCGAATTTGGGACTGTCGCCCGGGTCGGCGGCGAAGAATTTGCGCTGCTCTCGTCCGGCGCGCCGCCGGAGACGCTTAAGACGAAATTGGCCGCCTTTTGCGACCGCGTCGCGACCGCGCCTATTCTTGTTCAGGGCGGCGCCGTCAAGGTGACGATCTCGGCCGGCGTCGCGCTGCCTCAACCGGGCCAGAACTTCAATCAACTCTATTCGGCGGCTGATCGCGCGCTCTATGCGGCGAAGACGGCTGGCCGCAACCGCGTGCTCTTCGCCGAGGCTCTCGGGGCGCTCGGCGAGAAGGACCGCGCCGAATGGCCCGCCGTCGGCGCCGACCGCCGGTCCGCCTAAGACGCCGCGCGTCTAGGCTTTCACGAAGGGACAGCCGCCCTTGTCGAGCGGGCGGAAGGCGTCCTCGGGCTTGATCGTGGCGACGACCTTGAAATAATCCCAGTCGCCTCTCGATTCCTCGACTGTCTTGGTCGCGAGAAGGTACATCGGATGGAGCTTGCGACCGTCGATCCGGATCGAGCCTCGCCCGAAGAGCGGATCGTCGGTCGGCATCGCCTTCATCTGATCGATCAACTTGACTCCATCGGCCGCGCTCTTAATCGCCGCCATGGCTTTCAAGAGGTGCGCGGTCGCCGAATACATGCCGGCGTGCATGTCGTTCGGCATCATCTTTTTGGGATGGGCCGCCTGGAAGCGCTTGGCGAAAGCGCGTGCGCCATCGTTCATGTCCCAATAGAAGCCGGAGCAGATCGTTGAATTCTGCACCGCGGCAAGGCCGAGCGCAGGAATATTGGTGACGTTCAAGATGAGGCCGGCGAGGCGCTGCTTCTTGGCCAAGCCGAATTCGGCGGCCTGCTTGATGCAGTTGTTCATATCGCCGCCGGCATTGGCGAGCCCGACGACATCGGCGCCCGAGGCCTGCGCCTGCAGAAGGTACGAGGAGAAATCCGCCGTGTTGATCGGATGGCGCGCTTCGCCCAGCACGGCGCCGCCCGCCGCTTCGACCGCGGCCGCGCAATTGGCCTTCAAATCCTTGCCGAAGGCGTAGTCGGCGGTAATGAAGAACCAACTCTTGCCGCCCTGATCGGTCAGCGCTTTGCCGAGGCCGTGGCCGAGCGCGTAGGTATCGTAAGTCCAGTGAATGAAATTCTTCGAACACTTCGGGCCGGTGAGCGCGGAATCGCCGGCGCCGGAGCCGATCGCCGCCTTGTTCTTCTCGGTCGCGACATTGACGACGGCGAGCGCCACCGAAGAATTCGGCAGGTCCATGATCACGTCCACGCCTTCCTCGTCGAACCAGCGCCGGGCGATGGCGCTGCCGACGTCGGGCTTATTTTGGTGATCGGCCGAGACGATTTCGACGGGAACGCCGAGCTTCGCCGAGAAGTCGTCGACGGCGAGGTTCGCGGCGACGACCGATCCGACGCCCTGGTAGTCGGCGTAGACGCCTGACATGTCGTTCATGATGCCTATTTTCAGCGGCTTCATTTCGTCGCCGCGGGCGACGCGAGGCGCGAGCGCTAACGCAGAGCCAAACGCCAAGAACTGGCGACGATCCATGACCGATCCTCCCTAACGGCTTCCGCCTTTTCGCGCCGCGCTCGTCAGACCGTTCGAGGTCCCTAGCAGCCGTGGGCGGTTGAGCCACGATTGTTATATTGAATAATCTTTGTCGCTTCAATGCCGCGCCTTAGGCATGTCGCGCCGCCCTCATTGCCATTGGCGCGCCTCACGGCGTAGAGCGACCTAATTGCCAGCGACCGGCTGGCCAAAGCGGAAGGGTCATGTCGGCTCAACGACTTATCGTCACCTATCGGATCCGCGGCGACGCCGCTTCGATTGACGAGCGCGCCAAGGCGATTGCGGTTGAGCAAAGCGTCGAGGCCCCGCTGGCGGCCGTGCGCGACCCGTTCATTCGCGCCGAAATCGTCGGCGAAGTTCTTCGCGTCGCCGAGCGCGCCGAGGGCGTCTTCGATGTCGACATCGGCCTCAGCGCCGCAACGATCGGCGGCGACGCCGGTCAACTCATGAACATGCTGTTTGGCAACACGTCGCTTCATGACGACGTCGCTCTGATTGACGTCGTCCTGCCTGCGGCGGTGATCGAGGCGTTTGGCGGCCCGAGCCAAGGCTTGGCGGGGCTACGCCGGCGAACCCGCGCAGAGCGTCGCGCGCTGACCGCTTCCGCTCTGAAGCCGCAAGGCCTTACGCCCGCCGCGCTCGGCGAGCTCGCCCACAATCTGGCGCTCGGCGGCCTCGACTTCATCAAGGACGATCACGGCCTCGCCGATCAAAAGTACAGCCGGTTCGAAGCGCGCGTCATGGCCTGCGCGGACGCCGTGCGCAAGGCCGTCGCCGAGACCGGCCATCCGACCCATTATGTCCCGAGCCTCTCAGGCGACCGCACGACGATCGAGCGGCAGATCGCCTTCGCGAAGCGCGAAGGCCTCGATACGTTCTTGATCGCCCCTGCTGTCGCCGGCGTCTCGACCTTGCAGGCGCTGCGGCTAGCCCATCCCACGCTCGCCTTCATCGCCCATCCGACGCTCACCGGCGCGCGCATTGCGCCGGACGTCTATGCCCGCCTCTTTCGACTGTTCGGCGCCGATGCGTCGATCTTTCCAAACTATGGCGGCCGTTTCGGCTATTCCGAGTCGACATGCCTCGAGATCGCCAAGGCTTTGCGTGATCCGTGGCGATCTCTTGCCGCCAGCGCGCCGGCGCCCGCGGGAGGGATGGATCTCGCGCGCGTGCCTGAGATGCTGCGCTTCTATGGCGGAGACGTTATGCTATTGATCGGAGGCGCATTGCTTACCGCGGAAAAAACCGAGCTTGTCCGTCGGACGCGGCAATTCGTTCAGGCCGTCGTTGCGCATGAATACGGAGCCGTCGATGCCTGAAGATCGTAAACCGAAGCCCGTTCGTCGCGCCGCGCGCGGCCGACGCGGCTGGGAATCGGTCGAAGTCCATCAGTACAAGCAAGACCAGGCCACGCCTTACGAGGGCGTGACGCGGCAGGTGCTCTTCCGCGACTCCCGCCTCAAAGGAGAACTACGCTACTTTGAAGTCGCGCCTGGCGGCTATTCGACGCTCGAACGTCATGAGCATATGCATGCCGTCCTCGTGCTGCATGGCGCCGGCCAATGCCTTGTCGGCGATGAGGTACAGAAAATCGGCCTGCATGATCTCGTCACAGTGCCGCCCTGGACCTGGCATCAGTTCCGCGCCGCGCCCGACGAGCCGCTCGGCTTCCTCTGCCTCGTCGACGCCGAACGCGACCGGCCGCAATTGCCGAACGAGAGCGAGCTCGAAGGCCTAAAGGCCTCGCCCGCGGTGCGCGACTTTCTCGGCGGGCGCTAGAGGCGACGTTTCGCCCGCCGCTCTGTCATCCGCGACATTGAGGCCACTCGCGCCGGACAGCGTTTTGGACTACGTTTTCTTCGCGCTGGCTCGCTGAGCTCTCTTGGGTAATTTGAGAAATGCGCCTTGATCCTGTCATCTTGTCGCAAATTCAATTCGCCCGGGTCATTGGCGGCACATAGTGCTTGCCGGCGTCGGCTTGGCGTCCTTGGCGTCGCGATCAGCGTGTGGCCGCTGATCGCGCCCCCGCAATTCACCTTGGAGCAGGCCGCGGCCTCGCAGAGCACGCAAGCCTTCCTGCTTATCGGCACGCTCTTCCTGCTGCCGATCATCCTCCTCTATACGGCTTGGTCGTACTGGGTCTTCCGCGGCAACGTCAGAGCCGACGTCGGCTATCATTAGATAAACGTTCGGCTGGAGCGGAGACAAGGGATGGGGGAATTTTCGACGCGAGCGCCGCATGAGCCGCTCGCGACCCGAGCGAAGCGGGCGACGCCGGTTCATGAAGGAAAAACATTCGTGGTCACCGGCGGCGCCGGCGGGATCGGCCGCGCAACCGGCGAGCTTCTCATCGCCGAAGGCGCGCGCGTGGCGCTGGCCGACGTCAGGCGCAGCGCGCTCGATGCGACGATCGCCGAAATCGCCGATCCAAACGTCCTGGCTCTGACGCTCGATGCCGCCGATCCTGCGTCAATCGCCGCGGCGTTGCACGAGGCGGAAGGGAGGTTCGGGCGGATCGACGGGCTGGTCAACTGCGCCGCGATTGTCCGCCATGTCGATCCGCTCGCGACGCCGTGGAGCGACTGGGAGAAGATTTTCGCGGTCAATGTCTTCGGCGCCTATGAGGCGGCGCGGCTCGCCGCCAAGTCGATGATCGCCAGGGGCGTTCGCGGCGCCATCGTCAATGTCGCGTCCGAGGCCGGCAAAAAGGGGCATAAGGAATCGCTTGCCTATAGCGCCAGCAAGGCAGCGTTGATCAGCGTGACGCGCATGCTGTCGGCGGCTCTCGCCCCACATGACATCAACGTCAATTGCGTGTGCCCGGGAGGGGTCGCAACCGACATGCTGCGCGACGTCGCGGTCGCCTACGGCAGACTGGCGAACGCTAAGCCGGACGAGGTCTTTCCGCAGCTCGTCAGCTCTCAGTTGCTTCGTCATATCGAGCCGCAAGAAGTGGCGCGGACCATCTCTTTCCTGCTCAGCGACGACGCCCTGATCATTCGCGGCCAGGCGATCAACGCCGACGGCGGCGATACGCCCTATTGAGCCTTGGCGGTCCCGGTCCACGCCAACCGTTGCAGCCGCCGCCAAGTTCTGATGGAATTTATCGAGCGGCGCGCGGAACGCTTCTGAGGAAGCCTTCCGCCAAAGGGGAGAATCCACAATGAAACACGCAACTCGGATGGCGGGCCTGGCCGCGGCGGGCCTCCTCGCCTCAGCCGCCATGGCGGCCGACAAACCGCTCTTTGTTTACGTCTCGCCCAACCCTATCGGGGTCAACGACTTCCTGAAGCTCGGCAAGATCGGGACCGAACGCGTCGCCAAGGAGCTCGGCGCCGACGCCAAGACTTACGAGAGCTCCGACCCGACCACCCAGCGCCAGAATTTGGAGGCGGCGGCCAAGGCCGGCGCCAAAGTGGTGATCTCGATCGGGTTCGAGTTCAATGACATGCTTCCCGAAGTCGCCACCGCCTATCCGAACGTCAAGTTCCTGCAGATCGACTCCTGTCCTTTCGACAAGATGAAGCCGAACATCTTCTGCTCGGTGTTCCGCGAATATGAGGCGAGCTTCCTCACCGGCGCGGAAGCCGCGCTCACCAGCAAGGCGGGCAAGGTCGGAGCGATCAGCGCGCTCGATATCCCCTTCCTGCACCGCTACACCGACGGCTTCATCGAAGGCGCCAAACACGTCAAGCCGGACATCAAGATTTCGCCGACGCTCTGGGTCGGCGGCAACAGCCCCTTCTCCGATCCGGCGCGCGCGCAAGAACGCGCCGCGGCGATGCTCGCCGACGGCGCCGACCGGGTTCTCGCCGCCGCCGCCGGCGGCAACGGCGGCATATTCAAGGCTCTTCAGGACGCGCCCGGCGCCAACGCTTTTGGCGTCGACGCCAACCAATGCCCGCAGGCGCCCGGCATGGTCATGGACAACGTTCTGAAAAAGACCGACGTCGCTGTCGAATCTGCGGTCAAGGGCATCATGGCGGGCTCGCAGCAGCCGATCACCGCCCTCGGCCTCAAAGAAGGCGGCATGGCGCTGGTCGCTTTCGACGCCGACCTCAAAGATTCCAAGTGCACGATCGCCGACTATCCTGACGCGGTCGCCAAAGTGAAGGCCTTGCGCGATCAAATCGCCAATGGCGAGCTCAAGATCGCCGATCCGATGACGGCCAAATAGCCGCAAGTCGTGGCGGCCTTCGAACTCGAAGCGAGGGGCGTCGTCAAACGCTACGGCGCGCTTCTCGCCAATGATCACGTGGATCTCGCCGTCGAGCGAGGCGAGATCCACGCGGTGATGGGCGAGAACGGCGCCGGCAAATCGACGCTGATGAGCATTCTCTATGGATTGCAGCGGCCGGACGAAGGCGCCGTGCTGCTGCGCGGCGCCGAAGTTCATTTCCGCTCCGCGCTTGACGCCATCGCTCATGGCATGGGCATGGTCCATCAGGCGTTCAAACTGTTCAACTCGCTGACCGTCTGGGAAAACATCGTCTATGCGCGCGAGCCGCGGCGCGGCCCTTTCGTCGATCGGCGCGCCGCCCGACAAAGCGTCGCCGCGCTCGCCGAACGTCACCGCCTCAACGTCGACCCGGACGCGGTAGTGACGAAACTATCGGTCGGCGTGCGCCAGCGGATCGAAATCCTGAAAGCGCTTTATCGCGAGGCGCAAATTCTGATCCTCGACGAGCCGACCGCGGTGCTGACGCCGCAAGAGCGAGACGGCCTTTTCGAAGTCATGCGCCATCTCGCCGCCGGCGGCCGCACGATCCTCTTTGTCACCCATAAGCTCAACGAGGTCATGGCGGTCACCGATCGCGTGACGGTCTTACGCGACGGACGGGTCGTCGATCGGATGAGGACGAGCGAGACCAGCCCGCGCGAGATCATCCGCGCGATGACAGGTCGAAGCGTCAATTTGAAGGTCGACAAGGCGCCTGCGCGCATTGGCGCGCCGGCGTTGGAGGCGGTCGACCTCGCCATCGCGGCGCCGGGCGGCAAGCCGACGGTCGACAAAGTCAGCTTCGCTGTTCACGCAGGAGAAATCGTCGGAATCGCCGGCGTCGCCGGCAATGGCCAAAGCGAGCTCGTCGAGGCCCTGGTCGGCCTCCGGCCGGCCGATGGCGGAAGCGTCAAGGTCGCGGGCCGCGACGTGACGGCGGCCGACGTCGCCGAGCGACGGGCCGCCGGAATCGCCTATATCCCTGAAGATCGCGCGGCGGTCGGCGCAGCGCTTGGCGCAAACGCCGCCGACAATCTGGCGATGGGCTTCCATCGTTCGGCGCCGATCGGCCATGGCGCCCTGATCGACCGCAAGGCGATGGGCGCCAAGGCGCGCGCTTTGATCCCGAAATTCGGGATCAAAATCGCCGGCGAGCGGTCGCTGGTCGGCTCGCTCTCCGGCGGCAATCTGCAAAAGGTCGTGGCGGCGCGGGAACTGTCGCATGAGGCGCCGGCGCTGATCGCCGAGCAACCGACCCGCGGTCTCGACGTCGGGGCGACCGAATTCATTCATAGCCAACTCATCGCCGAGCGCGACAAGGGCCGCGCGATCCTCATGATCTCGGCGGAGCTTTCCGAAATCCTGGCGCTCAGCGATCGGATTCTCGTGATGTACGAGGGGCGCATTCTCGCCGACGTGAGCGCAGAAGAGGCCAGCGAGGAAACGCTCGGCCTGTTGATGGCCGGCCGCGAGCCGGTCGCCGCGTGAGCGCGCGGGCCGCCGATCGCGACGGGCGGCCGCGCTTGCGCGCGCCGCCCGCCGCCGTGGCTCTCCTTTTCGCCGCTTTGGTCGGCGGCGCGCTGATCCTCGCCTCGGGCGCCAACCCGCTGCTGGCCTACTATCAAATCCTGGTCGGCTCTCTGGGATGGGGCGCCCTGCCCGACACTTTGAACTGGGCGACGCCGCTTGTCGGAATGACCCTCGTGGCGGCCATCCCCCTGCGCGGCGGCATGATCAATCTCGGCGGCGACGGCCAGATGGTGATCGGCGCTCTCGTCGCCGCGGCCGTCGCCGTGTACCTGCCGGCGCCGGGGCCGATCGCCGCGATCGTCGCCCTTATCGCCGCGGGGATCGCCGCCGGCCTTTACGCCGCGCTCGCCGCTTGGGGCGAAACACGGCACGGCATACCCATGCTGATTTCGAGCCTGCTGATGAGCTATCCGGCGATCGGGGTCGTCTCGTACATCGTCCGTTTTCCTTTGCGCGACACGACGACCGGCCTGCCGCAAACGTCAATGATCCCCGAAAGCGCGCGGCTTCCGACGATCGCCGGCCCATTGAACGTCGGCCTTCTCATCATTGTCGCGGTCGCGGCGCTCGTCGTTTTCGTCGATCGCGCCACGATCGTCGGCTATGAGCTTCGCCTGCGCGGCGTCAACAAGCGCTTCGCTGGCTACGGCGGCGTCCGTCTCGACGCCCAAGCGACCCGCGTGATGTTTGCGAGCGGCGCGATCGCCGGCCTCGTCGGCGCGATCATCGTGCTCGGCTCGCAATTCCGTTTCATCGACGAGACCTTCCTGACGCCTTCCTACACTTGGTCCGGCTTGATGGCCGCCCTTCTCGCCGGCGGCGAGCCGGTCGGCGCAATCGCGGCCGGAGTTTTCTTCGCGGCGCTGCAGACCGGCGGCTTCGCCATGCAGCGCGAAACGTCGATCCCTCGCGTGCTCACGCTTGTTTTGCAGTCGATCGTCATTCTGTTTCTCGCAGTTCGCCACAGCGTCGGCAGGCGGGCATGAGCGAGATCATCACGCCCTTCATGATGCAATCGGCCGTGCAGGCGATGACGCCGATTCTGCTGGCCGCGCTCGCCGGATCGCTCTGCCAGAGAGTGGGCGTCTTCAATATGGCGCTGGAAGGCCAGATGCTGGTCGGCGCCTTCGCGGCGATTGTCGGCAGCTATGCGACGCATAGCGCGACCGGCGGCGTCGCCGCCGCGATGGCGGCGGCAACGGTCTTTTCCCTCATCCTCGCCTTCGGCGCGACGGTCTTTCGCGGCGATCCCGTCGTGATCTGCATCGGCATGAACCTGCTCGCCTCGGGACTTACGGCCTATTTGCTGCGCGTGCTTTTCGGCGTCAGCGGCACGTTCAGCGACCCGGCGATCGTCGGGATTGACAAGATCCGGTTGCCGGCGTTGCGCGGCATTCCGGTGCTTGGCTGGGGCTTTGCGAGTGAGACGATCATCACCTGGGCGGCTTGGGCGCTGGTCGCGATCGTCAGCGTCGTTCTCTTCCGCACTGCGCTTGGCCTGCGTTTGCGCGGCGTCGGCGAGCAGCCAGACGCCGCCGAGACGCTCGGCGTTAACGTCAACCTCTATCGCATTGTGACAATTCTTTGCGGCGGCGCGCTGGTCGGCCTCGCCGGCGCGCAACTCTCGCTTGGCGCGGTCAGCGTCTTCGCCGAAGACATGAGCGCGGGGCGCGGCTGGATCGCCGTGGTCGCGGTCATGCTCGGCCGGGCCAATCCGCTTTACGCCGCTGGCGCATGCGTCCTTTTCGGCCTCGCCGACGCCTTGAGCATCCGCCTGCAAAGCCAAGGCCTGCCCAATCAGCTGACCGATATTTCGCCTTATGTCGTGACGCTGGCTGCGCTGGTCATTAGTCACCGCCGGCGAACCCGCGCCGCGCGGCCTTCGGCGGAGATTGCAGCCGCATCGCCCGCGCCGGCCGGAGAGGCGCAGCCTGAGGCCCGTTAGGCTCAAGCAGCATAAAGGAAGCTCCGTCTCATGGTCGACCTCTGCCGCATGATTCTTGATGTCGACACCGGCATCGACGACGCGATGGCGATTCTCTACGCGCTGAACCGGCCGAGCATACGTCTCGAGGCGCTAACGACGACATTCGGCAATACGGATGTCGATATCGCGACGGCCAACACGTTGCGCATTCTCGAACTCGCCGGGCGACCAGATATTCCCGTCGCGCGCGGGCCGGGCCGCTCGCTGCTGAAGCCTTTCGTCAAGGGCGCGGAGCACGTCCATGGCCGGAACGGCCTTGGCGAGGTCGCGCTGCCTCCTCCCAAAAGCGCGGCGATCGCCGAGCACGCGTCCGACCTCATCATTCGCATGGCGCGCGAGAACCCGGGTGAAATCACGCTCTGTCCAGTCGGCCCGACCACCAATGTGGCCATCGCCCTCGCCAAGGCGCCCGACATCGCGAGACTCTTGAAGGAGATCGTGGTGATGGGCAGCACGGTGTTTCACCCCGGCATCCAGGGCATACCGACGCCGATGGCTGACGCGAATTTCTGGAATGACCCCGAAGCCGCGCAGATCGTCTTGCGCTCGGGCGCGAAAATCATTCTCGTCGGCATGGATGTGACAATGAAAGTCCTGCTCACCAAGGCCATGCGCGAAGACATCGCGCGAAGCGGCGGCCGCGTCGGCGCAACGATGATGGAGATTGCGGAGTTCTACGTGGCGTCCTACGAGACCATGTATCCGGGCATAGCCGGCTGCGGCCTGCATGACCCGCTGGCCGTGGCCATCGCGGAAGACCCGTCACTGGCGACGACGGAGCGGATGAGCGTTGATATCGAACTCGCCGGAGCGCTGACCCGCGGCCAGACGGTCGCTGATCGGCGGCGGACGGCGCGCGAGAAACAAAACGCCGACGTCTGCATCGCCGTCGACGTCGATCGCTTTTCGCAACGCTTCGTGGAAACGCTTAAAGGCTTCGCGTGACGCGCCTGTCAGGCGGCGGCGCGCCCGACGCCGAATTTCTTTAGAAGCGTTGATGTCTCGGACATCGGACGGGGCGGGCTGAGCAAATAGCCTTGCGCCTCGGTGCAGCCCTCGGCGCGCAGCCTATCAAGCTGGGCTTGCGTCTCCACGCCTTCGGCTGTCGTCGCGATGCCGAGGCTCGTCGCAAGACCCGTCACGGCGCGGACAATCGCCAAACAATCCGGCCGATCGGCGAGCTCGCTGACGAAGGACTTGTCGATCTTGATTTTGTCGAAAGGAAACCGCGTGAGGTAGCTCAGGGACGAATAGCCGGTGCCGAAATCGTCAAGAGAAATTCGCACCCCCAGCTCGCGCAACTGGTGCAACGTCCCGAGGTTCGTCTCGTTCTCCGTGAGAAGAACCGATTCGGTGATTTCGAGCTCGAGCTGGCTCGCCGGCAGCCGCGACGAGGCCAGGGCCCCGATGATCGCCGGAACGAGATTCTTGCTCTTGAACTGCGTCGGTGAAAGATTGACCGACACTTTGACCTGCTCCGGCCAGCGAGCCGCGTCGGCGCAGGCTTGCCTGATCACCCACTCGCCGAGCGGAACGATCAGGCCGATCTCCTCGCAAAGCGGGATGAATTCTCCCGGCGAAACCATGCCGCGCTCGGCATGGCGCCAGCGTAACAACGCCTCGAAACTCGCGACCTCGCCGCGCCCCAAATCAAGAAGTGGTTGATAGTAGAGCTCGAACTGGCCTTCTGCGAAGGCTTTGCGCAAGTCGAGCTCGAGCCGTCTTCGGGTCTGGATAGCGCGGTCCATATCCGGCTCGAAGAAGTGGAACGTGCCGCGACCCTCCGCCTTCGCGCGATAGAGAGCCATGTCGGCGTTACGCAGCAGCGTCTCGCCGTCGAGACCGTCGCCCGGGGCGAGCGCGATGCCGATGCTGGCGCCGACAACCACAAGATGATCCTCCACCTGGTAGGGCGCGCTCAAAGCCTCGATCAGCCTGCCCGCGAGGACGCTGGCGTCCTTGGGGCTTTGCACGCCCATTTGAATGATCGCGAATTCATCGCCGCCGAGCCGGGCGGCGAGATCGTGCTGGCGAAGCTCGCGCCGAATTCGCTCAGCGGCGATTTTGAGCAGCCGATCGGCGACAATATGGCCCAGCGTGTCGTTGACGTCCTTGAAGTGATCGAGATCAAGGCAAAGCATTGCGAGCTTGTCGCCATGGCGGCGCAGCTGCGGCAGCGCTTCGGCAAGATGCATATTGAAGCGCAGCCGATTGGGAAGGTCGGTGAGCGCGTCGTGATGCGCCATATGGGCGATGCGCGCTTCGGCCTGACGCCGTTCCGTTATGTCGACGATTGCGACCAGCACCGCCGGCCGCGAGTCGAAATCGATCGAGCGGGCGTAAGCGAGGACCTCAATTTGCGTTCCGTCCGCCTTGATATGCCGCCAGGTTCCCTCAGCGTGTCGGGGCGATGCGGCCGTAATGTCCTCCAGCCGCTTCCATTCATCGCGCGGGCGGATGTCGCGAAGAGTCATTTCAAGGAATCGTTCTCGGCTGTAGCCATAGTGCCGCACGGCCGCGTCATTGACGCCCATGAACTTCAGCGTCGCAGGATCATAAAGATACATCGGGGCCGGATTCTCATCAAACAGGAGTCGAAACGAGGCCTCTCGTTTCTTCAGGTCCGTAATGTCGACGAGCGTGACGGCGAGGAGATCGCCGATCGAAGCGCAGCTCAAATTGAAATGGGCGACGCCGTCTGCGAACGAAAGTTCGGTCTCGAATTCATCAGCCTCGCCGGTCAGAAGCGTCCCGCGGAGCCGCGCCAGAATGCGCGGCGCATGCAGACGATCGAATTCGAGATCGCGCAGGCGCCGCCAGCGCAATTCGCCCTCGGTGAGGCGCAGCATCCGGCAAGCGCCTTCGTTGAGCGCCACCACTTGGAAGTCCACAACCTCGCCAGCGGCGCCGGCGGCGCCGCGCACGGCGCCAAGCGCCAGAATGCCCTGCGTGGTCGAGCGAAAAATCGCATCGACGAGATTGTAGCCGGCCCCTCTCGCTCGAACATAGGCGCAAACCAGCGGCTCTCCCCACCGGTTCGCCAAAGGCAGGGCGAGAACGTCATAGGTCTCGACCAGGCCGTCGCGCAGGCGGTGCGCGGCCGCAATTGACGGCTCGTTCGTATCGAGGGCGCGCGTAATCGCCTCGTTAAGGGCGAGACCGGATTCCGGCGATAAGGTTGCAATTTCCGCGCCCGCCGCCGCGCCGAGCCATTCGGCCACGCGCTGGCCTGCATAAAGAATCCGGTAGTCGTCGCTTGGCGAGCGTCCCATCACGACGACATCGTCGGATAGACGCCCGAGCCCGCCGAGAGTCACCTCTTCGTAAGACGGCAAAGTCTTGCCGGGCGCCCGCGCCGCGCGCCATTTTCGACGCATGATCGCGGCGCCGTCGATCAACGGAGCAGCAGCGCCCTCGTGCGAACCTTTGAAGGCTTTTACGCCCATCGTCGCCTCGATTGATGCCGAGATTCTCGCGCGCGGAAAGCAGAAAGGACGTCCGCTGCGCGCGCCGCGACGATAGAGCAATCGTTCCTAATTTCGAATTAAGCGAATGTGACGGTACGATGAAGTACGAGGCGCCCGCTCAGCCGCGGACATCGGCGGAGCGTCAAAGGGCTCGGTGTTTAGCGTGCACACGGCCCATAGAGACTCGCCGTCAACGCTTCGCGCAGAGACGCGCGTCGCTTACCTGACTGCGCGGAGAAGTCGATTTTGCTGCGTCTGCCCAACGAAAGAGGGCGTCGCGGCGGACAGCCACCCGCTAAAAAGCGCTTCCCGCTCTTCGGGTGTTGAGTGGAAGAACGGGTACCGCGATTCTACGCGCTCCCTGCATGCAGGAAAGTCGAGACCCATGCAGACAATCTTGCACGTCACACCCGGGTAGTCCCGCTCGCCCGTCCAGGGCTCATGTCCAAACACCCGTCGGTAAAAGCCCTGATGTCCAGACCGAATTGCCGCCAGAAGGTATCG
>DATGHD010000062.1:0-26048 GCA_035308145.1 Roseiarcus sp.
GATGGATACTCAAGGAAATGACCTTCGAGTGGCCAAGGGTGCCGACGGTAGCTTGCAGGAGTTTGTCGCGCTCCAAAGTGAATTGGCCATCGTGCCCATTTACCACGGCATGCCTACCTATCTTGAGTCGATAGCTTTTTACGAGGAACAAGGTTTCAGGTTAAGCGCGTTTGTACCGAATAATGCCGGACACTTTCCCCGCCTAGTCGACGTAGATTGCATAATGTACAATCATCGAAAGCTGCGAGCCCAATAGTCTAAATTCGCGATAATTGGAAGCGGAATGAGTGTCAGTCGACAGGCGATTGATTGATTGCGTGACAAATTGTTTTATGTCATCTCGGACCAAAGCCTTATCTATATCGGCCCGCGTCAACAATAACGGGCGGGATTCTATAAATGAAACACGCGGAACGTATGGATGAGCCCTTCGAGCGCCAGCCGTAGATCGACGAATTAGGGTTGCAGTCTGATAGCTGAGAAAGAACGCGACTGCGTAGAAAAACGCTGGACGAGACTTTTCGAAGCCGGCGCATTTCTGGCCGGCTGAGATGATGCGAGGCGATTGCGACGCCCAGACGAATGCGCCAGCGAGCGCGCCCCCGGCGACGAGATCAGTCGGATAATGTCCTCCCATCACGATGCGCATCATCTCGACCAGAATGATCCATGCCGCCGCGATCGCCCTGTATCTGAAGCCGGAAAGAAAGATCGCCAACGTCAAGCCGAGGAAAACCGTTGCGTGATCGCTCGGGAATGAGCTCCAATCGTTGAAGCGGGGGACATAAGGAATGAAGGGCAGCTGTTTGTAGCCAAGCGCGGCATCGTAAATGGGCCGGGGGTGGGTGGGCAGAGAATATTGGAGAAATCTGCTGCATACGCCGGCGACGACGGCGGCGATCACGCCGACGATTAGGCGGGCGCGGGCGTCGAGCCTGTCGTCGGCAAACCAGCAGAACCAAATCAGAGTCAACAATACGACGCCGGAATAAGTGAAGTAGCTGTCGAGGAGGAAGGCGAAACGATCGAAAAGGGCGCTTCGCGTGGCGAGGTCATTGATTGCCCGGGTGATCGGGAAATCGAAGATCGCGGGAAAGCGAACAAGAAGGAACGACAGCAGCAGGATAACGAGGGAGATAACCGCGTTTCTCGCGGACTTATCGTTTGAGCACGCGATCACTATTCTCGCTTCCGGCGGCTCTGATTGAAGCTTGTTGCTCCCGCTACGATCGTCCATGACGCCGCCCCGTTCCAAGAGAATGCGCGCCGCCCCGCGGGCAAACCAGAATGGCCATATTAACCACGGGGACTGCCCGTGACAAAATGGCGGCATCGAAGAGCGAAATGCTTGTTTGAAGCCCGCCGCGCGCGGCCAGCCCCCGGCTGAGGATAGGACGGGCGCGATACGCATGCGCCCAAACAAGGAATCCATCTTGCTGATTTGGACGGGGCTGGCGGCGTTTCCGACGAACCGGACGTCCGCTGAGCATGGCCACGGCGGGTTCCTAATTGTTCTCGTCGGAACCGGCGGGCGATGTTTCGTATGCGGAGTGGAACCGTGCGCGGCGAGGAATCAGCTCTGCCGGATGAAGTCGATTTTCACTGCGAGGGATTATTGAGTCATCTCGATGTAACGGGGCAACTTGCGAGGGTGGCGTTATGAAAATTCCTGCGACGATTCGGGCGGCCTTCTGGTGGAACCGAAACGGCATTAGGGGCAAGGCGGCGATTCCTAAGGCGCTCGGGAGGCTCCGGGGAGGGACGGGTCTGTATATCCGTACGCGAAGCGGCGGAAAGCTATCCGTGGATCACGATAATTTGGATGTATACGCGTACATTTACAATTCGGGCGGTCATTGGGACGCGACCATAATGAATATATGCGAAAGATTGCTAAGGCCGGGGGACGTGTACTATGACATAGGAGCAAATACCGGCATTTTCTCGATTGACGCTGCCTACGCGATCCGCGATCTTCGTGTGTACTGTTTCGAACCGCAACCAACGTTGGCTCGGAACATCAAACGATCAATTGACGCAAATGGTTTTGATCAGGTGCGTTGCGTGGAATGCTTGCTTGGTCCAGAAGACGGCGAAAGGGCGCTCTATCTAACCAGCCATTCCATCCACGCTTCGATTGTTCCACGCGAGTCTCGATTCGAGAGGATAAATGTAAGAATGCGATCGCTCGATAGTCTTGTGCGCTCTCAGGAGATAACGCCGCCGGATATCATGAAGATGGATGTCGAAGGTTCAGAAATTGAGGTGCTCATGGGCGCGCGCGAGATTGTGGCGGCCAATGAACCGAGCATCATCTTTGAAGCAGATGAAAATCTGCTCCGCGTGAACAAAAAGGTCGAAGACGTCCTGGGCTGTGTGAACGCAATAGCCCCATATCAGATACTAAAGATCAACGAAGACGGCGGGCTGAGCTCAGTTGAAGGCCGGCCCTCGTATGGAAACTATCTTGCGCTCGCGCCCAAACACGTCGCGCGCCTGCTTGACCGAAGGGACGTCCGGTAGCGGTTTTAGAAACCACGAACCGGCTCCTCGACCTCGGTATCGCATAATGGCCCGTAACGGCTCAGCCGTTCCTCGCCTTCCGCGACTTCTCCACGCCGCCGACAAGCAACTTTGGCGCGAGCGGCCTTGACGATAGTCCTGACAACCTTGGGGGCGATGAACGGATCAAACCGATGGTCCTGAACGCGCTCGGCAATCTCCACAGACTCTTCTCCACGCACCCTCTCAGCCGACACGCGCCCATGCAGGCGTGGCTGCGCTTTGCGTCCTGGCAGGTGCGAAGCAGGATCAGCGAGGAGGTTGTGGTCCCATGGGTGGACGGACAGCGGCTGGCCGTACGCAATGGCATGACTGGCGCCACCGGCAACATTTATGTCGGACTCCACGAGTTCGCCGACATGATGTTTCCTCTTCACTTTCTCAGAGACCGCGATTTGTTCTTTGACGTCGGCGCAAACGTCGGCACATATACCGTGCTCGCGTCAGGCGTTTGCAAGGCGAAGACTTGGGCGTTCGAACCCGACCCGCTGACCGTCGAGCGGCTTGCGCGAAACGTCGAGGTCAATCACTTAGCCGATTTAGTCACGATTTTCGAATGCGCCATCGGGGCGGTTCAGGGCGCTGTGCATGTAACAACCGGTCGCGACACGTTAAATCGAGTCGCCTCCGGCTCGGAGGCGGACGTTCGGAGCGTCCGCCAGGAAACCTTGGACGGTCTCACTGCGTCGGTCGGACCGATCATGCTGAAGATCGATGTCGAAGGATACGAAGCAAACGTCCTCTGCGGCAGTCACGCGCTGCTCGTCAATTCGCTCCTGAAGGCGGTCGAATTGGAGACCGTCGACGAGGACATTCATCGTATCATGATCGATAGCGGATTTGAGCGAGCCTACTATCAACCGTTCACCAGAAATCTGCACGCCGCGCCTGTGGAGCCGCCAGCTTCGAACGCCCTGTTCGTTAGAGATCGGCAATTTGTCCAAGAAAGACTCCGAACGGCGCGGAAGATCAACATTCTCGGCGTCAGGATCTAGCGCTGCTGCTATTCAGCGCGCCGATTCGAATTCAATCTCAATTTGATTTGACGAGTTCGGTACAATTTTTTTGCTCTTTCGGGCCGATATCGCGCCAAAGTCCGTCGCTGTCTACCACCGTAACCGCCTGATATGAATAGAAGGCGTAAAAAACGCGTCTTTGTCGATGAAATATAAATCAAAATCGGGGAACCTAGATGAAGGGAATTATCCTAGCGGGCGGCTCCGGAACGCGGCTCTATCCGATTACGAATGCGATCTCGAAGCAATTGACGCCGGTTTATGATAAACCGATGATCTACTATCCGCTGTCGACTCTGATGCTGGCGGGGTTGCGGGACATTTTAATCATAACCACCCCTCGAGATCAGGACCTGTTTCGCCTGCTCCTAAATGACGGATCTGACTGGGGACTAAGAATTTCTTACGCGACGCAGGATCAGCCGCGCGGCTTGGCGGACGCCTTCATCCTCGGCCGGGAATTCGTGGGGGACGATCGCGTCGCCCTCATCCTTGGTGATAATCTGTTTTATGGACATGATCTTCCCGCGCTCCTTCTTCGGTCGGCGCAACGACAGGAAGGAGCGACGATCTTTGCGTATCGAGTCGCCGATCCGCAGCGTTATGGCGTCATTGAATTCGACGAGGCTAAGCGCGCCAGATCAATTGAAGAAAAACCGGCGCAACCAAAATCGCATTATGCCGTAACCGGCCTATATTTTTACGATAATCGGGTTCTTGACATCGCTGCGGCGGTTAAGCCCTCCGCGCGCGGCGAGATTGAAATCACCGACGTCAACCGCGCCTATATCGAAAAGGGCGAACTTAACGTCGAGATCATGGGACGCGGCTTTGCCTGGCTCGACACTGGAACGATCGATTCGCTGTTGGACGCGTCGCAGTTCGTGCAGATCGTCGAGCGTAGGCAAGGCACGAAGATGAGTTGCGTCGAGGAGATCGCATTTCGATTGGGATTTATCGACGCCGAGCAATTGCGACGGCTCGCTAGCCGATGCGCCAATTCGGCCTATGGCGCCTATCTAAAGAGCGTCCTAGTGGATTGACTCCAACGCTTGCTTCCCTCGCGCGACAGCGGCGAGGAAGCAGTCTGGATCGGCGGTCCAAACGAATGGGTCGTCTCGCCGGACGGCGGCGAAAGCGCCAGATCGAGGACACAAATGAGCATCCTCAGGACAGTCGCCAAGGCCGTTTTGCCGAACCCTTATTACGCTGCGCTCCGCAGACTTAAGGGCCGATATAATGCGGTGGCCGGACGGGATTGGGTAAGTTTCGATGCGTCGACGCAGTCAAATATTGAGCCGCTGCACTCGTACTGGCAACTCCTTTCCAATCTCTTTTGTTTGGGGTGCGCGCCGCGCTCTCCAACCGCCGGCGCGCGCCTCGCAACCCAGCAAGTTTGTCGCTTCGCGCGATTATCCCCGCCGATACGGTCTCATAGGGTCTGATTATACACTCCGACCTCCGGATTCTCGCGCAGCACGCCGTCGATCGCCTTGAACATATCGCGCATCCGCGCCTCTGAGACAGGGCTCTCCACAACGACCACCAGCTCAGGTTTATTCGACGAGGCGCGCACCAGACCCCATGTTCCGTCCTCAACCGTCGCGCGCACCCCATTGACAGTCACGACGTCGCGAATCTTCTGCCCTGCTAAGCCCTCGCTCTTATCTCGCATCGCCTGAATGCGGGCGATGACCTTGTCAACCACCGCGTATTTGACCTCGTCCGCGCAATGCGGCGACATGGTCGGCGAACCGAAAGTGCGCGGCAGGTCGCGATAGAGATCGGCCATCGATTTTTGCGGATTGCGGTCGAGAATGTCGAGAATCGCAATCGCGGTCACGAGGCCGTCGTCATAGCCGCGGCCGATCGGCTGGTTGAAGAAGAAATGCCCGGATTTCTCGAAGCCGGCGAGGGCGTTTAACTCGCTGACCCGCCGTTTGATATGCGAGTGACCGGTCTTCCAGTAATCGATCTTGACGCCGTTAGCGATCAGAGCCGGATCCGTCGCAAAGAGCCCGGTCGATTTGACGTCGACGACGAAGCTCGGGCCTTTATGGAGGGTCGACAAGTCTCGGGCGAGCATCACGCCGATCTTATCGGCGAAGATTTCCGCGCCTTCATTGTCAACGACGCCGCAGCGGTCGCCATCGCCGTCAAAGCCGAGCGCGAGATCAGCGCCCGATCGGCGCACGGCCTCGGCCATGGCGCGCAGCATATGCAAGTCCTCGGGATTGGGATTATAGCGCGGGAAGGTATGATCGAGCTCCGTGTCCAGCGGCACGACCTCGACGCCCAGCGCGCTCAAAATCTGCGGCGCAAAAGCGCCCGCTGTGCCGTTGCCGGAGGCCACGACCGCCTTGATCTTGCGCTTGAGCTTCGGCCGATTGGTCAAATCGGCGATGTAGCGCGCCGGGAAATTCTCGATGAAGCGGTAAGCGCCGCCTTCGGCGTAACGGAATTTCCCGCCGATAACAATATCGCGTAGGCGGCCCATCTCTTCCGGCCCAAAGGTCAACGGCCGGCTTGCCCCCATTTTTACGCCTGTCCACCCATTGTCATTGTGCGAGGCGGTGATCATGGCGACCGCAGGGACATCGAGCTCGAATTGCGCAAAATAGGCCATCGGCGTGATAGCGAGGCCGATATCGTGGACGCGCGCGCCGGCGGCCATTAGGCCGGAGATCAGGGCGTATTTGATCGAGGAGGAATAGGACCGAAAGTCGTGACCGGTCACAGCTTCTGGCGCGACGCCAATATCATGGAGCAGCGTTCCAAGGCCTAAACCGAGGGCCTGCACGCCCATGAGGTTAATTTCTTTTTCGAAGAGCCAGCGCGCGTCATATTCGCGAAAGCCTGTCGGCTTTACTAGCGGGCTTGATTCATAGGCGTAAGTGTTCGAGGAAAGCGCGGCTCGAGGCGTTGGGTACATGAGACCTCAGAGGAATCGGGTGCGCGAAGGGATGGGCGCGCGAGACGATCACACCCGGTTATAGACGTCCTCTATCCTAATGATGTCGTCCTCGCCAAGATAGCTGCCGGTCTGGACCTCGATCAGTTCGAGATTGATCTTTCCGGGATTGGCCAGGCGATGCTCGCAGCCGATCGGCAGATAGACGGATTCGTTTTCGTGCACGTGAAGGATTTCGCCGTTGCGCGTGACCTCCGCCGTGCCGCGCACCACCACCCAATGCTCGGCGCGGTGGAAGTGCTTTTGCAGCGATAAACGCCCGCCCGGTTTCACGACGATGCGCTTGACCTGATAGCGCGCGCCCTCGTCGACCGTTTGGTAATAGCCCCAGGGACGATAGGCGCGCTTGTGCTCGGCCGCCTCGCGGCGCTTGTCCGCCTTCAGCTTGTCGACGAGCGGCTTGACCATCTCGGTGCGTTTGAGGTCGGCGACCAGCACGGCGTCCGGCGTCGCAACGACGACGACGTTCTCGAGGCCGACGACGGCGGTCAGCTGCTCGCTCGAACGGACGAGCACATTGCGCGAATCAAGCGCGACCGCGGACCCGCGCAGACTGTTGCCGTCGCTGTCGCGCTCGCTCAACCGCCAGACCGTCGACCAGAGGCCGACGTCCGACCAGCCGACGTCGGCGGCGATCACCGCCGCCTTGTCGGTTCGCTCCATCACCGCATAGTCGATCGACTTCTTCGGCGCACGGGCGAAGGCGACGCCGTCGAGCAAGAGAAAGTCGAGGTCTTTTCGCGCGCCCGCGACCGCTTCTTTCGCGGCCCTCGCCATTTCCGGCTCGAAGCGTTCGATCTCTTGCAGCATCGTGTCGGCGCGAAAGATGAAATTGCCGGAGTTCCATAAGTAGCCCTCGGCCACGAAGCGCTCGGCCTCGGCGGCCTCCGGCTTTTCGACGAAGGCGGCTACCCTGCGCAGCTTGCCGCCAAGCGGCTCGCCTGGGCGGATATAGCCGTAGCTCGTGGCCGGGTGATCCGGTTTGACCCCGAAAGTGACGATGAGGCCGCGCGCCGCCGCCTCGCCGGCCTCCCGGCAGAGTTCGGCGAAGCGCTTGCCGTCGCTGAAGACGTGATCGGCGGCGAGAACGGCGACGACCGCGTCGGGCGTGGCGCGAGCGGCGAGAATCGCGGCGGTCGCCACCGCCGGACCGCTGTCGCGCCGCGTCGGCTCCAACACGATCGTCGCCTTGGCGCCGATCTCCTCGAGCTGTTCGGCGACGTGGAAGCGATAGTCGATGTTGGCGATGGCGATCGGCTCTTCGAAGATGGTCCGGTCATCAAGGATTTTGACGATCGACTGAAAGGTCGAGGTCTCGCCGATCAGCGGGATGAATTGCTTTGGCAGGCTCTCGCGCGATTCCGGCCAGACCCGCGTACCCGCGCCGCCGCACATGATGACCGGAATGATTTTCGCCATCGGATCCCCATTCAGCTGCCGCTTCGAGCAGCGCGCTTATAGGCGCGCCGATGCTCGCAAGCGAAAGATTCTTCAGCTCGCCCATAGGGCAATGAGCGCAACGCGAACGATTTGCGCGGGTAAAGAAATACTTTTTGCTAGAGACTGCTTGGTGGAGCCAGACGGAATCGAACCGACGACCTCTTCAATGCCATTGAAGCGCTCTCCCAACTGAGCTATGGCCCCAAACCTTTCGTGCAAGGAACGCAAATCAGCCGGATGGGGCCGGCGATCAGCGTGAATGGCGCGGCTGTATAGACCCAATCGCGGCGGACGGACAAGCCCGGGACAACCCGCTGGCGGCTTTGCCATTTGCCGCCTTGGCGGTCGTTAAGGCTCCTCGTCGTTCGCGATATCGCCGTCGATGAGGCCGGACACGTCGTCCTCCTCCTCTTCCTCCTCCTCGAGGAAGGTCTCCTCCGCGCTATCGTCCTCTTCAACCTCGATATCGTCCTCGGCGACGACCGGCGTCTTCTCTTCCGAGGTCTCGGCTTCTTCGAGCGACACCAGCTCGGCCCCGGCCGGCGCCGCGGCCTCCTCTTCTTCCTCCTCCTTCGTCTCGGCGCGTTGCGCGCGCTGGGCGCCTTGGAAGACGGTTCCGCATTTCGGGCAGATGATCGGGTCGCGATTGAGATCGAAGAATTTGGCGCCGCAATTCTGGCATTGGCGCTTCGCGCCAAGTTCGGGTTTCGCCACTTGCTAAAATCCCTGATCTGGTCGGCGTAAGGCCGCTTTCGGGCGCTCCGGTTAGTCGCCTGACATGGCCCTGTCAATGCGCTTTGTCGCCATGCTGGTCCCATTATCGACAGGGGCCCGCGCGGATGCTAGGAGCCGGCGCGTTCGACCCATTGTCCTTACGCGAAAGTCATTTGAATTTGTTGTCCTCTTCGCATGACGGGCCGGCGCGGCTCGCCTCTTCGCGCGCTGGTCCCTTGCGCGGGCGCGTGCGCCCGCCCGGCGATAAGTCGATTTCACATCGCGCCTTCATTTTCGGGTTGCTGACGCGGGGGAGGACGGAAATCAGCGGGCTTCTGGAAGGCGAGGACGTTTTGCGCACCGGCGAGGCGTGCCGGGCGCTTGGCGCGCGGGTCGAGCGCGTCGGCCAAGGGCGCTGGACGGTCGATGGACTTGGAATCGGCTCGATTCTCGCGCCGGAGGGAACGCTTGACTTTGGCAACGCCGGGACCGGATCGCGCCTGATAATGGGCGTCGTCGGCGGCCATGGAGTCACTGCCGCCTTTGACGGCGACGCGTCGCTGCGCAAGCGCCCGATGCGCCGCATCCTGGATCCCCTGACGCTGATGGGCGCCGAAGTGCTCGCTCAAGCCGAGGGCGGGCGGTGCCCGATTGTGCTGAAGGGAACGGCCGAGCCCGCCCCGATCGTCTATCGGACGCCCGTGGCCTCGGCTCAGATCAAGTCGGCGGTGTTGCTCGCCGGCCTTAACGCGCCCGGCGAGACGACTGTGATCGAGACCGAGGCGTCGCGCGATCACACCGAAAAGATGCTTGCCCATTTTGGCGCTGAGGTCAGTGTTGCGCCGGAAGGCGAGGCAGGGCGGCGGATCGTTCTTAAAGGCCGTCCAGAATTGCGCCCCGCTCCGGTGATCGTGCCCGCCGACCCGTCCTCCGCCGCCTTCCCGATCGTCGCCGCGCTAATCGCGCCCGGCTCGGACATCATCGTCGAAGGCGTAATGATGAATTCTCTGCGCACGGGGCTGATGACGACCCTTCTCGAGATGGGCGCCGAGATCGAAATTCTTGACCGGCGCGAGGAAGGCGGCGAAGAGGTCGCCGACCTCCGCATAAGGGGAAGCTCGCTCCGCGGGGTCGACGCGCCGGCGTCCCGCGCGCCTTCGATGATTGACGAATATCCGATCCTTGCGGTGGCTGCCGCCTTCGCCGAAGGCCAGACGCGAATGCGGGGCCTGCATGAATTAAGGGTCAAGGAGTCCGATCGTCTGGCCGCCGTCGCGGCTGGGCTTAAAAGCGCGGGCGTCGTTTGCGCGATCGAGGGCGACGACCTTGTCGTCGAGGGCAGGGGCGAAGCCCTGGGCGGAGGCCTCGTCGCCACGCATCTCGACCATCGCATCGCCATGAGCTTCCTTGTGATGGGTCTTGCGTCGAGGAAGCCGATGACGATCGATGATTCTCGAATGATCGGCACGAGTTTTCCAATCTTTCGGCCTCTGATGGAGAGTTTGGGCGCGAAATTTGGGTGAGCGGCGAGTGGACGGGCGGATCCTCGCGCTGTCGTGACAGGCTGGTTTCAAAGCTTTAAGAGCGCTTGCCCACTTTTAAAACGCGCCGGACCATGATCATCGCTATCGACGGACCGGCGGCCTCGGGCAAGGGAACTCTCGCGCGGCGACTGGCCGCTCACTATGGTTTGCCGCATCTCGACACCGGCCTGCTTTACCGTGCGACCGCCTCGTCGCTCATCGACCACGGCCGCGATCTCAATGACGTCGATGCGGCGGTCTCCGCGGCCCGCGGCTTGGCGCTGACGGATTTCGATGAGGCGCGACTGCGTCGCCGTGAAATGAGCGAAGCGGCGTCGGTGGTCGCGGCCTTGGCGCCGGTGCGGGAGGCTTTGATCGCGGTTCAGCGCGGCTTCGCCGCCCGCCCAGGGGGCGCCGTTCTCGACGGGCGCGACATTGGTACGGTCATCAGTCCTCGCGCCGATGTGAAGATATTCGTCACAGCCAGCGCTGAAGCGCGGGCGCAACGCCGCGCGCTGGAATTGGCCGCCGGCGGCGAGAAATTGGACTACGCGGCCATTTTGGAGGAGATCCGGCGGCGGGATGCTCGCGATTCCGAAAGGGCCGCAGCGCCGCTGAGGCCCGCGGCGGACGCGACAATCATCGACACCACGCGACTGACAATCGAGGACGCCTTCGATGTCGCCCGGCGCATTGTGGATGAGAAACGGACGTGACCAAATCGGCGCCTTTCGGCCTCCCGATGGCCTCAATCCGGCGATTTTTCAGTTCATTGACAAGGAGGGCGACCCCTCCTATCTCAACGCCGTTGAGCCGGTCCTCGAGCCGGCGCGAGGCCTGTAGCGGCCATGGGTTTGGCCGGCATCCCGTCGCCTTTTTGGCGAGACGGGCGGCGCCCCAGGGACAGCGTGAAGCAGAAAAACGCGTCGCAACGGCGCTAATTCGCGAGGATAGTCGCTTGCGCCGCCTGAACAGACATCCGCCATTCACGTGCGAAGCGTTATGGTTGGAGCGATTTGAGGTGCGGCTCTCTGTGTCCCCGCAAGGTCGGAAAGGTCGGCGATGATCGGGTCGGTTCTGAAAAAAGTGTTCGGATCGTCGAACGATCGCCGTCTTAAAGGCTATCGGCCCGCGGTCGCCGCGATCAATGCGCTCGAGCCCGAGTTTCAAGCCCTGAACGATGAGGCGCTTGCTGCGAAGACAGTGGAATTTCGCGCCGCCCTCGCCGCGGGCAAGACGCTGGATGACATGCTTCCCCAAGCTTTCGCCGCGGTTCGCGAAGCCGCCAAGCGCACGCTGAAGCAACGCCATTTCGATGTGCAATTGGTCGGCGGCATGGTGCTGCATGAAGGAGCCATCGCCGAAATGAAGACCGGCGAGGGCAAAACTCTGGTTGCGACGCTCGCCGTTTATCTGAACGCGCTCGCCGGCAAGGGCGTGCATGTGGTGACGGTCAACGACTATCTGGCCCGGCGCGACGCGGATTGGATGGGCCAGATCTATCACTTTCTCGGCATGAGCGTCGGCGTGATTGTGCATGGGCTCGATGACAACCAGCGTCGCCAAGCCTACGCCGCCGACATTACCTACGGCACCAACAACGAGTTCGGCTTCGACTACCTGCGCGACAATATGAAATACGACATGGCCGACATGGTGCAGCGCGGCCATCATTTCGCGATCGTCGACGAAGTTGATTCGATCTTGGTCGACGAGGCGCGGACGCCGCTGATCATCTCTGGTCCGTCGGACGACAAATCGGATCTTTACAACTCGGTCAACGCGCTGATTCCGAGCCTCGGCAAGGGCGACTTCGAACTCGACGAAAAGCAGCGGACCGTCAACCTGACCGAGCCGGGCAATGAGCATGTCGAGGCCTTGCTTCGCGGCGCGGGCCTCCTCAAAGAAGACGCGTCTCTCTATGACGCGGCGAGCGTCACGCTCGTCCATCACGTCAATCAGGCGCTGCGCGCGCACAAGCTGTTTCAACGCGACAAGGACTATATCGTCCGCAACGACGAAGTCGTCATCATCGACGAGTTCACCGGCCGCATGATGCCGGGCAGGCGTTATTCGGAAGGGCTGCACCAGGCTTTGGAAGCCAAGGAGCACGTGGCCGTCCAGCCGGAGAATGTGACCCTCGCCTCGATCACCTTTCAGAACTATTTCCGCCTCTACAAGAAGCTCGCCGGCATGACTGGCACCGCGGCGACCGAAGCCGACGAGTTTGCCGAAATCTACAAGCTGGATGTCGTCGAGGTTCCGACGAACCGCGACATTTGCCGTTTCGACGAAGACGACGAAGTCTATCGTACGGCGAAGGAGAAGCTGCGCGCGGTCCTACGCGAGATCGAGGCCGCCAACGCCAACATGCAGCCGATGCTCGTCGGCACCACGTCGATCGAGAAATCGGAGCAGCTCGCCGAATTTCTCGAGCAGAACGGCTATCGGAAGATCGATTTCACCAAGCCTGAAGCGTTGCATGAGCTTTACGCGGCTGCGCGAGCCGGCAAGCCCTCCAAGCGTTTTGCGGTGTTGAACGCGCGCTTCCACGAGCAGGAGGCCTATATCGTCGCGGAAGCCGGCGTGCCGGGCGCGGTCACGATCGCCACCAACATGGCTGGCCGCGGCACCGACATCCAGCTCGGCGGCAATGTCGAGATGCGCGTCGCGCAGGAGTGCGCTGGCATGGCGCCTGGCGACGAGCGCGCCGCCAAGGAGACGGCGATCCGCGCCGAGGTCGCCGCTTTCAAGCAGAAGGCCATTGACGCCGGCGGTCTCTATATCGTGGGCACCGAGCGTCACGAAAGCCGCCGCATCGACAACCAGTTGCGCGGCCGCTCGGGGCGCCAAGGCGATCCTGGACGCTCCAAATTCTTCTTGTCCCTTCAGGACGACCTGATGCGGATCTTCGGCTCCGAGCGCATGGACGCGATGCTGAAGACTTTGGGACTCAAGGAGGACGAAGCCATCGTCCACCGATGGATCAACAAGGCGCTGGAGAAGGCGCAGCAGAAGGTCGAGGCGCGCAATTTCGACATTCGCAAGAACATCCTGAAGTTCGACAACGTCATGAACGACCAGCGCAAGGTCATCTTCGAGGACAGGCGCAAGATGATGGCGCAGGACTCTTTGGAGACCACGATTGGCGAGATGCGGGCCAATGTCATCGACGATATGGTCGCGAAGCACATCCCGCCCGACGCCTATCCCGAAGCTTGGGACACGGAGGGCCTGAAGGCCCGCGCGCAATCGCAGCTTAACCTCGATCTTCCGATTGCCGATTGGGCGAAGGAAGAAGGAATCGCCGACGAGGAAATGAGCGAGCGCATGCACAAGGCGGCGGACGAAGCTTATGCCGAGCGCATCGCCCGCAATACGCCGGACGCCATGCGCTATGTCGAAAAGCAGGTGACATTGCAATTGCTCGACCATCTCTGGCGCGAGCATCTGGTTACGCTCGATCATCTGCGACAGGTGATCGGCTGGCGCGGCATGGCGCAGCGCGATCCGCTGAACGAGTACAAGTCCGAGGCTTTCGAACTCTTTAAAACGCTGATCGAACGTTGGCATGAAGCGGTGACCGCGCAGATGATGCGCGTCGAGGTCAGGTTCCAGGCGCCTGAGCCGCCGCCGCCGATGCAATTTCAACATCCCGACCCGTTGAATCCCGACCCGTTAAGCGATGGCGGCGGGGCCTTCGCCGCGGTCAACGAACGCATCGCGGCCGGTGAATTCTCGACGGCGGCGTTGACCGCGATCGCGGAAGCGCCGGTTGCGGCCGGCGAGCGCAATCCCGCCGATCCCTCGACCTGGGGCAAGGTCGGCCGCAACGAGCCCTGTCCTTGCGGCTCAGGCAGGAAGTTCAAGCATTGTCACGGCGCCTTGCATTGAACGATCTTGGCGAACGCTCGACGCGCGCCGAAGCGATTGCCGCGCTGCGCGGCGCTTTCGCCGAAGCGGGCGTTGAAAGCTACGCGCTCGACGCGCGTCTCATCGCTTGCGCAGCCGGCAGGTTCTCCACAGCGGATCTCATTTGCGACCCGGAGCGCGCTCTCGGCGAGAGCGTGGCCCGCCTCAAGGACATGGGCGCGCGTCGCGCGTCGCGCGAGCCGCTGTCGCGCATTTTGGACGAGCGGGAGTTTTGGGGCCTCAAGCTGGCGCTTGCGCCGACCGTACTTGATCCGCGGCCCGATACGGAAACTCTGGTCGAGACTGCGCTTCGCGCCTTCGCACATCGGCGCAACGATCATTTGCGAATTCTCGATTTGGGTTCAGGGTCTGGCGCCATCCTCTGCGCCCTCTTAAGCGAGTTCTCGAGCGCCAGCGGCGTGGCGCTCGATGTCTCCCCGGCCGCCGCCGCCGTCTCGCGCGCCAATCTCGAAGCGCTGGGACTTGACGAAAGAGCGGGCGTACTCGTCGGACGCTGGTGCGACGCGCTTGACGGGCGCTTCGACATTGTCGTTTCCAATCCTCCTTACATCGCTCGGCCCGAGCTCGCCGGTCTCGCGCCCGAAGTTCTTCGCCACGATCCGCTGATCGCTCTCGACGGCGGCGCCGACGGTCTTGACGCCTATCGCGCCATCGCGAGCGCCTTGACGCGTCTGGTCGAGCCGGCGGCCGGTTGGTTCTTCCTCGAAATCGGAGCTGGGCAGGAAGAGGACGTCTCGGCGATCCTCGTCGCCAACGGCATGGGGCGCCTCGGATTTGAGCGCGATCTTGCCGGCAGGGTCCGCGTGGTCCAGGGACGGCCGTCGGGCTCTGAGCCCTCTTTTTGAAGAAGCCTCTTGGCGGGAAGGGAAAAAAGGATTACTTCTAGAGTCAGAATCGTCTTCGCCTCGTAGATCCGAGCGAAAGTCGCGAAGCCGTAGGCGCCCGCGACGCCAGCGCATCGAACGCTTGAGATTGACGAAAAGCAAAGAAACAAAAGCCATCCTCGACACGTATGGTTGCTTGGCGGCGATATGACGCAGCGGCCATGGCGAGCCAGACGAGGCGTCTTTCGGCGATGAGCGCCGCAGAATGTCTGTGGATCGCAGGCCGAGCCGTGTCGTGACACGACTTTTGGATGAAGGGTTCGGCGCATGGGGGCGCCAGCCTCGCCGAATTCCGAAGCGCTCGGACATCGTGGAAACTCAAAACATTTTGGGAAGCTAGGGACATTCAATGAGACCAGGTCAGAACAAGCGCATGCGCGGCCGCAACAACAATCGGCGCGGCCCCAATCCGCTATCGCGCTCGTACGAATCGAACGGGCCGGATGTGAAGATCCGCGGCAATGCGCAACATGTCGCGGAGAAGTATCTCCAGCTCGCCCGCGACGCCCATACGAGCGGCGATCCCGTCGGCGCTGAGAACTATCTCCAGCACGCCGAGCATTACTTCCGGATCATCGCCTCGGCTCAGGCCGCTCAGCAGCAGATGCAGGCCGGTTTTGGTCGGCCGCAGGTGGAAGGCGAGAGCGAAGACCTCGATGATGATGATGATGTGGGCGGCCTCTCGGACCGTTTCGCATCGCCGGCGGAACGCCAGCCGTTTCAGGGCCAGCCCAATCTCGGCAACGGACCGCAGCCTCAGCCTCAGCCGCAAGGCCCGCCTTATCAAGATCGTGGGCCCTATGACAACGACCGCCCGCCGCAAGGCGACCGGCCCTACCAAGGCGGCAGGCAAGACCGGCCGAACAATCGCATGGACCAGCGCGACAATCGCGGCCCGCGGCCGGACAGGCCCTACCAAGACCGGCAGGATCAACGCGACAATCGCGGCGGCCGCGACAATCGGGGTCCGCGCGATTTCCGGCCCTATCGCGACCAGAACGCCATGCGCGAGCAAGGGCAGCCGAGCGGGGCGCCGATGAGTCAGGCTTTGCCCCCGTTCATTAGCGCTCCGGTTCGTGTCGCGCCGCCTTCCGAAAATGACGAAGCCTCAGCGAGCGCCCCCGTCGAGCGCGCCGAGTCGGGGCCGACGGAGACCCATGAGTCCGAACAGCGCTTCCGCGGTAAACGTCGTCGTCGTCCTAATTTCGGCTACGACAATTCGGCTGAGGGGCAGGGTGAAGAACAGAACCACGCCGATCCGAGCGAGGCGCCGGCCGGCGAATAAAATTACAGGCGGCGCGCGTCGGGTAGGCTCCGCGATCAGACGCCGATCTCTTCGAACTTCGTTTTGACAATGTCCTTGTCGAAAGGCTTCAGCAGCACGTCGTCGGCGCCGGAATGCATCGCGCGCGCGATTTGAGCGACGTCGTATTCACTCGTGCAAAAAAGTACTTTCGGCTTCTCGCCGCCCGGCATTCGGCGCAGCCGCTTGATGAATTCAAAGCCGTCGAGCACGGGCATGCTCCAATCGACGATGATGGCGTCGGGCATCAGGAAAGAGCAGGCGCTGAGCGCTTGGGCGCCGTCCATCGCTTCGGACGTCTGAAACTGCATTCCCTCGAGAATGCGGCGCGCGGTCTTTCGAATGACCGGCGAGTCATCGATCACGAGAACCTGCTTCATCAAAGTCTCCTCGACGTCCGTCGGTGACGCTTCGCCGCTGGGCGCGAGATTGGCCCGAGTGACGCACAATTGGCCGGCGCCGCGGCGAACCGGCCGGCCGCTGGCCGCATTATTCGTCAGAGGAGGTTAAGGAGCGTTAAAATTCCGGGCAGACGCCTCAACCCGCTTGCGCCAAGGCGGCCATTCGTTTCGCCTGCAGCGTGACTTGGTCGACGCTGCTCGAAACGGCGACCGCCATACCGCAAGCCCGCGCGACAAGGCCGGTGAAGAAGGGCTGGATCGAATGGCCGTCGACGGCGCCGCTCTCAGGCTGGCCGGCGATAAGCGCCTCGACCCCCTTGGCGAGGCGGGCATTGACGCCCTTGGCTTCGACGACCGCCTCAAGCCCGTCTCCCTCGCCGGTCACATGGACCGTCAGCACGCCGCCGCGCGGTATCGCCGAGAGCGCCAGAAGACAAAGATTGAGCAGGAGCTTCACCTTATTTTTCGGGGCTAATTGGCGCACGCCGTTCCAGACAAGCTTGGTCCGCTCGTCGCTGATCAGTCCGCGGGTGACGCTCTCGGCGTCCCCCGTGTCGATCGCCGCCCCCGCCGAGCCTGCCGCGCCATAGGCCAGCCGGCAGAATTGAAGCCGGGCCGAGGCGGTCGCCGCGCTTTTCTTGATCAAATCAAGGGCGACTTGACGCATTTCCGCGTCCTTTTCTTCTTCCAGCACCTCGAGACCGTTGATGATCGCGCCAACCGGGCTGATCACGTCGTGGCATACCCGCGAGCACGCCAAAGCCGCCAGATCCAGTCCTTCGAGAGCGAATGTTGTCATCGGGCCAATCCTGTGGTCATTGACTTTGGCTTGGAGCCATCGCGTCGGCGACGCGAATCGGCGTTGCTAGACCGTTCGCGTCGACACTGGATTAGCCCCGACGCTGGCTCAAGCAAAGCCCCGTGCGAACGCCTCGCGCGGCGAAGGAAAAGCGTCGTCTTAAAGGAGCCCTGTCTTCTATGAGGGCGCAGCGCGATCAGGGTTTTGGGACTTTGGCAAAAATCGATTTGGCGGGCGCGCCGCGACAAGTCGTCGCCGAGCTTTTCGCCGAGATCGCCCTCGCGGCGGGCCCGGTGGTGATGGCGGTCTATGCCGAGGGTTGCGTGGCGCGGACGAAAGGCGACGCGAGCCCAGTCACGATCGCCGATGAACGCGCCGAAGCCCTCATCATCGAGCTTTTGGCCGCGCGCGCCATGCCGATTCCCGTGATCGCCGAGGAATCGGCGGCGCGCGGCGATCGCATGGCCATCGGCGCCGAATTTATCCTTGTTGACCCGCTCGATGGAACGCGAGAATTCCTCTCCCGAAACGGCGAGTTCACGATCAATCTTGCTTTGGTTCGAGACGGAACGCCGGTCGTCGGCGCGGTTTACGCCCCGGCGCTTGAGCGGCTCTGGCTGGCCGGCGAGCGGGCTTTCGCCTGCGTGGCCCCTGTCGGCGCGGCGCTGCCATCGCCCTCCGCGCGCAGAGTTCTGAGAACCCGCGCCGCTGCGCCCGAGGGACTCGTTGCGCTGGCGAGCCGTTCGCATTGCGATCCGACGACCGAGGCGTTTCTCGACAAATTGCCGATAATCGAGCGGCGGTCGGCGGGGTCCTCGCTGAAGTTTTGCGTTCTCGCGGAGGGGCAAGCCGACGTCTATCCGCGGTTCGGCCCGACAATGGAGTGGGATACGGCGGCCGGCGATGCGATCCTGCGCGCCGCCGGCGGGATTGTCGTCGCCGCGGACGGCGGCCCTTTCACTTACGGCAAGGAGGCGGCAGGCTTTAAGAACGGCGGCTTTGTCGCCTGGGGCGATCTTAAGTCGGCTGCCCGGGCGCGACATGCTTAACGAGCCGTCAAGAATATGGGGAGAAACTTGCCCCAGGCGGGCGCCGCGCCGTTTTTACGCCGTCGTTGCGGGCGAGACCGCTCTCAAGCGATTTTGATCTGCGGCTCGAATCTCGAGTCGCTGAGCGGCATGGGAGATTTCGACGATGCCGAACCTCACGCGACGACATTTTTTAGGGAGCGCAGGCGGGCTTGCCGTCTTCGCATCCGTCGCCTCGGCGCGGGCTGACGCGCCGCAGCAATTCTCGACCGAGGAGTTGATCGATAGCGGCCATCGCTTCTTCGGCGCCATTTCGCGCGGGCTCGCCGAAGCGGTCGAGGAGGCCGGCCGCCGTTGGGGCCAGCCTAATGGCTATATTCTCGGCCAGGAAGCCTCGGCCGCCTTTGTCGGCGGCCTGCGCTACGGCGAAGGGACGATGTTTACCCGGAACGCCGGGGACGAACGGGTCTACTGGCAGGGCCCTTCAGTCGGATTTGACGCCGGCGCCGACGGCGACCGCACGATGATGCTGGTCTACAATCTCCCTGCGGTCGCGGCGATCTATCGCCGCTACGCCGGCATCGACGGTTCCGCTTATTTCGTCGGCGGCTTCGGCTTCACCGCTCTTGGCGCGGAAGGCGTCGTGGTCGTGCCAATTCGTAGCGGCGTCGGCGCGCGCCTCGGCGTCAATGTGAGCTACTTGAAATTCACCCCGCGCGCGACTTGGAACCCTTTTTAGCCGCGGGCCGGCGCCTGGAACCATATCGCCCGCGCGCGATTGTCAACCAAGCGCGCAGAGAAGCGAGACCTTTGCTTGCCAGCCGCCCCATGTCATTGTAGGGCGCTGGCCGCCACTAGGTGAAGCGAATTGGTGGAAGACGGGATGTATTTTGTGGCGGGCTTCCTGGTCGCCGGGCTCGCCGCAATGTTGATCCTGCCCGCGTTCTGGCGCAGGGCTTTGCGGCTGTCGGCGCGCCGCGTTCGTCTGCAAGCGCCCCTTTCGGTGAGCGAGGCCGTCGCCGAGCGCGATCAACTGCGCGCCGATCGCGCGGTCGCCGAGCGGCGTCTCGAACATCGCGTTGAGGCCCTGCAAGCTGCGTCCGCAGACCATCGCGCCGGCCTCGGACGTCAGGCCAAGCGTATCGTCGAACTCGAAGATCGCGCCGCCGATCTCTCGCGCGAAATAGAAGAGCTGACCGGCGACCTCAAGGCGGCGCGGCGCGAGGCGACTGATCTGCAATCCGAGCTTGGCGCGGGCCGGATCGCGTTAAGCGACATCAGCGCGCAACTCGAGCGCGCAAAATCGAGGGTCGCCGCGCAAGGCGATCAACGGGTTGCGCTCGATATCCGCGTCGATGAGCAACGCGCGGCGATCGCCGCCTTGGAGACCAGAGCGGCCGGCCTTGAAGCAAGGCTTGCCGATCAGGCGCAGGCCGCCAAGCTCAAGGCGGAGGCGCAGGCGGCGGCGCGGGCGCGCGAGATCCAGCAAGCGCGCGACGAACTGGCGCAGATCGAGGCGCGCGTCGCCGCAAACGACCGTTCGCGCGAGGAGGCGCTTATCGAGAGCGGCCGCCGGCTCGGCGATGTTGCCGCGCGCGACGCGGCTCTGGCGGAAAAGGATCGCATCATTCGCGATCTCAATGAACGGCTGAGCAAAAAGACCGAAGGCGCCCCCGAGCCGGTCTTGCCGGCAGAGAAACGGCAGGACGATCGGCTGTTGCGCGAGGCGATCGCCAAGCTCGGCGCCGACGTGGCGCGGTTAACGGGCGAAAGCGAAGCTCAGTCCTTGCTCCTGCCGACCATCGGCCCAAGGAGACGGCGCGAGTCTTCCTCGGCGAGCGAGGAGGGCGAGGCCGCGACGTCGGCGCGGCGCGCGCGGACGCCGTCGCCTGCGCCGTAGATCTAAAACAGAATTTTCAACCTACCGGCGAAGCCGCGGTCAATTGGGGGCCTTAGATGTCTGAGCATGTCGGCGTGCACACGCACGCGGCTCATGAGGAACTGCTGCATGAGATGGCCGAGCATGGCGCAGAGGGGCTCGCCCAGCGCGTCGCCATCGTGACCGCGCTCCTGGCGACGATCGGCGCGCTATTCGGCTATCAAGCCGGCCACGTATCGACCGAGGCGATGCTGTTGAAGAACGATTCAATCGCCGCCCAGGCTAAGGCTTCCGACATGTGGGCCGAATATCAGGCCAAAAGCACGCGCGAATTCTTGTCGAAGAACCTCGCCGGCGTCGCGACTGACGACGCGCTCAAGACCAAGCTCGCCTCGGAAGGCGAGCGCTACGCCAAGGAGAAGCAGGAGATCAGCGAGAAGGCAAAAGCTTTCGAGGAAGAATCCAAGGCCGCCAACGAAAAGGCCGAGGCGAATATCGTGCCGCATGAACGCATGGCGCTCGGCGTTACGCTGATGCAAGTCGCCGTCGCGCTCGCCTCGATCACGGTCCTCACCCGCAAGAACTGGCTCTTCTATGGCGCCCTTGCTTTCGCGGCGATCGGGATCGGCGTGTCGAGCTGGGGGTATTTTTCTTAAGAGGCGCTCGGCCAACGCCGCAGCGCAGCCGCGCGGAGCCGGCGCTAGAAAGAAGGCCCGGTTTGCGTCTCTTCGGCCTCGGCCTATGTTGCGCGGTCGATGGGACGCTGGCTGTCGCGACGGGCGACAAAATTTGGAAAATCCTTGGAGGGCGCAAAAATCGCCGCCCGGCCAAATTTCGCGTTCGAAAAATCCTCTTCTTATCAACGGAGCCGCAACGCGTTCGCCAAACCTTTCCAAATTTTTCTGTGGCCGTTTTGGGCGATTCCAACGACTTAGGAAGAAAAAAGTTTGGAAAACACGTTTCAGTCGGCCGCGCCAGTGCTGACTGCCTCTCCGAGACCGCGCGAATATAGCCGAAGCTGCGCGTTCGAGGAAGAAATTATCCGTACCTTTCCCATAAGATCATGATTTGCGCCGCTCTTCGTCAGTTTGCGACGAGGGGTTAGCGCTATCCGGCGCCGCCTGTCGCTGCCCGCGGGATACTCAATATCTTTATGCGTCGGAGCGAAGCTGCCAGCTTAAACAAAAGCTGCTAGGCTACCCCAATTAAGGGGGCGGCAGTGCGGGGGGTTGAAGATTGGCTTAACAGCCTCGGCCTTGGCGAATACGCCCAGCGTTTCGTCGAGAACGGCGTCGATTTCTCGACGCTTCCCGACCTCACCGAAGACGACCTGAAGGAGCTGGGCGTCCTTCTCGGTCATCGTCGCAGGCTGTTGCGCGCGATCTCGACGCTCGGGGCGACTGCAAACAACGTTACGCCAAACGCAGTCCGGCCGGTTGATGCGGCTCTCCCGCGCCCGCCCTCGACGATCGCGAGTGCGGCCGGCGAGCGACGGTATCTGACGATCATGTTCTGCGATCTCGTCGGCTCGACGAGCCTGGCGGCGCAGCTTGATCCCGAGGACTGGGGAAATCTGGTCGGCGCCTATCTTGACGCCGCCTCGGCGGCGGTGGGCCAATTCGGCGGCCATGTGCTGAAGAAGCTCGGCGACGGGCTGATGGCGCTCTTCGGCTTTCCGCAGGCGCAGGAGAACGATTCCGAGCGCGCCGTGCGGGCGGCGCTCGCCATCCAGCGCGCGCTCGCCGAACTCAACGCGAAGAACGCCGCGACCGGCGCGCCCGAACTCGCCGCGCGCATCGGCCTCGCCAGCGGGCCGGTCGTCGTCGATGCGACGGGCGAAGTCTTCGGCGACGCGCCGAACATCGCCGCACGCGTGCAAAGCGCCGCCGAGCCCGGAATGGTTTTCGTCACGGCGAACGTCCAACGCCAGGTCGCCGGCCTGTTCGTCGCCGAGGACAAGGGCGAGCATGCGCTCAAGGGCGTTCCCGAGCCGGTGGCGCTTTATCGCATCGTCCGCGCGAGCGGCGGCGGCCGGCGAAGCGGCGCGCGTGCGCTGACGCCCTTGATCGGCCGCGAGGAGGAACTGGAGCTTCTCTCCCGACGCTGGCGGCGCGCCAGCGGCGGCGACGGCCAGCTTACCTTGATCGTCGGCGAGCCTGGCCTCGGCAAGTCGCGCTTGATCGAAGAATTTCGCGCGCGCCTCGCCGAGACGCCGCATACTTGGGTCGAGTGGAGCTCGTCGCAGCTCTTGCAGAACACCCCGCTCCACCCGATCGGCGAATGGGGCCGCCAGCGCTTCGGCGGCGCGGACGTTGCCGCCGGAGATCGGCTCGCCGAACTCGAACAAACGCTTGGGCAAGTCGGTCTCGATCCGGCGGAATACGGCCCTCTGCTTGCGCCCCTCCTCGATATTCCCCTGCCGCCCGCCCGCGCGCCCGCGCTGGCGCCGGAGGAGTTCAGGCGGCGGCAATTAGCCGCCATCCTGGCTTGGGTTCTCGCCGGCGCGCGCGCGCAACCGATCGTCCTCGCGTTCGAGGACCTGCAATGGGCCGATCCGACTTCGCTCGACGTCTTGCGCGGGCTCGCCGAGCGCGGCGCGCAGGTCCCGCTCTTTCTTCTGGCGACGGCGCGGCCCGAATTCCGCGCGCCGTGGAGCCTGCGCTCGCATCACAGCGTCGTCTCCCTCGCGCCCCTCGACCGAATGCAGGTCGCGCTGATGGTCGCCGAGCTCGCTTCGCGCCACGCTCTGGCGAAGGACATTGTCGACGGCGTCTGCCAGCGCGCCGAGGGCGTGCCGCTCTTCGTCGAGGAGGTCACGCGCCTATTGCTTGAACGCGGCGAGCGCGGCGGCGCACAAGCTATTCCGATGTCCCTGCAGCAATCCCTGGTCGCGCGGCTCGATCGCCTGGGCGAAGCCCGCGAGGTTGCGCAAGTCGGCAGCGTGCTCGGGCGGGATTTCTCCTACAAGCTGTTGCGCGAGGTCGCCGAAAGCGGCGAAGCCGCGCTGCAAGCGGCGCTCGAGAGCCTCGCCGAGGCGGACATCCTCTTCGTCGAAGGCGCCGCGCCCGAGGCGACCTATCGTTTCAAGCACGCGCTGATCCAGGACGCGGCTTATGACAGCCTGCTGAAGAGCCGGCGACTTGCGCTGCATAAGCGTGCGGCGGAAGTCCTGAGCCAAAGCGGGGATGCCGAGCCCGAGATCGTCGCGCACCATTTCACGCAAGCGGGTCTCGACGATCTAGCGATCGATTGGTGGGGACGGGCGGGTGACGCGGCGCTTCGTCGCTCGGCATTCCAAGAGGCAATGGCGCATCTCGGCAAGGCGGTCGAGATGGCTGATAAGATGGCCGAGGCGCGAACGCCCATCGCCACCGCGCAGCGGGCGAAAATGCAGACGGATTACGCCCACGCGCTCTATTGGGGGAAAGGCCAAGCCGCCGCGGAGACGAAGGCTGCTTTCGACCGCATAAGGGAACTCCCGGCCGGCAAGGTGAGCGACGAAGAGCGTTTGAGCGAATGGCGCGCGCAATGGGGGCGATCCATTTGGGGGGCGCAATTGCTCAAGGCGCAAAGTCTCGCCGAGCGCCTGCTCAGGGACGCCGGCATTGACAATGCCGCTAAACCGTTCGGTAGCTACGCGGTTGGCACGACGTGCTTGTTCTTGGGCAGGTTCGCAGACGCGCGCGTCCATCTCGAAACCGCGTTGAGCGGCATCGCGTCCGATGCAACGGCGGCGATACCGACCATTGGTCTGGACTTGTGTGCAGCCGCTACAAGCTATCTTGCGCTCTCCACCTTCTGTTCGGGGCACGTTGCCCGCGGTTTCTCAAACATGGAAGAAGCGATCGGGCTCGCCAACAGTCGGGGCCATCCTCCGTCGCAGGCGCATTGCTACGTTATGAAAGCGCTTTTGGCGGCGGTTTGCGACGACTTCAAAAGCGCTATCCGTGCTGGAGACGCGGCACTCACCGTCAGCCGCGAGCACAGTATTGCAGCGTTCGCTGTAGCGGCCGATGCCATATGCTGCTGGGGCAAAGGGCGGTTGGTCGACCCGGGCGAAGGCGCGCGTGGCGTTCGCGCCGCGATCGAAGAATACCAACGGCCTGGGAACCGGCTCGGCATCCCGATGCTTCTCGGTCTGCTTGCTGACTTTCAATCTGCATCGCGAGAATTCGATCCGGCGCTCAAAACGATTGCGGACGCGCTGACGACCGCCGATGAGACCGCCGAGCGTTGGAGCATCTCCTACCTCCATCGCCTGCGCGGCGACATTCTGCTGAAGCGCAACCCGCCCGATCCGACCGCCGCCGAGGACGCTTATCGCACCGCGATCGCCATCGCCGAACAGCAGGGCGCGCGCACCTACCTACTTCTCGCCTCGCTCGCCTTGGCCAAGCTCTACCATTCCGCGGGCCGGTTCGTCGACGCACATGAGACCCTCGCCCCGGCGCTCGCAGGTTTTTCGCCAACCCCGGAGTTGCCGGCGATAGCTGAGGCCCAGTCGCTGCTGGCCGAATTGACTGGATATGACAAAGTCAAGGCCGACGCCGCCCGCCGAACGCGTCGCCTCGAACTCGCAACTAGCTACTCTCAAGCGGTGTTGTGGGCCAAAGGCTTCGCGTCGGATGAGGCAAAGGCAGCCGCCGAGCGGGTCGCCGACCTGGGCGGACTCACGCAAGCCGGCAGCGAGCGCTTGGCGGCATTCCACGCACAATGGTCGCGGGCGTTCATACGGGGCGAACTCATCCCGGCCCGTGAGCTAGCCGGCGCATTCTTGCAGCGCGCGGTGGACGACAAACAACCTGCCGCCATCGCTCTTGGTCGCCGACGCCTCGGTTGGTCGCTTTTATTTTTGGGCGATCTTGCGCATTCGAGGACTCAGCTCGAGCAAGTGCTGAACGGTCCGGAACTCGAGCGAAGCCAGGGCGTCCGTGACGCCTACTGGGTGGACGATCGGACCGTGGCGAAAAGCTGGTTGGCTGCCGCGTTTTGGCAATTAGGGGACGTTGATCGCGCGCGGTTTCTTTTGCAAGACGCGATCGCCGCCGCCGATGATGCGGGACACGCGCCCACAGTATCTTTTGTGCTTATCTCAGAGGTCATCGTCGAAGCCTACCGCGCCGACCCTGCCGAAACGCTTCGCGCAGCGGAACGGCTGATCGGTCACAGCCAACAACATAGCATCGCATATTCCCTTGCTCTGGCCGAGATATATGCAAGTTGGGCGCGCGGCCATTTGGTTGATCCTGAAGCTGGAATCATGGACCTGCGGCGGTCACTTGATGCTTATTTTTCTGCTGGCAATCGGGCTGGTGCTCCATTCCTTCATGGCCTACTGGCCGATCTCCAGCTTAGGGCGCACCGGATCGAAGACGCACTTGCGCAAATCGAGGCGGGGCTGGAGGCTTCGCGGGACACGGGCGAGCGCCTGACCGATCCGCACTTGTATCGGTTGCGCGGCGACATTCTGCTGAAGGGCGATCCTGACGACCCGCGATCGAGCGAGGAGGCGTATCGAACCGCCATCGACATCGCAAAAGAACGCGGCGCGCGCAGCTATGAACTGCTCGCCTCGTTGTCGCTCGCCAAACTCTA
>DATGHD010000063.1:0-12980 GCA_035308145.1 Roseiarcus sp.
GCGGAAGCCCGTTATCGCCGGCACCCAATCCGCGCTCGTCGTCGGCAAGCAAGGCGAGGAGATCGACGTCGACGAACAGGGCCGCATCTGCGTGCAATTCTACTGGGATATCGAGCGCCAGACGGCTCCCAAACATAAGAAGAAATCATCGCGGCGCATTCGCGTCGCCCAATTCTGGGCGGGCAAGAATCGCGGCGCCTGGTTCGTGCCGCGCATCGGCGACGAAGTCGTGGTGCAATACGAGGAAGGCGATCCCGACCGGCCGATCGTCGTCGGCTCGGTCTACAACGGCGCCAATCCGCTCACCCTGCACATGCCCGGCGAGAAAAACAAGTCGGGATTGCTCACGAAATCGACCAAGAACAGCAATGGCTATAATTTCCTGCTGTTCAACGACACGGCCGGCAGCGAGGTCGTCAAGCTGCGCGCGCAAAAGGACCTGATGTTCAGGGCGCTCAATAACGAGCAGCGCGATATCCTGGGCAGCCAAACGGAGAATGTCGGCGGCGACGAGACGATCAACGTCGGCATCCCGCCCAAGGACCCGCCGCCCGACGGCCCGCCGCCGCCCCCCGGCGGTAATTTCACGGTGAACGCCCTTCAAACCGCCACGGTCAATGTCGGGCCGATCTTGCCGGACGGCAGCTGTCCCGTGCCGTTGAGCCAGATCGCGATGACGACGAGCACCATTACGCTCAATCTCGGACCGCAAGGATTGATCGCTCAGATCCTCATGTCGCCAACAGGGATAACGCTGAGCTACGGCCCGGGCGGCGCGATCGCCCAGATCATGCTTGGCCCGGCCGGCATCACGCTGATGTCGGCGGGCCCGGTCACTTTCGTAGCGCCATTGGTCGTTATCCCGACCGCTGCGATCGGCGCCGGCACAGTCGGCCCATTGCCCTTGCTTTGAGGAGCGAGCATGTCGTCGCGCATCCGTTTCGTCACCGCACACAACGTTTTCGAGGCGTTCCCGGATTTGCGGCAGATGGCGCCGCCGCCCGCCGACGAATCCCCGCCCCTCGACTATGCGCGCCGTTTGCTCGCCTCGCCGCGTCCCGCCGAGGCGATCGCCTTTCTCGCCTTTCTACTGCCGCGTCGCGAAGCCGTCTGGTGGGCCAGGCAATGCGTCGTCGCCCTGCTGGGGCCAAGCGCCGACGACGCCGCGCTCCGCGCAGCCGACGCCTGGGTCAGAGAACCCGAAGAGCAAAATCGCCTTGCCGCGCTCAAGATCAGCGCCGCGAGCGATCAAAACCTCGCCACGACCTGGCTCGCCTTCGCCGCGGCGTGGTCGGGCGGCGGCATGGCGCCGCCGGACGCAAAGCCGATCCCTGGGCTGGACCTGCCGCCGACGCCGGCACCGCCTTCAGCTTGCGCAAGGGCCGTCAACGCCGCCATCATCATCGCAGCGTGCGTGGGGAATATGCCTGCGGCCCCGCAGCGGATTGCCTCCTGCGTCGAAGGCGGCATACGTTTTGCCGAAGGCGGCGAGGCGCGGGTGATAGCGCCCGCCGCGCCGCCGGCGGCGACGCAATAGGACGCGACAGCCGCGAGGCGCGTTACTCCGGCTCGCCTTGACCGGACTCGCCGGGCTCAGGCGCCTCGTCCATCGGCCCATACGCCTCGACGACCGCAGCCGTCTCCTCGAGAGGGTCCTCATCGGCGGCGAGCGCTGCATCATCGCTCGGCGCAGGCACGCCGAAGCCTGGCGGCAGCTTGCCGTCGAACAGGCCGGCGCCCTTCAATTCATCGAGCCCCGGCAAGTCGCCAATCGACTCCAAGCCGAAATGCAGGAGAAAATCCTGCGTCGTGCCATAGGTGATCGGCCGCCCCGGCGCCTTGCGCCGGCCGCGCATTCGGACCCATCCCGTCTCCATCAGAACGTCGAGGGCGCCCTTGGAGACGGCGACGCCGCGGATATCCTCGATATCGGCGCGGGTCACGGGCTGATGATAGGCGATGATCGCCAGCGTCTCGGTCGCCGCCCGGCTGAGCTTCTTCTGCTCCTTGGCGTCGCGCGAGAGCAACCAGGCAAGATCGGCTGCGGTGCGAAAAGCCCATTTGCGCGCGACCCTGACGAGATTGACGCCGCGCCCCGCATAACGGCGTTGCAGCTCGGCCATGACCGCCGAGACGTTGCTGCCTTCCGGCAGGCGGCTGGCGATCGCCGCCTCGTCGAGCGGCTCGGCCGCAGCGAAGACCAGAGCCTCGGCGATGCGCAGCGCCTCGGGCTCGAACTCGACCGGCGCTTCCGTTCGCTCGAAAAGTCTTGCGACTTCACCCATAGGATCCTCGCGTCATTTAAGAGTTGGCCTCGGCCCGCCGCTGAGCGGCGCGCACCCAGATCGGCGCAAAAGCGCGATCTTGCCGGAGTTCGATCAGACCCTCGCGCGCAAATTCGAGCGCCGCCGAGAAAGACGAAGCGCAGGCCGTGCGCCTTACCGCTGGGTCAACGCAATACGTCAAAAGCCACGCGTTCATATCCGTCCAGTCGATCGCTACGCCCGCCAGGCGGGTCAGCGCCGCGCGCGCCTCATCGAGCGACCAGACGACCCGCTCCTTGAACCTCACCCGGGCAAGCGCCTGCTTTTGGCGCTGGCGCGCATAGGCGGCGAGGAGATCGTAGAGCTTGGCGTCATATTCGGGACGCCGGACGACCGCCAAAGATTCCGGCGAGCCGCGGCCGAAGAAATCGCGTCCGAGGCGAGGCCGGTTGACCAGCGTTTCGGCGGCGCGGCGAATTTGCTCGAGGCGGCGAAGCCTTTTCGACAAGGCTTCGGCGAGTTCCGCGGCGCCCGGCCCTTCAGGTTTCGGCGGATCAGGCAGCAACAGCCGGCTCTTCAAATAGGCGAGCCAAGCGGCCATGACCAAATAATCGGCGGCAAGCTCGAGGCGCATCTTCCGCGCCTGCTCGACGAAGGCAAGATATTGCTCGGCCAAAGCCAAGACCGAGATGCGCGCGAGATCGACCTTCTGGCGGCGGGCAAGCTCGAGCAACAGGTCGAGCGGCCCCTCGAATCCGTCGAGATCGACCAGGAACGAGGGTTCGGCCTCGCCGCGGTCGATTTCAAATTCAGTCTCGAAAGCCGAAACTGCGGCCACGAATCACCTTAACCAAACCTATTGCGCTTGTTTGTCCGAGCCGGCGGCGATCCGCAAGCGCCCGCCCGCCCGGCTCCACAGCGCGACGCACCGTTTAAAAATATTTTGTGCTGTTATTTCAATAGATTCGCGGCGAATTCGTGTTCGCCGATCCAGCCGAGCGGATCGACGCGAGGAAAGGCGTGCGCCGCCTTAGTCTGCCGCTACTTCATTAATTGGACGAAGAGCCCGATGATCGTCGCATAGGCGAATACGAAAACAACGGTGCGGATGTAGGGGACCCCGGCGAGGTAGAGAACCGCATGGGCAACGCGCAGCCAGAAATAGCTGGCCGCCCAGAAGGCCGTCATGGAATCGGCCTTGCCGGCGAGCTGGATCGCGATCACCAGCGCCGCGAAAGGCGCGAAGGTCTCGACGGCGTTGAGATAGGCGCGATCGGCGCGCTTACCCCAAGCCGGCAACGGACGCGGCGTCGGATCGGCATAGTTCGAAGGCTGCAAGGGTCCGTTGGCGGCGACCTGCGCGATGACATAGGGAATCCACAGCGAGGCCGTCAGAAGCGCGGTCAGCGCCAAGTATTTAAGATCGGTCGACATTTAGATTTGCCCCTCATTTCGGCCGCTAGAGCCACGCTCCTCGCCGTCGCTTCGAACCCGCGTAACCCTAGCCAGAGGCAGACGACCTCGGCTCCTTGTATGTCGCCTTGGGATCGACGACCGCGCCGTCATATTTGTCGTGATGACGAACCCAGGCCATGGCGTGCCTCAAGCCTTCCTCGTCCCGGCCCTTGGGCACGAGATCAAGCATGTGATAGGCGCCGTTGAGCATGTCGAGGCCGCGCTGGTAGCACGAATAAGTATGGAAGACCTCGCCCTTGTCGCTCAGGGCGAACACGCTCATCCCCGGCGTCTCGCTCAGCGACATCTTCTGCGCCCGGAAATTGTAAAAGATTTCTCCTTTCGCCAAATCTTCAGGCGAATAAGAGGCTTGAAAATCGTAGTTGAAGTCGCTTCCAAAGGACGAATACCAAGGGAATGTCCAGCCCATGCGCTTCTTGAAGGCCTCGATCCTGGCCAGGGGCGCGCGGGATATCGCCGCGAGCGTCACATCGCGATGGGCAAGATGCACGACGACGCCGTTGTAGTTGTCGGCCCAGAATGAGCAGGACTTGCATCCTTCTTCCCAATCCGGGCCCAACATGAAGTGATAGATGAGGAGCTGCGATCGTCCGTCAAAGAGATCGGCGAGCGAGCGCGTCCCTTGCGGGCCCTCGAAGCGATAGTTCTTTTCGACGCGTTCCCAGGGCATTTCACGACGCCGCGCGCTCAAGGCGTCGCGCTGGCGCGTAAAGGCTTTCTCCTCGTCGAGAAGCTTTCGCCGGGCCTCCAGCCATTCCTCGTGGGAGACGATTGCGTGCTCCGTCATCTCGATCCTCCTCGACTCCGCGTTGGCATGAACGTCGCTCAACCCATTTTCGGCTGCGTCGCCGCGAAGCTCGGCCGCGCCTTCATGACGCCGTGGCCATGGGCGACGCGGGGATATTTCGTCAGCAGTTCCCTGCTCTCAGGGAATTGGCCGAGGTAGGAGACCAGAGGCGCAAGGAAGAGATCGGCCATCGTCATTGACAAGCCCGTCAAATAATCGTTGGCGCCATAGGCTTTATCGAACAGCCCGAGCTGCTTATCGATTTCGGGCAGAGCGGTCGCGATGATCGCGCGATCCGGCCCGCCGTCCGCGCCTTTCGGGAAAATGTGCTGAAGGACATAGCGCCGCACCATCGCGTCATAGGCGTAGCAATTGATCACGCTGATCCATTGCTCGCTGCGCGCCCGCGCCATCATGCCGGCGGTTGAAATCAGCGGCGGCCCCTCGAAGGCCTCGTCGATATAGCCAAGGATGGCGCGCGTCTCATAGATCTCAGTCTCGCCGTCACGCAGCGCCGGAACTCTGCCAAAAGGATGAACGGCAAGCTGTTCAGGCGTATGCGGCGCGTTCGGTTCGAGCCTATATTTCACGCCCTTTTCAAAGAGGCCCATGCGCGCCGACCAGCAATAGGTGCTGCGCGGATTGCCGAACAGCGTGATCGTGCCGGCGCTGCCCTCGGGATCGGCAAAGTCGCTGAGCCGATTGAAGACCGATTGCCAGCCGTTGCGGTGCGAATCGCGAACTTGCGCGCTGGGGAAACCCGTGTGCCGCATATGAAGAGACGTTCCGCCATCCCGCGGCGTTAGCCTGATTTCAATCAGCGTCGTCACGCCTGCAGCCGGCCCGCTCTCCATTCTCCAGGTATAGGCGATGAAGTCCGGACGCTCGATCGCTTGGTACACACCGTCGACCGCAAAACGCGAGCCGTCGCGGCTCGCCATGACAACGCGATAAGCGCCGCCGACTCGGGCGTCGATGGTCGCCTCGGCGACCGTCATGCCGCGCGGGCAATACCAGGCTTTGAGCAAGGATTCCTGGGTGAAGGCGTCAAAGATTTTTTCGCGCGGCGCCTTGATGAAGCGATCGATCTCCAGATGAAAAGTCGCGGCTTCCTTCATTTCGATCTCCCTCGCTCTGAATTTTTCGGGCGGAGCGACCTCGTCCTTTGAGGCCTCTTCGGTTGCTCGACCAGTTCGGCCAATCGATCGAGACTTTCCTCCCAATAGCGTCGATAGGCGCTGAGCCAATCATGCGCGTCGCGGATCGGATCGGGGCGCAGCGAGCAAATGCGCCAGCGGGCGCTCGCCTTCCGTTCGATCAAGCCGGCCTCGGCCAGAACCCGCAAATGACGCGAGATCGCCGGCCCGGAGATGGGAAACGGCAGCGCCAATTCCCCGACTGTCGCCTCCCCTAGAGCGAGGGCCGCGACGATCGCCCGGCGCGTCGGATCGGCGAGAGCGCTGAAAGTGGCGGAGAGCGAATCGGCCCGCTTCATGCCCGAAGCTCATTTAACGAACTCGTTAAATGATAGGCGCGGCCCAGGCCCGAGTCAAATGCATTGGCGACGGAATCTTGTGATGGATGCGGCGCGTCGTCGCGCTACGCCTGACAAGGCGCGGGCCGCTCTGGTCTTGTTGACCATTTTCATTCCTATGCGCCGGAACGCCGCCGCTATTTCATTGACTTCGTCGCAAATGCTCCTATAGCTCCGACCGCGCCTTAAGAGGTCTTGCGGCGGCCCGGCGCTTGAGAACGGCGCGTCAACATGCGCCCACGAACCGCGTTTCCCGGCGATTAAGCAGCAGGATAGCGCGCTTGAGGCGCCGATTTAGCGAGACCAAATGACATTTAACGAACTCGGCCTGAGCGAAAAGGTGCTCAAAGCCGTTGCCGCGTCCGGATACGACACGCCGACGCCGATCCAAGAACAAGCCATTCCCTTTGCTCTGGCCGGGCGCGACGTGCTCGGCATCGCCCAGACCGGCACCGGCAAGACCGCAGCTTTTACGTTGCCCATGCTGTCGCGCCTCGAGCAGGGCCGCGCGCGGGCGCGGATGCCGCGCACTCTGATCCTTGAGCCGACCCGAGAGCTTGCGGCGCAGGTCGAGGAAGCCTTCGCCAAATACGGCGCCAATCATAAGCTGAATGTCGCCCTGCTGATCGGCGGAGTTTCTTTCGGCGACCAGGAAGCCAAGATCACCAGAGGCGTTGAGGTGTTGATCGCGACGCCCGGCCGCCTGCTCGATTTCACCGAGCGCGGCAAGCTGCTTTTGACCGGCATCGAAATCCTGGTCATCGACGAAGCCGACCGCATGCTGGACATGGGCTTCATCCCCGACATCGAACGCATCTGCAAACTCGTCCCCATCACGCGCCAGACCCTGTTTTTCTCGGCGACCATGCCGCCGGAAATCACCCGGCTCGTCGATACGTTCCTGCACAATCCGGTGCGCGTCGAAGTCGCCCGCGCGGCTTCGACCGTGGCGGCGGTGACGCAGACTCTGGTGCGTTCGGGCTCGACCCCCGAGGAAAAGCGCGCAACGCTAAGGCGCCTCGTGCGCGGCGCCGAGAATTTCAAGAACGCGATCATCTTCTGCAATCGGAAGCGCGACGTCGCGGTCGTCTATCGCTCCCTGCAAAAGCACGGCTTTTCGGTCGGCGCTCTGCATGGCGACATGGATCAGCGTTCGCGCATGGCCGCCCTCGACGCCTTCCGCAATGACGAGGTGCAGTTGATCGTTTGTTCGGACGTCGCGGCGCGCGGGCTCGACATTCCGGACGTCAGCCATGTCATCAACTACGATACGCCGCATCACGCCGAGGACTATGTCCACCGCATCGGCCGGACGGGCCGCGCCGGCAAGGCGGGCGCCGCTTTGACCATCGTGACCCGCGCCGACTTGAAGGCGATCGCCGAGATCGAGAAGCTGATCAATCGGAAGATCGAGTGGGCCAAAGGAGGAGGCGACGAGGCCTTCGAGGAAGCCGCCGCCGAAGATCACGGAAGGACGAGACGCGGCCGCGGCGAAGGACGCGGACGACACGAAGGCCGCGAGCGGCCCCTGCGCGGCCATCGCGCCGAGCATCCGCCAAGAGAGGCCGCTCATGAGCCGCGGCGCGACGCTGAGGCGCGCCCCGCCCCCGTGCGTCACGAGCCTCAGCGGCCTCGCGCCGAAGAGCCGCATCGCCATGCGCGACCCGAGCCTGGTCGCGGGCGCGCCCGTCACGAAGAGCGCGAGAGGCCAATTGTCGGGCTCGGCGACCACGTGCCGAGCTTCCTTCTGCGGCCAGTGAAAATTGCGCCGGCCAAGGTCGAGGCTGAGGCCGAGGAATAGAAGTTCCTACGGGAGCGGCGGATGCGCTCCCGACTCTCTCCTCTCCTCCGAAAGTAAACGCTCCCGTCTCCCGTCGCTTTTCTCGGAACTCGGCGTCCCGTAATGTTGTACGTCGGATCTGGGAGACTCGTCTTGCCCTATTTCGTCAATCAGACGGCGTTCGACGATCCCAACAACTGGCGGCGCGCCCAGGGCGTCGACCTCAATCCGAAAAACGCCATTGTCGATCCGCGCGGCAATGTTCTCGCCTATGCGCAGACCGGAGGCATGATCGCGCCTTCCCGCTTCGCCTTGACGTCGGGCCAGAAAATCTACCGTTTCGGCGGCGCCGGCCGAACGACGCGCGATGTCGCAACCGGCGCCTGGTGGGTCGAGCAGAGGCAGTTCGAGATACTGCTGAGCTTTGCGCAGACACATGACCTCGCGCTCGGCATGGCGGTGCGGCTTCTCTGTCTGGCGCCGCCGGAATGGAGCGACATCTCCCTCCTGGTGCGGGCGCGGATCGTCCGCGATCTCCTCGCTTGGCGCGGCCTCGCCAACACCGTCGTGATCCCGGCAACCGCCGGCAATCCGACGGTCCGTTTGCCACATCAAAATGAGATCGCGGCGCGCCGGCTCGCCCAGCTTTTCATTCCAGGACTCGACGGGCCAGGGACGGCGCGGGCGGCGATTCAGATCGAGAACGATTACCCGCTCGACGCCGAGGCAAGCCGCCGCGGATTTCTCTATCTTTGACGAAGAACGCGCGGCGCCGCGGTCATTCGCCACTTAGCGCCGCAACGCATCAGATCGATGGCGCAATGCTCGCCCTTATGGGCGCCGCCTTCAATTCTTCTTTCAACCTCGATAGCGCAAGGCGTCGACCAGAAGCGCGAAGGCCGGCGTCGCTTGCCGACGGCTCGCGTAATAGAGGTGGTACCCTGTGAAGGGCTGACACCAATCGGCGAGCACCCGCACGAGCCGCCCTCCGGCGATCTGGCTTTGCACCTGGTCCTCCGGCAGATAGGCCAGGCCGAAGCCAGCCACGGCCGCGTCAAGGATCAGCGCGCCGGAATTGAACGTGAGTTGCCCGTCGACCCTTACGCGCAGCTCGCGCGGGCCCTTCTCGAACTCCCAGGCGTAGACGCCGCCATGGGTCGGCAAGCGAAGATTGATGCAGCTGTGCGCGGTGAGGTCCTGCGGCTTCTTCGGCCTTGGCCGTGTCGCAAAGTACGACGACGCGCCGACGACGGCCATGCGCATATCAGGCCCGATGCGCACCGCGATCATGTCCTTCGCCACCATCCCGCCAGGCCGCACCCCGGCGTCGTACCGTTCCGCGACAATATCGGTCAGGCCGTAATCGATGACGATCTCGACCTTGATGTCCGGATAGTCCGGCAGGAGTCTTTCGAGAGCGGGCCAGAGCGCCGTTTTAGCCGCGTTCTCGGTCGCCGTGATGCGGATCGTGCCGGCGGGCTTCTCGCGCAACTCGCTGAGCGCCGCGATCTCGGCGTCAATCTCATCAAAGCGCGGGCCGACGCTGCCGAGGAGGCGCTGACCCACCTCGGTCGGCGCAACGCTTCGCGTCGTGCGGGCGAGCAAGCGAATGCCGAGCCGCGCTTCGAGCCCGCGAATGGTCTGGCTCAACGCCGATTGCGATACGCCGAGCTTCGCCGCGGCGCCGGTAAAGCTCCGCTCCCGCGCGACGGCGAGGAAAGCGGCAAGATCGTCGAAGGCGCCGGCCATTCATAAGTTCCACTTATAAGTCTATGCGCATAATATCCTCTAATCACTTAACAACGCACGCCCTAAATGTCAGACAGCGCGTTGTTGGCGCGCTCTGCCGCCGAGGATTTGCGCGAGATTGACGCCGCGGCGTCAAGGATCAAGGTGCAGGGCGCCCGATACCCGGAAGACCTCATGAAGCTCTCCGGCCGTTGAGCAGAGGAGGATGAGCCATGGAAATCAAACGAAGCGGATCTCAGCCGTCCAATAAAGGCCCGGCGGATTGGTTCACGGGCTCGGTGCGCATCGATCCGTTGTTCGCCCCGCCTGATCCCTCGCGCGTCGCCTGCGCTTTGGTCACCTTCGAGCCTGGCGCTCGCACCGCCTGGCATACGCACCCGCTCGGCCAGACGCTGATCGTCACGGCCGGTTGCGGCCGGGCGCAGCGCGAGGGCGGCCCAATCGAGGAAATTCGTCCCGGCGATGTCGTGTGGTTTCCGCCAGGCGAAAAGCACTGGCACGGCGCGGGCGTGACCACGGCCATGAGCCATATCGCGATTCAGGAAAAGCTCGACGGCAAGAATGTCGATTGGATGGAGAAGGTCAGCGACGAGCAGTACGGCCGCTGAAACGGACATTCTCGGCAGTCGCGACAAGCTCTACACGCGGCCCGGCTGCAACCCTGCGCTGAACGGTCACCAATGTCGTCAGTGCATTGATCGAGCTTGGCGCGGCAGTCGGGAGCAGGCGCTGTTTCGTCCAACCCAGCAATGAAGGCTAACGACCAAAGCGTCCCGAACAGGAGAAAACGATGGAAAAGCGCAAATTAGGCCAAGGGCTCGAAGTATCGGCTCTGTCGCTGGGCGCGATGGGCTACGGAAAATCGCGCGATATTCCCGACCGAACCGACATGATCGCGCTGCTCCGAAAAGCCGTTGACCTCGGCATGGACTTCTTCGACACGGCGGAGACGTACGGTCCTTGGACGAATGAGGAGATGGTCGGCGAAGCCTTTCGCGGCATACGCGACAAGGTGAAGATCGCCACCAAGTTCGGATGGGACATCGACCAGGACACAGGCGAACACCGGGGCGGAGTCAACAGCAAGCCGGCGCAAATTCGTCGCGCGGTCGAAGGCAGCCTGAAGCGGCTCGGCACGGACTACATCGACCTTTATTACCAGCACCGTGTCGATCCCGGGGCGCCAATGGAAGAGGTCGCGGGTGTCGTGAAAGACTTAATCCAGCAAGGTAAGGTTCGATTCTTTGGCCTTTCCGAGGCCGGAGCGAAGTCCATCCGACGGGCGCACGCCGTGCAGCCCGTGGCGGCGCTGCAGAGCGAATATTCTCTCTGGACGCGCGAGCCCGAGGACGAGATCATTCCGACGCTTGAGGAACTCGGCATCGGCATGGTCCCCTTCAGCCCCCTCGGCAAGGGCTTCCTCACGGGCACGATCGACGCCAGCACGACCTTCAGCGAAACGGACATGCGTCGCGGCGTTCCACGTTTTGCGCCCGCGGCGCGCAATATCAATCAACGGCTCGTCGGCCTTTTGCGCAATATCGGCGACCGGCGCGGGGCAAGCCCTGCTCGCGTCGCGCTCGCCTGGCTTCTAGCTCAAAAGCCGTGGATCGTTCCGCTGTTCGGCACCCGCAAGCTGGAGAGGTTCGAGGAGAATATTGGAGCCCTGTCCGTGCGCCTGACGGGCGACGATATGCGCGAGCTGAGTGAGAGTCGGGCGACGATGCCGGTACAAGGCAATCGCTATCCTGACGAACACATGCGACGCGTCGGCCTTTGACGCATCATGGATGAGGCCATCGACGGATTTGCGGGATCTATCTGGAGCAGCGGCAATGCAGAAGCGCAAACTTGGACGTAGCAATTTAGAAGTCTCGGCCATCGGGCTTGGCTGTATGGGATTGAGCTTCGGCTTCGGTCCGGCGGTCGATAAGCAGCAGGGCGTCTCATTGATCCGGGCGGCGATCGAACGCGGCGTCACCCTTTTTGACACAGCCGAAGTGTACGGTCCTTTCGCCAATGAAGAGCTAGTCGGCGAGGCCCTCGCTCCCTTCCGGGACAAGTTTGTGATCGCCACCAAGTTCGGATTCAAGATTGGGGGCGAAGACGGGAGACAAGCGGGCCTCGACAGCCGGCCGGCGCACATCAAGCAAGTCGCCGAGGCCTCGCTCAAGCGCCTCCGGACCGAGACGATCGACTTATTCTATCAGCACCGCGTCGATCCGGATGTGCCGATCGAAGACGTGGCGGGCGCCGTGAAGGACCTCATTCAGCAGGGCAAGGTCAAGCACTTCGGCCTGTCGGAAGCGGGCGCCAAGACGATCCGTCGCGCTCACGCCGTGCAGCCGATCGCCGCGCTGCAGAGCGAGTATTCGCTATGGTGGCGGGAGCCGGAGAAGGAGATTCTGCCGACGCTGGAGGAGCTCGGCATCGGGTTCGTGCCTTTTAGCCCCCTCGGAAAAGGCTTCCTCACCGGCGCCATCAACGAGACCACGACGTTCGCCAGCACGGACTTCCGCAACATCGTCCCCCGCTTCGCGCCGGAGGCTCGCAAGGCCAACCAAGCCTTGGTTGACCAGCTCGGGGAAATCGCGGCGCGAAAGAAGGTTACGCCTGCCCAAATCGCGCTTGCCTGGCTGCTCGCTCAGAAGCCTTGGATCGTCCCGATTCCCGGCACCACGAAGCTCAATCGCCTCGAGGAGAATATTGGCGCGGCGAACATCGAGCTCAGCGCCGACGATCTTCGAGACATCGACAATGCGGTCTCGAAAATCGCCGTGCAAGGCGCTCGGTATCCGGAGCATCTGCAGAAGCTGGTCGGCCGCTGAAAGGACCCTAAAATGACATGGCCGAAGGACGAATTGCGCAAAATCGCCGAGGCCGACGATTTGCACATTGCGCCGTTCCACGAGGACGGAGCGACGATCGGAACCCCAACCTGGATTTGGTCTGTCGCGGTCGACGGGGCCCTCTATGTTCGCGCTTACAACGGGCGCAACTCTCGCTGGTATCAGGCCGCGGCGCGGCAGAAGGCCGGGCGCATCACCGCCGCCGGCATGACCAAAGAAGTCGCCTTCGAGCCGGTCGACGGGCCGATCAACGATCTTATCGATAAGGCTTATCGGGCGAAATACCGCGGCAGCCCGTACCTTGACCCGATGATCGGCGCCCGCGCCCGCGCCGCCTCGGTCAGGATCGCGCCGCGTGGCGCGGCGGTTTGATCGGCAGAGGCAGAGACAACGCGCCGCCCTAGCACTACTTTGGCAGATTCATTCGAGCTGTCTTTGAATGCGGGTTCGGCAATGCGGGCATCGATAGGGCGGCGCGCGCGCCAGGGCGAGAATGACGAGTTTTCGAATGGCTGGGAGCGTCGGCTGCGGCGGGCCTGAC
>DATGHD010000064.1:0-4106 GCA_035308145.1 Roseiarcus sp.
CAGCGCCCGGGCGAGATTCATGGCCGTCATAACCCGCCCTCGAATTCCTGGCGCTGACGAACGAGATTGAGCGGCATGGATTTGTAGACGTCCTCGAACATCGTTTGCGGTTGATGCTGCGCGCCCTTGCCGAGCACGCCAAGCGCTTCCGCTTTCTTCACCGCGCCTTGCACGTCGTCGTCGATCTCGGCGGCAAGTTGCGCGTGGCGGGCCTCCGCCCAATCGCCGCGCACAATAAGATAGTCCTTGAGGCGCGCGATCGGATCGCCGAGCGGCCAATGCTCCCATTCGTCGGCGGGGCGATACTTGCTTGGATCGTCGCTCGTCGAATGAGCCGCTGCGCGATAGGTGACGAGCTCGATCAAGGTCGCGCCGAGATTGGCTCTCGCCCGTTCGGCCGCCCAGCGCGTCGCGCCGACGACCGCCAGGAGATCATTGCCGTCGACGCGCAGGCCCGGCAGCCCATAGCCGATCGCCCTTGCCGCGAAAGTCGCGTTCTCGCCGCCGGCGAAGCCCTGGAACGTCGAGATCGCCCATTGATTATTGACGATGTTCAAGACCGCCGGCGCGCGATAGACCGCCGCGAAGGTCATCGCATAGTGAAAGTCGCCTTCCGCCGTCGAGCCATCGCCGATCCAGCCCGAGGCGATGCGATGATCGCCTTTGTATGCGGAAGCCATGGCCCAGCCGACGGCCTGGATGAATTGCGTGCCAAGATTGCCGGAGACGGTGAAGAAGCCGACGTCTCGCGCCGAATAGAGAACCGGCAATTGCCGGCCTTTGAGGCGATCGCCGGCGTTGGCGAAGACCTGGCAGGCCATATCGTAGAGCGGCCAGCCGCGGGCGATCAAAAGGCCCTGCTGGCGATAGGTGGGGAACAGCATGTCGTCGGGCGCGAGCGCCATGGCCTGGCCGATGGCGATCGCCTCCTCGCCGGTGCATTTCATGTAGAATGACGTCTTGCCTTGGCGCTGGGCGCGCAGCATGCGCTCGTCGAAGGAGCGCGTGGTCATCATGACGCGCAAGGCCTTGGCCAAATCTTCGGCGGAAAGATGCGGGTCCCAAGGGCCGACCGCCCTGCCCTCGTCATCCAGCACGCGGATGACGCCGTCGGCGAGGTCGCGAATATCGTGAGGCTTGGCGTCGATCGGCGGACGGGGAATTTCGCCAGGTTGAGAAAGCCGCAAGCCGTCGAAATCCGGCTTCTGGCCGGGCCGGAACTTCGGCTCCGGAATATGGAGGCTCAGCGAAGGCTTTGCGGTCTCGTCCGATTGGCCCTCATCAGCCCTGGTCATGTAAGGGCCTCCCTATGACGCGCTTCCTACAAGCCCCTATCTTAAATCTAAGCACGAAGGCGCCCCGCGTCGATCCCGCCGCTTTCACAGCGATGTCATTCCCGCATTCGCGGGAATCCTAGGCGGCGCTCTGGATTCCCGCATTCGCGGGAATGACAGGCCGGCGGTTGCGCTTGATCCCCTCCTCCGCCAGTCTGCGCCGACCGCGGCGCTTCGTTGCGCTCGCCCTCTTTAGGGAGATTGTTTGAATTGAGCGCCGCCCACGACGAGAGAGCCAGCGCTGACCGCCTCGCCGCTTTCCTCGCCGATATCGGCGATGCGCCCGTGATCGCCGAGCCGCAGGTCGTCAGGCGCCGCTCGCGCGATTTCTTCTGGTACAGCCCGATCCTCAACGAGCAATTGCATGGCAAGTCGGCCGACGTCGTCGTCTTGCCGCGCAATGAAGCCGACGTGATCGCCATCGCGCGCGCCGCAGCGCGCCACGGCGTCGCTTTGACGCCGCGCGGCGGCGGCACCGGCAATTATGGGCAGGCCGTGCCGCTGCATGGCGGCGCGCTCATCGATTTCTCCGGCATGAGCCGCATTCTCTGGAGTAAGCCCGGCGTCGTTCGCGTCGAGGCGGGCGCGAAAATGGGCGCGATCGACGAGACGCTGCGCCCCTCGGGTTGGGAATTGCGCATGCACCCCTCGACGAAGCGCACGGCGACGATCGGCGGCTTCGTCGCCGGCGGCTCGGGCGGCGTCGGTTCGATCACTTATGGCGGCTTGCGCGATCCCGGCAATATCGGGGCGGCGCGCATCGTCACTGTCGAGCGCGAGCCGCGCATCATCGAGCTTCGCGCCGAGGCCGCGCAAAAGGTCAATCGCGCCTTCGGCACGACCGGCCTCATCGCCGAACTCGAAATGCCGCTCGCGCCGAGCTGGCCGTGGATCGACGTGATCATTGCTTTCGATGATTTTATCGCCGCGGTCGAGGCGGCCCGCGCGCTGGCGATGGCTGACGGGATCGTCAAGAAGTTGATCACGCCGATCGCCTGGCCGATCCCGGCAAGCTTTACCGAGATCAAGGATCATTGCCCCAAAGGCCAAAGTCTTGTCATCGCGATGATCGCCGAGCCTTCGCTCGAGGCGTTCCGCGCTCTCCTCGCCAAGCGCGGCGCGATTGCCTACGAAGCGCCGACGGACGACAGCGCCGGAAAAATCCCGCTCTATGAATATTGCTGGAACCATACGACCTTGCATATGCTCAAAGGCGATCGCTCGATCACCTATCTGCAATGCCTCTTCCCGCATGATCGGCTCGTCGACACTGTCAAAGCGATGGTCGCGACTTTCGGCGACGAGGTCCTGCATCATCTCGAATTTTCGCGCTACGCCGGCCATGTCACGGCGAGCGCGCTGCCGATCGTCCGTTACCGAAGCGCAGAGCGTCTCTACGAGATCATCGCGACCTACGAAGGGGCCGGCGTCTTCGTCGCCAATCCGCATGTCTATACGCTGGAGGACGGCAGTCGCTATCGTCGCGCCGACGCCGATCAATTCGGCTTCAAGGCCGAGGTCGATCCTTTCGGCTTGCTCAATCCCGGCAAGATGAAGAGCTTTGTCGGCAAGCCATGGGCGCCGGCTTGAGATAATCAGGGGCTTTCGAGGGGGAGTGGCGCCCATCCGTGTGAACAGCGTTTCGCCATCCTTGTCGGCGACTCGCCGGCTTGGGAGCGCGCGGATCAAACAGGGCGGCTCGCCCGCCGTCGACGCCATGATCGCGAAAGCGCCGGCGCAACGCGCCGCGACCGTGGCCCACGTGACGCGTCAAACCGCTCAGCGTTTCGCGAGGCGGCGATTCTCGCAATCGTCGAATCTCCTCGGCTGCCGACGCCTGCCCCCTTTCGCCCCACGACGCGCTATCGCGCGTCGCCGAACCGCCGCCAACCGAAGCGATCATGATCATGATCGCCGTCGCCCCACCCGGCCAGCTCGCGCACGCGTTCGAGCAGCTCTTCGCCTTGCGCGATCAGATCGCTCGCTTGCTCGCGGTCTATATGCGAGCCCGCAAAGGCGGCGCCGTTGAGCAGCGCGATCATCTTCGCCGCGAGCTCGTTCCGCCTCGTCGTGATTTCCCCGATTTTGGCGAGATAGGCGGCGTAGTCCGCGTCGCTCCCGGCGATCGCCTGGTCGGCGTAAGCGAGGCTGGCTAGGCCGAGCTCGCCGACAGGCGCGTTGATCTGCTTATAGACTGCCGCGTGATCACTGTAGGGGTCGCTGTCCGGGATCAGGCCGTCTTTGAGGAACTCGACCAGCACGCGGCCGTCGCTGACGTAATCGTCGACGAGGCCGAGCAGCGCGAGAACGGTCGGCCTGAGGTCCGCGTGATCGGAGAACACCTCGTCGTCGCGGCCGAGATTCTTCACGCCCGGCCCGACCATGCCGAACCAGGTCCGGCTGATCACTTTTTGAACGTCGCCGTGATTCCAGGCGAAGGCCGGCTCTTCGACGACGCAGGACGGCGCCACGGTGCAGGGCGTCCCCAGGCCCGAGACCAGGTTGAAATAATTAGGATCGCCGAACATCGTGAAGTTCGGGTCGCGGTCCGGCACGGAGGTGATCATGTGCAAAAGGTTCATCTCCGCCTGGTCAGCGAGGAACGCCGAGAGCGGGCCGGCGGTCCCGGTGAGTGGGTTCGTGACCATGAGCGCGCTGACGTCGCGCTCCAAGGTCCGCGTCGTCGGGTCGGTCGGCGCCGGATCGCCGGTGATATAGAAGGTCGGCGCCGAGTCGCTGTGCACCGCGAAGGGCGTCGTGTCGTTCTTCTGC
>DATGHD010000065.1:0-6057 GCA_035308145.1 Roseiarcus sp.
CTCGCCGCGGTCGGCTACAACTTCCGCCGCCTGCTCAAGTGGCTGGCTCTTTTGTGGCTCGCAATTCTCGCCGCAATGTCTGCCAAAAAACCGCTCGGTCAAACTCACGCCGCCGCATAATCCGGCTACTTCACGGACGACGAACCCTCGTTCCAAGAATGGATTGATTGCCACGACTTTCGACGGCGCATTCGCGTTGTCGAACATCCAACACACGACTATCAGAGAATTCTGCCCGAAACGCTAGATGCGGTTCGGGCCGATATACTCCGTCTTGCAAACGAGTCCGAGTGCATCATTCTGATGGATTCGGGCGGCCAGCAACGCACCGGACAGGTGTGCAGGTTTATGGCCTTGGCCGAGATCACGGGCTGGTCGGTACCGTGAACATCCTTGCAACGCATAGACATTCCCCCTCTTGGCTGGCTGTTCCTGACCGCCTGCGGGCGGCCTCATGAGCGGCGACGACTAGAAGACGCTCGACGCACTCCTAAACGTTGCTCGCCAACAAGGCGTCAACACGATCGTCGTTGAGCCGAACTTCGGCAGCGGCATGTTCGCTCAGTTGCTCCACTCCAGACAAGGAATTTGGCGCGGGTAGAAGGAATGAACACCGTCGGGCCAGCCGGCTGGCGCAACCTCACGCCGCCTTCGCCGTCTCCTTCTGGCCGAATCGGCCATAGAACGTCTCGCCGTTCTTGGCCATCTCGATCAGCAGTGGGTTGGGCGTGAAGCGTTTGCCGTATTTCGCCGCAAGTGATTGCGCCAAGGCGACGAAAGCCTTCGCGCCCATCCCGTCGATATAGGACAGCGTCCCGCCGGTATAGGGCGCAAAGCCGAAGCCGAGGATCGAGCCGACGTCCGCCTCGCGCGGATCGGTGACGACCTTCTCCTCCATGCAGCGGGCGGCCTCGAGCGACTGGAGCACGAGGAATCGATCCTTGAGCTCTTTGACGCTGAGCGTATCGGGGTCGAGCGCCTTGCCGGCGATTTTGGCGAGACCCGGCCAGAGGCTCTTCGGGCCCTTCTCGGGATAGTCGTAAAAACCTTTGCCGTTCTTGCGGCCGAGGCGCTTCTCGGTCACGACCATCGCGTCGAGCAGCTTCTCCTGGCCGGGATCGACGGCATCGGCGCCGAGGTCCTTTTTCGTCGCCTGCAGAATGCGCCAGCCGAGGTCGATCGCCGTCTCGTCATTCAGCGATAAGGGGCCGACCGGCATGCCGGCCATCTTGGCGGCGTTCTCGATCATCGCCGGCGGCACGCCCTCCATCAGCATGCGATGCCCTTCGCCGATATAGGCGCCGACGCAGCGGTTGGCGTAGAAGCCGCGGCAATCGTTGACGACGATCGGCGTCTTCTTGATGGCGCGGACGAAATCCATCGCGGCGGCAAGCGCCTTCGCTCCGGTCTTCGCCCCCATGATGATCTCGACCAGCATCATCCGATCGACCGGCGAGAAGAAGTGTACGCCGATGAAATTTTCGGGGCTCGCCGAAGTCTCGGCGAGCGAGGTGATCGGCAAGGTCGAAGTGTTGGTGCCGAAGACGACGTCCGGCCCGACGACCGCCTGAACCTTCTTCGTCGCCTCCGCCTTCACCGCGCGGTCTTCGAACACCGCCTCGATGACGAGACCGCAACCCTTCAAGTCGGCATAGTCGGCGCTGGGCTTGATATGGGCGAGCAGAGTGTCGCGATCCGCGCTTTTCGCGCGGCCTTTGGCGATCTGGTTCGAGATCAATTTGTTCGAGTGCTCCTTGCCTTTCTCGGCCGCTTCGATCGTTTGATCGATCAATACCACGTCGAGCCCGGCGCCGGCGCTGACATAGGCGATGCCGGCGCCCATGAAGCCGGCGCCGACGATCCCGATCTTCTTCAGGTTGCTCGGCGGTACGGAAGCCGGTCGCCGCGCGCCCTTGTTAAGCTCGCCCATCGACAGGAACAGCGAGCGGATCATCGCCGCCGCCTCTTTCGAAAGCACGATCTTCGCGAAATGCTTGCTCTCCACGGCGAGAGCGACATCCATCGGCAATTGCAGTCCTTCGAAGACGCAATTGAGGATCGCCTTGGCCGCCGGGTAGTTGTCGTAAGTCTCGCGGCGATAGATGGCGTTGGCCGGCGGCCAGATCATCATGCCGGCCGGCGACCACACGCGGCCGGACGGCAGCCTATAGTTCGGATCGTCCCACTGCGCCTTGGCGTTGGGATTGGCTTTGACCCAGGCCTTGGCGCGCTCGACGATCTCGCTTTGCGGCGCGACCTCATGGATGAGGCCCATCGCCTTGGCGGCCGCCGGCTTGATCTGATCGCCCTTGAACAGCATCTGCAAAGCGTCGGCGGTCGGCATCAGGCGAGAGACGCGCTGCGTGCCGCCGCCGCCCGGGAAAAGCCCGACCTTGATCTCGGGCAGGCCGACGCGGACCTTTTCGCCGTCGCCGGCGATCCGATGATGACAAGCGAGCGCCAATTCGAAGCCGCCGCCGAGACAGACCCCGTTGATCGCCGCGGCCGCCGGCTTGCCGCAGGTCTCGAGCCGGCGGTACGTCCGCGACAATTGGCCGATTCCATTGACGAAGGCGCGCATCGCCGCTTCGGGACCTTCGGCTTTGGCGAGGCGCTTGTATTCGCCGCCCGACGTTTCAAGCATGGAGAGGTCGGCGCCCGCGGCGAAGGAATCCTTGCCCGACGTGAAAACGGCGCCCTTGATCGCGGCGTCGGTCGCGATCTTCTCGACGATCTCATTGAGCTCGCCGGTCACGTCCGCCGAAATGACATTCATCGAGCGGCCGGGCATGTCCCATGTGACGAGCGCAACGCCGTCGGCGTCGACGTCGAAGCGGAAATTCTTAAAGGTCATGATCGCTTTCCTTCGACTTTCAGACGCGTTCGATGATCGTCGCGGTGCCCATGCCGGCGCCGATGCAGAGCGTGACCAGCGCTGTCGATTTGCCGGTGCGCTCCAGTTCGTCGAGGACGGTGCCCAGAATCATCGCGCCGGTCGCGCCGAGCGGATGGCCCATGGCGATCGCGCCGCCATTGACGTTGAGCTTCTCCGATTCGATCTCGAAGGCCTGGGCGTAACGTAAGACCACCGAGGCGAAGGCCTCGTTGAGCTCGAAGAGATCGATGTCGTCGATCGTCATGCCGGCGCGCCTCAACACCTTTTTGGTCACGTCGACCGGTCCGGTCAGCATGATCGCCGGCTCCGAGCCGATATTGGCGAAAGCGCGAATTTTTGCGCGCGGTTTCAAGGAAGCCGCCTTGCCGGCCTCCGCCGAGCCGATCAGCACCGCCGCCGCGCCGTCGACGATGCCGGACGAATTGCCGGCGTGATGGACGTGGTTGATGCGCTCGACTTCGGGATGGGCCTGGATCGCCACCGCGTCGAAGCCGCCCTGCTCGCCCATCATGACAAAGGAGGGCTTCAAGCTGGCGAGCGACTGCATGTCGGTCGAAGGGCGCATATGTTCGTCGCGCTCGAGCATCGGCAGGCCAATCACATCGCGAACCGGCGTGATCGATTTCTTGAAGCGGCCCTCGCTCCAGGCTTCGGCGGCGCGCTTCTGCGACTGAACCGCATAGGCGTCGACGTCGTCGCGCGAAAATCCGTATTTCGTCGCGATCAAATCGGCGGAGATTCCCTGCGGCATGAAATAGACCGGAATCGCCAGGGCCGGATCCATCGGCCAGGCGCCGCCCGCCGCGCCGATGCCGACGCGGCTCATCGATTCGACGCCGCCGCCGATCGTCATGTCGTGCTGGCCGGCCATGACCTGCGCAGCGGCGAAATTGATCGAATCGAGACCCGAGGCGCAGAAGCGATTGATCTGCACGCCGGGCACATGATCGCCAAGGCCAGCCGCCAGCGCGCCCGCCCGCGCGATGTCGCCGCCTGCTTCGCCGATCGGATCGACGCAGCCCATCACCACGTCATCGACGAGCTTGGTGTCGAGATTGTTGCGGTCCTTGATCGCCTTGAGCGCGGTGGCGGCGAGATGCAGGGTCGTCGCGGTATGGAGCGCGCCGTCGGGCTTGCCGCGCCCGCGCGGGGTGCGGACATGGTCATAGATAAAGGCGTCGGTCATTTTAGGGCCTCCTTAAGAGGGATCGTCACGTCTCACGGTCGGGGTGCTGCCGCGAGGCCAGAGCCTCGTCGTCGAATTTTCGCCAGTCGCTCGTCGGCCTTGCCGGCAGGGCGAGCGCCGCGTCCAGCCAGGCTACCTTGGATTCGACGCCGAGCTGGCGCGTCGGCGGGAAGGCCGCGGGATTGTCGAGGCTGCAAATCGTCACCGCAATGCGGTCATGCGCGAACGGCCGGTAGGTTAAGGGCGTGCCGCAATCGCCGCAGAAGCCGCGTTCGGCGACCGCGGAGCTTACGAAAACCTTTGGCGCGCCGCGCGTCCAGACGATATCGTTCGCCGGCACGCCTGTGAAAGCCATGAAGGGCGACCCGCCGGCCTTCTGGCACATGCGGCAATGGCAGATGTTGGAGCCGCCCGGCGAGACGGTCAGCGCATAGCGTACGGCCCCGCACTGGCAGCCGCCCGTCGGCTTCAGCCCTTGCGTCTCGCCCGCCATGCGTTTCTCCCTTATTGCCGCCGCGGCGCTCTTTGGATCGCCGCGGCCTTAGAAAGCCGCCGCCGGCATGGCCATGATCGTCGCCGCGCCAGCCGAAAGCCGCGCCAGATGCGCGGCCGTTTCCGGCAGCATACGCTCGTTGAAGAACTTGGCGAGCGTCAGCTTGGCCTCGAACTCGCTGGCGAGATCGCCCTGCGCCTTCTTGGCCAAAACCGCCTTGACGATCCTCGCCCACATATAGGCGAGCGCAGTCAGGCCGAAGAGATGCATATAGTCGTTGGAGGCGGCGCCGGCGTTGTCAGGCGCCGCGAGGGCGTTCTGCATCAGCCACATGGTCGCCTGCTGCAAGTGGCCGATCGAGGTTTTCAAAGGACCGAGATAGGGCGCGAGCGCCGCGTCGTCCTTGTTCTGCGCGATGAAGCTCGACACTTCGCCAAAAAAGGCGGTGATGGCCCGGCCGCCATCCTTGGGCAATTTGCGCCCGACGAGATCGAGCGCCTGGATGCCGTTGGCGCCCTCGTAGATCATGGCGATGCGCGCATCGCGTACGAACTGCTCCATACCCCATTCGCCGATGTAGCCGTGGCCGCCGAACACTTGCTGCGCTTTGACGGCGTTGGCGAAGCCGAGATCGGTGAGCACGCCTTTGAGCACGGGCGTCAGCAAGCCAAGCCGGTCCTCCGCGGCCTGCCGCGCGGCGGCGTCCGGCGAGCGATGCGCTTCGTCACTGGAGAGAGCCGCCCAGAGCACGAACGCGCGGGCGGCCTCGTTGAAGGCTCGGACTTCCAGCAGCATGCGGCGGACGTCGGGATGGACGAGGATCGGATCGGCCGGCTTTTCCGGCGCTTTGACGCCGCTGATCGAACGGCCTTGCAGCCGCTCCTTCGCATAGGCCGCCGCATTCTGGTACGCGACTTCCGACACGGCGAGACCTTGGACGGCGACGCCGAGCCGCGCTTCGTTCATCATCACGAACATGGCGTTGAGGCCGCGATCGGCCTCGCCGACCAGCCAGCCCTTGGCGCCGTCGTAATTGATGACGCAGGTCGAATTGCCATGAATGCCCATCTTGTGCTCGATCGAGCCGCAGCTCACCCCGTTGGGCGCGCCGAGCGAGCCATCCTGGCGGACCGCAATTTTCGGCACGACAAAGAGCGAGATGCCTTTGACGCCGGCCGGCGCGCCCTCGATGCGGGCGAGGACGAGATGGATGATGTTCTCGGCAAGATCGTGCTCGCCGGATGAGATGAAGATTTTCTGCCCGGTAATCGCGTAAGAGCCGTCGGCCTGCGGAACGGCCTTGGTCTTGATCAGGCCGAGATCGGTGCCGCAATGCGGCTCGGTCAAGTTCATGGTGCCGGTCCACTCGCCGGACGCCATTTTGGGCAGGTAGAGCTTCTTCTGCTCCTCACTGCCGTGGGCGTAGAGCGCGGCCATCGCGCCCGCGGTAAGGCCCGGATACATGGCGAACGCCATATTGGC
>DATGHD010000066.1:0-3485 GCA_035308145.1 Roseiarcus sp.
CGGCGTGGATATGGTCGAGACCGATCGCGACGACGAATATCGGATAGAGGATCATCGCCAAGGTCGAGAGGGCGGTGACGGCGACAACGGTGAGGATCGTATCGCGCTCGTGGTCCTCGTGGCGGGGCAACACCGAGGCGACGGCGAGCGCGGCCGAAGCGCCGCAGATCGCCACCGCGCCGCCCGAGAGCGCGCCAAAAGCAGAAGAAAGCCGTAGGCGGCGCGCGAAAAGGACGCCAAGCAGGATTGTCGTCGAGACGCCGGCGACAACCATGGCGACCGGCGCGACGCCGAGACTGGCGATTTGGGAAAATGTGATCCGCAGCCCGAGCAAAGCGACGCCAAGCCGCAAAATCGCGCGCGAGGAAAATTCGACGCCGGCGACGCAACGCCCCTCCTCGTGAAGGAAGTGGAAGGCCATGCCGAACAGAAGCGCAAAGAGCATCACCGGCGCCGTGTAGTGCTGTCCGAGCCAAGTGGAAGCGAGCGCGATCGTCGCCGAGGCGAGGAAGCCAGGATAAATCGCGTGAATCAGCTTGGCCTGGGGCAGGGCCGAAAAGAATCGCGGCGGCGGGCTGGGCTCGATCGCCGCAAGACCCTCCATACTGTCGAAGGACGCGAAACTGCTCGTCGAATTTCGGAAGATATCGCGCTCCACTTTCGTTCCTTGCTCTGCGCCGCGGGTCGGAACGTACGATCAATCCGAAATGGCCGCCGCCGTCAAATCCCGCCCCTCCGTTGGATAGGCGAAGCGGCTCTCATCGATCCGGAATCGACGGAATCGGTCGCGGCCGGCCGGCGTCGTCGACGGCGACGAAGGTGAAAACGGCGTCGGTGACCTTTTCGCTGACGTGGGTGCGAAACCGCTGCGCCCAGGCTTCGATATGAATTCTCATCGACGTGCGGCCGACCCGCTCGATCTCGGTATAGACGCAGAGGACGTCGCCGACGCGCACCGGCCTTATGAAGGTCATCGCCTCGACCGCGATAGTGACCACGCGGCCTTGCGCGCGCTCGACGCCCGCAATGCCACCGGCCTGATCCATTTGGGAGAGGACCCAGCCGCCGAATATGTCGCCATTGGCGTTGGTGTCGGCCGGCATGGCGATGAGGCGAACCGTCAATTCGCCGCGCGGCTCGCCGGCCGTCCCTTCGTCGCCAGTCACTGACGCCCCCTCGACGCTCGGCTCCCGATGCTCAGGCGGCCTCGCTGACCGCCTCGCCTTCGATCAACACCCGCCAGCGCGGATCGGCGAGCCCCGCGACCTCGACATAGGTCGACACCAGGGATGCGACATCAAGCTTTCGTTTGCGTACTTGTTCGTAGAGGGCGAATGAGCCCGGCGCCGCGATGTAGGCCGCGATTTTCACCAGATCCCTGGCCTCCATCTGGCCGGCTTCGACGACCACAAGCAAATTGTCAAAGGCGAGACCGATCTGCGCCTCGAGATCGGCCGGCGCCTCGCCGGTTGAATCAACGCCAGGCTGGCCGGAGATCAGCAGCCTCTTGAACACTACGCCGTGCGCGAGACCATGGGATTGCCCCTGCGCGGACCAAGCGATCTGCGCAGGCTTGAAGAACCGCTTCATGGAGCCCTCCACCCCGCCGTGAATTAATTCGCCTGATCACCCCGCGCGATAGAGGGCGGGGCAACGCCCGCCGCAGTCCACGCGTCTAGAGGGCCGCTGAATCTGCGGGCGGGCGCTTCCCCTCACCGAGGGCTTTGCGACTTATTCGCTAGGCGCTTGATAAAGCAACGTTCTCTGGTCGGCCGGGTCGACATGCGAAGGCGCCTCGAAGGTCGCCTTCACGCTGGTGGAGGGCACACGATAGCCCTGCGGCGGATCAGTCAGCCACTCGCGATCCGGTTCCTGCCCGGCGACGAGCGTATCGGGGTCTTTCTTGATGCCGAGCTTCTCGAGAACCGTCGCGCCGATCCAATGGCAATTGCGCGGATCGCGCTGGCAAGGGTCGGCGGTTCGCGGGTCGCCCGGGGGGGCGTGATCCGATCGCAGAAGGGTCGGTGAAATCGGCCTGCCATATCCGCTTGCTTTATCGAGCGTCGGGCTATGGGTTACGTGGTGAAGCCTCTCGTCGCGGTCTTTCTGCGCCTTCAGGACATCAGGGTCTTGCGGCCAGTCCGCGGTTCTCTGCGGGGCGGCGCCCGGAGGCGGCAGGTCCGTGGTCGGCGGCAGAACCAGCTTGGCGCGCTCGTCGTAGTTGAGCTTGTCATTTGGCTTGTCGGAGCTGGTGAGACCAAGCATGCCGCCAATGCCCTTCCACAGCGGCGCCTCGCCGTCATCGCCGGCGCGGGCCGGAGTCGAGGCGCTCAGGGCCAGAAGAAGCGCCCCCGTGGCCGCGGCCAGCAGGAGCTGGCGGTCGCATCGAGCCAAAACCATCGTTCTTACGTCCCTCTTTGGGCGCCGGCCCGGCGAACCGGTTATTAGCGCCCGCTGTCACTCTCCGGGTCTTTTGGGCAAATCAGTGGCTTGAAGCCTGCTGCCGACCAAATTCGACGGATTAGTTGCATTTTTAACACAGAATCGGGGTTATGTGGACTCTCTCGCCGGAACGCCCTTTCTGGCGGCTCTCTAGGCCGGCTTCTGCTTTGCTTCGCCGCGGCTGGCGAGGAGGCTGTCGTAGGCCAAAAGCGCGACGCCGAGCACGATCGCTGCATCGGCGGCGTTGAACACATACCAGTGCCAGCCGCCGATATGAAAATCGCAAAAATCCGCGACCGCGCCATAGGCGAAGCGGTCATAGCCGTTGCCGAGCGCGCCGCCGATGATCGCGCCGAGTCCGAAAGCGGCGATCGGGCTTGAAACGCGCCAAAGCCAGATCGCCAGAAGAATGGTCGCGACTGCGGTGAGGGCGACGAGCCCCCAACGTCCAGCTTCGGTGGATTGCGGAAAGAGGCTGTAGGATATCCCCGTATTCCACTGGAGGACGACGTCGAAAAAAGGCGCAAGCGTGAGGCGCTCGCCTTCGACCATGTCGAGGCCATGGATCACCCAGAGCTTGGAGGCCTGATCGACGGTGAGGACCGCGAGGGCGACAAAGCCGCCGGCCAAGCGCGGCCTCATATGGCGACGCCCGCGTTTTTGAGCTCGCGCAGCGCCTCAGCATCGCGCGGCGTCACATCGGGATAATCGGGATCAGCCGTCGCCGGATCAAAATAGCGCCACGACCTCGCGCATTTCGCCCAGCGCGCGCCCGTTTCGCCCATTCGCTCCGTCGCCCGTTCGACGACGACGCCGACGCCTGCCGTCTCGGGCAGGCGGAAGGCGCCTTCGGGCGCCGGCCCGCGGGTCACGCTGATGTCCGAGGTGATGCAGATTTCGGCGAAATCGACGCCGGCGAGCGCGGCGGCCAGCGCCTCGTCCTCGATGAAGACGAGCGGGGCGGCCTCGAGCGACGAGCCGATCTCCTTGGCCGCGCGGACGATCTCGATCGCGCCGGTGACGACGGAGCGGAGACGCCGGAT
>DATGHD010000067.1:0-4518 GCA_035308145.1 Roseiarcus sp.
CTCTTTCCTGAGGTCGACCAGTTCGCGCCATGATCCGCTCCCCGCTACGGGCGAATCATGAGTCCGTTCCTCAATTATGTAAAGATATTTGTGGGACACAACACTAGTCATTTGAATAAATAGATCGACGTCATCGACGTCGCTATCGATATGCATTACCGCGACGGGAATAAACGTCTGCACCTTGCCGTCAACGACGCGCACCCGCACATCGATAGCAATATCGAAACTATATAGCGAAGGAAGAACTTCGCCGGCGAGTTGAGCGCGATCAACAATTCCCCGAATTCCTGGGCGAGCCTCGCAAACAGAAGTAGCAATTAATTTGGCTATGTCTTCTTGAGCAGGAGCAAACAAAACGCCCTTAGCGTGAGCAACAAAGTCTTCTGGGGTGGCGGAGGACTCGGAAAGCAATCCGATTACTACCGAGTATACTGATGCCAACCGTTCGGCCTCACGCTCTGAAAGATGGGTCAGAGGACCCAGCACGGAGCCGTCTAAACGCCGATTGCCGCGTTTGAGGTTCTCAACAACCTCGTTGAAAATTAGACGACGGGTTTCCTCGGGGACAGATGCGGCGGCAGCGAATGCCTTCTCAAAGAACGAAAGAGCATCCTTCGGATAGCCGGCCAAGCGGCGCGCCAACTCTTCGCCCGGAGTGTCCGGCATTCCTGACCCCCTCCGTAAGTGGCCTTCTTCTATCTCGCCATTATTGTGCCATTATTGCGCGGGGCTTACTACAGCGCAAGTGGGGGTGAGACTGCTACATAATTCCGTTGAATTCCGGCAATTCGTCGAGGAACAAGACGCCTTGATGGGCGAGCGAGATTTCGCCGGGCCGCGCGTGGACGCCGCCGCCGACGAGCGCGGCCATCGAAGCCGAATGATGCGGCGCGCGGAAGGGCCGCCGATCGGTCAAGGCGCCGCCCGCCAAATTGCCGGCAATCGAATGGATCATCGACACTTCGAGCAATTCGCGCGCCGAAAGCGGCGGCAGGATCGAGGGCAGCCTTTGCGCCAGCATCGATTTGCCGGCGCCTGGCGAGCCGCTCATCAAAAGATTGTGGCCGCCGGCGGCGGCGACTTCGAGCGCGCGCTTGGCGCTCTCTTGGCCCTTGATGTCGCGAAGATCGGACTGGGGCGCGCCTTGCGCCCGCAAAGCCGGTTCGGGCCGGCTCAAGACCTGAACGCCTTTGAAATGATTGGCGAGCTGAATGAGCGATCGGGGCGCTAGAATGTCGAGATCGCGCGATGCCCAAGCGGCCTCAGGGCCGCAAGGCGCCGGACAGATCAAGCCATGGCCGCGAGCGTTCGCGGCGATCGCCGCCGGCAGCACGCCGGCGACGGCGGTGAGCGTCCCGTCAAGCGCAAGTTCGCCGATCACCGTATAGCCTTGCAGCGCGTCGGCCGGGATCGCGCCGATCGCCGCCATCACGGCGAGCGCGATCGGCAGGTCGTAGTGGCTCCCCTCCTTCGGCATGTCGGCCGGCGCGAGATTGACGGTGATGCGCTTGGCCGGCAGAGCGAGGCCGGAAGCAACGAGAGCGGCGCGAACGCGCTCGCGCGATTCGCCGACCGCCTTATCGGCGAGGCCGACGATCGTGAAGGCGACAACGCCGCCGGCGATCTGCACCTGGACATCGACGGCGCGCGCTTCGACACCCTCGAAGGCGACGGTTGAGACCCGCGCGACCATGAAGCCCCCGCTTCGCCTCGACGCGCGATTTCTCGCGGAGGCGATTAAAAGAACATTTGCAGAACATCAGGAGGAAATCAAGGGGGAAGCAAGATGGCGAGGTCGGGCGGCTGGGCCTTCGCAATTCGCTCGCTCAAGACCCTGCGCCGGATTGCCGGATCCGGACACGCGGGACAGGCGCTGATTTCAGCGCCACACTCTCATTGATTGCTTGGCGAGTATTTTGCGCGAGAGAAATTTGAACTCAAGGACGCGAAGCGCCGCCTTAAGGCGGCGACCGCTACGCGGTCGTCCTTGACTTCAAATTTCTCTCGCGCTTTCGCTCCGCCATGCAAACAATGGAGGAAGCTGCCTCCCCCGGAGTCTCATACGTGGTGAGCCGGGATGATCGCCATTGACAGCCCCTTGCGGTCAGCCAAGAAACATTCGCAAGACCTGCGGCGAACTGGCGGGTCTTGGTATCCTCCATCCGAATTGCGAGTCGCCTCTTTGGCGCGCACTGATTTCACCAGCCCGCGTCTCTTCCTCGACGCGCCGCTGAGCCCCGGCCAACGGGTTTCGCTAGAGCCCGCCCAACAGCACTATCTTATCGATGTGCTGCGCCTTCGCGCTGGCGCGCGGGTGCTGGTCTTCAACGGCCGGGACGGCGAGTTCGCAACGTCCCTCGATCTCTCGTCGCGCAAGGGTGGGCTTCTCGTCCTTAAAGAGCGGTTGCGCCCGCAGGAATATGGGCCCGACCTCGACTATCTCTTCGCGCCGCTCAAACACGCGCGGCTCGACTACATGGCTCAGAAGGCGGTGGAGATGGGCGTCCGGCGGCTTCGTCCCGTCATGACGAGGCGCACTCAAGCGAGCCGCGTCAACCTCGAGCGGTTGCGCGCCAACGCCATCGAGGCGGCCGAGCAATGCGGCGTGATCTGGCTCCCGGAGATACTTGGCGAAGTCTCGCTCCCTGAGGCTCTCGCCGATTGGCCCGCCGACCGGCTGCTCGTCTTCTGCGACGAAGAGGCGGAGATCGCCGATCCGCTCGAAGCCCTGAACCGCGTCGGCGACGGGAGCGACTTGCTGGCGCTGCTCATCGGCCCGGAAGGCGGCTTCGAGGACGGCGAGCGCGAGGCGATTCTGCGGTTGCCTAATGTCGTCAGACTATCGCTTGGCCCCAGGATTTTGCGCGCCGATACGGCGGCGGTCGCCGCCCTGGCCCTCATTCAGGCGAAGCTGGGCGATTGGCGGCGTTCAGCGTGATCGGCGCCGCCTCGTTGCTCCTCGCCCGTGTGGCGCAAGCGCAACGCAGGTCCAAAAATGGGCATAAGCTTGACGTCGCCTCTAAGACGCCATGAAGTCTATTCAACTATGATGCGTCAGCGCTTGAGATCGGGCGCGGGCGAATCGCATTTTGCGCAAGATTTGATTTGAGGCGCGGGCATGGGTCGTCTTGGTTTGGGGGTGCTCGCCGCTTTGTCGCTGGCGCCGGCGGCGCGAGCGCAGGAGTCTTTCCCGATCCAGCAGTCGCCCGTCGAAAACGCCGCCAACGCGCGTTGCGCGGCAATGGGCGCTGGGTTCTTCGCGGTGACGGGCTCGTCAGCCTGCATGAGGATCAGCGGCCATATCAGCGCCGGCGTCGGATTTGCGACCGGCGGCGCGTTCGCCCATCCGGCGGCAAGCGCCACGACCGGCTCCTTCACGGAGGAGGGCGCTTCGGCTGACGCCCGCTTCGACACGCCACTCGGGCCGGGCCGCATCTATGTTCGCGTCGGGGACGTCAACGGGTCGCGGTGGCTGGTCGATGGTCAGTAGCTGGCTTCGCTGAAAATCGGGTCGATGTTCTGCCGCCAGGGGCCGGCGTAGCGCGCGAGCCAGCGCTGCGCGGCGACCTCGCCGCTTTCGACAATGCTCTCCAACGGCGCAAGATAGATTGTCTCGTCGCGTCCGGCCTCATCGAGACGCGCACGGCGGAAGAGCCCTTTGCTGGCGATCGTCAAGGCGTCTCGCGCGACATCCCGCAGCGATCGTCCGGCGATCGAGGCTGAGAGCGCCAGGCGCGGCGTCTCTTCGCGGAGCTTCTCGCGATCGTCGACGGTCCAGTCCTTGGTGAGGTCATGCGCGGCTTCGAGCGCATCGGCATCGTAAAGGAGGCCCACAAACAGCGCCGGCAGCGCGTTGATCATGGCCGGCGGCCCTTCGTCGGCGCCGCGCATCTCGAGGTACCGTTTGAGGCGCACCTCCGGGAAGATGGTCGAAAGGTGGTTCACCCAATCCGACATGGTCGCGCGCTCGCCTGGAAGGGCGGCAAGCCGGCCGGCAAGGAGATCGCGAAAGCTGGCGCCGGCGACGTCGTGATAGTGCGAGCCGCGTTTGACGAAATACATCGGCACGTCGAGCGCGTAGTCGACATAGCGCTCAAAACCCATGCCGGGCTCGAAAGCGAAGGGCAGCATGCCGGCGCGCGCTTTGTCGGTGTCGCGCCAGATTTCCGACCGGCCCGACAGGAACCCATTGGGCTTGCCGTCGATAAAAGGCGAATTGGCGAAAAGGGCGCTGACCATGGGCTGCAGCGCGAGGCCGACGCGAAGCTTCTTGACCATGTCCGCTTCGCTGGAGAAATCGAGGTTGCACTGCACCGTCGCCGTGCGGAACATCATGTCGCGGCCGCGCGTCCCGACCTTGGGCATGTAGCGCGCCATGATTTGATAGCGGTGCTTGGGCATGACCGGCGTTTCGTCGAGACGCCATTTCGGGCTGAGGCCGAGCGCCAGGAAGCCGACGCCAAGCGGCGCGCTGACGTCCGCGACGTCGGCGAGATGACGCGCTGTCTCGCCGGC
>DATGHD010000068.1:0-18706 GCA_035308145.1 Roseiarcus sp.
CGTCGACCTGGACGCGGCCGAGACCGCGATCCGCCTCGCCATCGACGCGGCCGAGCGTATGGCGGGCGCCGAAGTCGAGAGCATCATCGTCAATATGAGCGGCGGCCGGCTGACTTCGCAGCTCTTCACCGCCAAAGTCGCGATCGCCCATAAGACGGTCGCCCAGAGCGACATCCATCGGGTGCTCGAAGCCGCCTCGCATGCGAGCGCGCGATCGGGGCGCGTGGTTCTGCACGCGCTGCCGATGGGCTTTTCGCTCGACTCGACGCGCGGCGTTCGCGATCCCAAGGGCATGGTCGCCGCCGAGCTCGGCGCCGAACTCCATGTCGCGTCCTGCGACGGCGCCGCCGCTCGCAATCTGATGCTCGCGGTCGAGCGATGCCATCTGCGCGTCGAGGCCGCTGTAGCGACGCCCTATGCGGCGGGACTTTCCACGCTGGTCGACGACGAGGCCGAGCTCGGCGCCGCCGTGGTCGATCTTGGCGGCGGCACGACCTCGATCGGCGTCTTCACCGGCGGCCGGCTTGTCCATGTCGACGCCGTGGCCGTCGGCGGCAATCACATCACGATGGACGTCGCGCGCGGCCTCGCCGTTTCTCTCGCCGACGCCGAGCGTTTGAAGACGCTCTACGGCGGCTGCGTCGCCTCCTTATCGGACGAGCGCGACACGATGACGGTCAATCGCGTCGGCGACGATATGGACCACCCGAGCGTGCTGCCCAAGTCGGAATTGGTGCGCATCATTCGCCCGCGTGTCGAAGAAATTCTTGAATTGGTGCGCGACCGCCTCAAGAACGCAGGCTTTGCCGCTCACGTCGGGCGAAGATTGGTGCTGACTGGCGGCGCCTCCCAACTCACCGGCCTGCCGGAGCTTGCGCGGCGGATCGTCTCCAACCAGATCCGGATCGGCCGCCCCCTCGGCGTCGAGGGCCTGCCGGAATCAGCCAAGAATCCAGCCTTCGCGGCAGCGGTCGGGCTCATGGTCTATCCGCAGGTCGCGGGCATCGAACATTTCGAGCCGGGGCGGCGCGGCCTTGCTTCAGGCGCCGAGGACGGCGGCTACGTGGCGCGCGTCGGACGCTGGCTCAAGGAGAGCTTTTAAAGTTCGGACAAGTGAACGGGCGTAAGGCCCAAGAATGAGTTTGGACCATTTGAGTCGCGATTTAACCCCCGGCGCCGGCGGGCGTCTAACGTCAAGAGGCAAAGGCATGTCCATCAATTTGAAAGCCCCCGAGCTCCGGGAACTCAAGCCGCGAATCATGGTTTGCGGCATCGGCGGGGCAGGCGGAAACGCCGTCAACAACATGATCGTGTCCGGACTTGTCGGCGTCGATTTCATCGTCGCCAACACCGACGCGCAAGCGTTGACCTCCTCCAAAGCTGATCGAATCATCCAGATGGGCCTTCAGGTGACCGAGGGTCTCGGCGCCGGCTCGAAGCCGGAAGTCGGCCGCGCCGCCGCCGAAGAGGCGATGGAGGAGTTCAGGGATCATCTCGCCGGCGCGCATATGGTCTTCGTCACGGCCGGCATGGGCGGCGGCACCGGCACGGGCGCGGCGCCGGTCGTCGCGCGCGTCGCGCGGGAAATGGGCATCCTGACGGTCGGCGTGGTCACTAAGCCGTTCCAATTCGAAGGCGCGCGGCGCATGCGCGTCGCCGAAGCCGGCATCACTGAATTGCAGAAGTCGGTCGATACGCTGATCATCATCCCCAATCAGAATCTCTTCCGCGTCGCCAACGAGAAGACGACGTTCGCCGACGCTTTCGCGATGGCCGACCAGGTCCTCTATTCCGGCGTCGCCTGCATCACCGATCTGATGGTCAAGGAAGGCTTGATCAATCTCGACTTTGCCGACGTACGCTCGATCATGAGCGAAATGGGCAAGGCGATGATGGGCACAGGCGAGGCCTCCGGAGACCGTCGCGCGATCCAGGCGGCGGAGGCGGCGATCGCCAATCCGTTGCTCGACGAGACCTCGATGCGAGGCGCGCGCGGCCTGCTGATTTCGATCACCGGCGGCAACGATCTGACGCTGTACGAAGTCGACGAGGCGGCGAGTCGCATTCGCCAGGAGGTCGACGAGGAAGCCAACATCATCCTCGGCGCGACTTTCGATCAAAGCCTCGATGGCGTCGTTCGCGTTTCAGTGGTCGCGACGGGCATCGACCAGCCGGCGGCGCTCGAGAGCCCGGAGCCGGCGATCAGTCAATCGCGGATCGCCGAGGCGGCCCAACGCCTTCGCGCGCAAGCCTCGGCGCGCGCCGCCGCGGCGGCTATCGCCGAGGCGCCGGTCGAACGCCATGAGATCGAGCCGCCGCACGATTTGGAGACGACCGCTCCGATCTCGACGTCGGAAGTCGAGATTCGCCCGGCAGCGCCGAAGCCGGCGTTCCGGATCGAGCAGCCGGAACAACCGACTTTGTTCGAGGAGCCGGCCAAAGACTTCATCCCGCCGGCCGCCGAGCAAATCATCAGACCGGCGCGGATGCCGCAGGTCGAGGATTTGCCGCCGGTCGTGCAGCAGCAGGTGCGCATCGCCCGCGGCGAACAGAGCGCCCCGAACCACGGCGAAACGCGCCGGCGCTCGCTTCTGGAGAAGCTCGCCGCCTTCGGCATCACCCGTCACGAGGAGCCGCCTCCGCCGGCGCCGCGCGTCGCGCCGGTTTTGCCGCCTCCGGTCGCCGCCCGCCCGGCGCCCTTGTCACAGTCGCATGCGGAATACGGCAGGCCTCAGCCGCGCGCGCTCGCGCCGCGTGTGGCCCAGGGTTCGCTCGATCCGCATGGCCGGACCGGCGTCAAGCCCGCCCCGCTTGAAGAGGACGAATTGGAGATTCCAGCCTTCCTGCGACGGCAGTCGAGCTGAGGCCAGACTGGTCTCGAATCTCTAGCGACGCCCGCGGCCGCAAACCGCGGGCGATTCTTTTAAGGTCCGATATCAGCGATCGTTTGGAACGCTACCCATCCCAAGAATCTCATCTGACTACTAATACATTGATTCTTCAAACAGAATTGTGGTTAAGGCTGCTGTAACAGATGGTCATGAAGAGTGATTTGGCCGTGGTCGCCGCGCCTCGTATGGTCTGCTTCCGATAAGGTTCGTGGGTAAAAATTTTTTACCCATATGTTTTAAGCGCAGCCCGGCAGGCCGTTCAAACGGCCGGCGGCGAACAAGGACCGCTCAAGGATCCTTGCGGTTGGCGCCAGGGGAAGCGGATTGATGAAGCTTGGATACCAAACGACGATCCGAGACCGCGTGTCTATTTCCGGTTTCGGCGTACACTCCAACGCCCCCGCGAGCCTTGTTCTTCATCCGGCCGACGCCAATTCAGGCGTCGTTTTTTTGCGCTCGGGCCTACCTGGCGGACGCGAGCGTCTGATTGAAGCCAATTGGTCCAAAGTTTCTCAGACTCAGCTCTGCACCGTTCTCGGCGATCCGACTGGAGCCTCGATCGCGACAGTCGAGCATCTGATGGCGACGCTCGCCGGCCTTGGCGTCGACAATGTGATGATCGAGGTCGATGGCCCTGAGGCGCCGATCATGGACGGCTCCGCCGCCCCGTTCGTGGCGGCGATCGATGAGGCGGGCGTGGTCGCTTTGTCGACGCCTCGTCGCTGCCTGAAGGTCGTCAAACCGGTTCGCGTCGAACGTGGCGCCGCCTATGCGGAATTGCGTCCCGCCGAGCGGGGCTTGAGCCTCGACATCGAAATCGATTTTTCGGTTCGCGCCATCGGCCGTCAGCGCAAGACGATTGATCTTGACGCCGCCACCTTCCGAAGCGAGATCGCGCGCGCCCGCACCTTCGGTTTCGTCAGCGACGTCGAGCGGCTTTGGAAAATGGGCTTTGCGCTGGGCTCATCCCTCGAAAATTCGATCGCCCTCGACGGCGAGAGGATCGTCAATCCAGAGGGCCTGCGATACGCCGACGAGTTCGTGCGCCATAAGATGCTTGATTCGATCGGCGATCTTGCCTTGGCGGGCGCGCCGATCATCGGCGCTTTCAAGAGCTACATGCCGGGCCACGCGCTGAATGTGCGGGTTCTGGAGGCGCTGTTCGCCGACCGTTCGGCTTACGAATTTGTCGAGCCCGCGCGTCGCCAACCCGCGCATGCTCACGTCGGCAGCGGCGCGCTCGCGCTCGCGACCTATGCTGCGGAAGTCGACTGAGCCCACCTTAGGCGCCAAACTTGATAACTGCCGCGTGGCGTGCGCCTGGGTTCTGCTGGGCCAGGCGGCGCGGCGACTTGGCCCGCGGCGCCTTGGCGCCACAATCGCCCGCTATCGCGAGCCTTGGTTTAGTGGCGCCGAAAAGCGCTTTGGGGTAAAGGAGCCGGTTGGGCTTAGGGCCGATCTTTGTTGGGGGTCCCGCCGTCTTGGCCGGAATTTGAGATTTTCAGCATGCCACTGATCTATCCGACGAATCTCTGGCGCCGCGCGGCGAAGGCTGGCTCAATAGTTGGCCGCTTGGCCGCCGTCTTGGCCATCGGCGCGCCGCTCGCCGCTTGCGGTTCGTTCGACATCGACGATTACAACCCGTTCGCCTCGGCGAAATACAAGATGAAAATCGAGCCGGACGTCCCGGCGACCCAAGTCTATGATCAGGGCCTCGCACGCCTCTCCAAGGGCGACGGCTCCGGCGCCGCCAAGAAATTCACCGACCTTTCGAAGGACTATCCGTATACGAATTGGTCCCAGAAGGGGCTGTTGATGACGGCCTATTCGCAATTCCAGGCCGGCGAATACGACAACGCGGAACAGTCCGCGGAGAGATACGTAAAGCTCTATCCCGATTCGCCTGACACCGCTTACGCTCTCTATCTCGGCGCAAGCTCGTACTATAACCAGATTCCCGATATCTCGCGCGATCAGGAGCGCGCCGAAAAGGCCCTGGACATGTACACGCAAGTCGTCCAGAAATATCCGAACTCGGAATATGTCAACGACTCGAAGTTCAAGATCCAGGTGACGCGCGATCAGCTCGCCGGCAAGGAAATGTCGGTCGGCCGCTTCTACCTCAATCGCCGCAACTATGTCGCCGCAATCAACCGCTTCCGCAACGTCCTCTCGAAATACCAGACCACGCGCCACGCCGAAGAGGCGCTTTATCGGCTGACCGAAGCCTATCTCGGCCTCGGCGTGACAAATGAGGCGCAGACCGCCGCCGCCGTGCTCGGTCACAACTTCCCGGATGGGCAGTGGTACAAGGACGCCTATGGTCTCCTGAAGGGCGGCGGTTTGGAGCCGAACGAAGACCGGAATTCCTGGATTTCGAAAATCTACCACACGGTCATGCCGGGCTGATCGCTTAAAGGAGCGCGAGCTTATGCTCGTCCGGTTGACGATCCGCGACATCGTGTTGATCGACCAGCTGGACCTCGAATTCGACGGCGGCCTTTCGATCCTCACCGGCGAGACAGGGGCCGGAAAATCCATCCTTTTGGACGCATTGGCGCTGGCGCTCGGGGCGCGCGGCGACGGCGCGCTGGTTCGCCACGGCCAGCTCCAAGGCCAGGTGACCGCAGTCTTCGAAGTCGCGTCCGATCTTCCCGCTCTCATAACGGCGCGCGAGCAGGGCCTCGAGACCGACGACGAGTTGATTATGCGCCGCGTGCAACTCGCCGACGGCCGCACGCGCGCCTTCATCAATGATCAGCCGGTCAGCGCCCAGACTTTGCGATCGCTCGGGGCGGGCCTCGTCGAAATCCATGGTCAGCATGACGAACGAGCGCTCATTGATGCGGCAAGCCATCGCGCGCTGGTCGACGCGTTTGGCGGCCTGAGCGGGCAAGCCGCAGCGACTCGTGGGGCTCACGCCGCGCTCAAGGAGGCGGAGGCCCTGTTAAGCGCCGAAACGGCGCGGCTGGAGGCGGCGCGCGCCGACGCCGACTTCTTGCGCCATGCGCACGACGAATTGACGCGGCTCGCGCCGCAGCCGGGGGAGGAAGAGACGCTCGCGGCGCGCCGCGCCGCGATGATGCAAGCCGAGAAAGTCGCCGCCGACATCAACGAGGCTCACGAAGGCCTCTCCGGCGAGGCGGCGATCGCGCAGCATCTTGCCGCGGTGACGCGCCGCTTGCAGAGGCGGGCCAGCCAAGCGCCAGCCCTGATCGAGCCTTGCGTCAAAGCGCTTGACGCAGCGCTAGAGGCGCTCGACGCGGCGCAAGGCACGATCGAGGCAGCGTTGCGCGCCGCCGATTTTGATCCAAAGGAGCTAGAGCGCGCCGAGGAGCGGCTCTTCGCGCTGCGCGGCGCCGGGCGCAAATATGCGGTCCCCGTCGAGAGCCTCGCTTCGCTCGCCGAACGCTACGGCGCCGAGCTTCACGCGCTTGACGCCGGCGAGGCCAAGCTCAAAAGCCTCGCCAAGGCCGCCGAGGACGCGGCGCTGACCTATGAGACGGCGGCGGCCGCTCTGTCGGCGGCGAGGACGCGAAGCGCCCGCGAATTGGAGCGCGCGGTCAACGCCGAGCTTGCGCCCTTGAAGCTGGAGCGCGCCGAATTCTCAGTGTCCATCGCAAGCGACCGGGCCAATATCAGCGCTGAAGGGATCGATCGCGTCGAATTTTACGCCAGGACCAATCCCGGCTCTCGGGCCGGACCTTTGATGAAGGTCGCGTCGGGCGGCGAGCTCGCAAGGTTCATGCTGGCTCTCAAAGTCGCGCTCGCCGATCGCGGTTCGGCGCCGACCTTGGTCTTCGACGAGATCGACACCGGCGTCGGTGGCGCCATCGCCGACGCGATGGGCCAGCGGCTGGCGCGTCTTGCGACGCGCGCGCAAGTGCTGGCGGTGACCCACGCGCCGCAGGTCGCGGCGCGCTCGACCAGTCATTTCAAAATCGCCAAGGACGCGGTCGGCAAAGGCGAGCGCGTCGCGACGAGAGTGAGCGCGCTCGATCGGGCGGCGCGGCGCGAGGAGATCGCGCGCATGCTCGCCGGCGCGACGATCACGGAAGAAGCGCGCGCCGCGGCGTCGCGGCTGATCGAGAGCGCCAGGTGACGGGCCATAGCCAATCGCTCACAGAGGCAGCGCGGTCACGTCCTTCACTTCCTTCAACGCGATGCTCGAGCGGATCTGCGCGACGAACGGCCAGCGGAAAATCTTCGCCTCCAAGAACCGCTGATAGTCCTTCGGATCGCGAGCGACGACCTTGATGATGTAGTCGGCGTCGCCGGTCACCGCGTAGCATTCGAGCACTTCCGGGCAATCGCGCATCGCCTGCTCGAAATTCGCGCCGGTGTTCTCGGCGTTGCGTTGCAAGGTGACATGCGCGAAGACGCAAAGGCCAAGACCGAGCTTCTCGCGATCGAGGGTCGCGACATAGCCGCGAATGACGCCGGCCTCCTCCATCGCCTTCATCCGCCGCCAGCAGGGCGTCGGCGACAGACCCGCGCGCTCGGCGACGTCTTGCAACGTCTGGCGGCCGTCGGCCTGAAGGGCGGCGAGGATTCGGCGCGAGGCCTCGTCGAGGTCGATTTCAGCCATTCGGGTCCCTTCGCGAGAAAATTTTTCTCAAGTCTGCGGCAACAAAGGTCGGGTTGGCAAAGTAATACCGCCAGCCGGGGGCAAAATGCGTCGTCGCTCCGAATAGGGAGACCGCCATGGACAGCCTCGTTCTCGACAAAGCCGTCGTCCTCACTGGCAATGACCTGACGGTGGAAGACCTGGTTCGCGTCGCCAGAGACGGGTCGCGGGTGGAGACCGCCGGATCGGTCGCCGCGGCGGCTGAGGCTTCGCGCGAAGCCTTGCTGCGCAAGCTCGGGCGGCAGGAAATCATCTATGGGGTCAGCACCGGCTTCGGCGCGAACGTCAAGTATTTCATCCCGCCGTCCGAGCTGAAGGCCCTGCAAGAGAACGTCCTCCATTCCTTATGCTGCGGGGCGGGGCCGGAGCTCGACCAGGCGATCGTGCGCGGCGCCATCGTCCTGCGCGCCAACGCGCTGAGCAAAGGTTACTCGGCGGTCCGCCCGATCGTCATCGAGCGCCTCATTGCGCTGCTCAACGCCGGCGTCACGCCGATCGTGCCGCGCTACGGATCGGTCGGCGCAAGCGGCGACCTCGTGCCTTCCGCCTATATCGGCAGCGCGCTTTCAGGCGAGGGCGAAGCCCATTGGCGCGGCGAGCGCGTGAGCGTCGCCGAGGCGCTGAAGCGGAGCAACGTCGAGCCGATTCGCCTCGAGGCCAAGGAAGGTCTCGCCCTGGTCAACGGGACGACGATGATGACCAGCGTCGCGGCCCTGACGCTCTACGATCTTGAGTATTTGGCGCGTCTGACCCTTGCGGCGGTGGCGATGACCGCCGAGGCCTTGCGCGCGACGAGCGATCCTTTCCGCGAGAACATCCACCTCGTGAAGAACCACCCCGGCCAGATCGAGGCGGCGCGACTCTTGCGCGCCTATGCCGAAGGGAGCACGCTGCTCTTCGATCTCGACGCCTTGCGCGAAGATATCCGCAAGAATCGAGCCGACGCGACGCGCACGGTCGAGACCGAGCAAGGCATCCAGACGCCCTATTCTCTGCGCTGCGCGCCACAGGGCCTCGGGCCGGCCTTGGAGAACCTGGAATTTGCGCGACGGGTCGTCGAGCGCGAGATGAATTCGGTCAACGACAATCCGCTGATCGACGCTGCGCGGGACGAAGTCTATCACACCGGCAATTTCTATGGCGGCCACATCGCCCGAGCGATGGACGGCGTCAAAATCGACATCGCCAATCTCGCCAACTGGGCCCATTGCCTGATGGCGATGCTGATGGACCCGCGCTTCAGCAACGGCCTGCCAGCCAGCCTCGCCACCGATCCGGGCCTCAGCAGCGGTTTCAAAGGCATGCAGCTCGCCCAGACGAGCCTGGTCGTCGCCTGCCGTCAGATGGCCGCGCCGAGCTCCATCCATACCCTGCCGACCGAGCAATATAACCAGGACATCGTCAGCCTCGGCATGCACAGCGCGATGAGCGCCAATGACATGGCGCTGAGGCTGCGCGATGCTTTGTCGATTCTGCTCCTGGCTTTGTGCCAGGCGGTCGACCTGCGCGGCGTCCGCGAGGGCAGCGAGAAGCTGGGCAAGGCTTCTTCGAGCGTCTACGCCGCGATCCGGCAGGTCGCCAGATTCGTCGACAAGGATCGCGCCCAAGCCAAAGATATCGCGGCGGTCAACGCCCTGATCGCTGACCGCGCTCTCGCGCTCTAAAAAGTCGCCTCGGGCCGCCCCGGCAATTGGGCTTGCCCCGGTCCGGCGCGGAGCCTATCTAGCGCCAAGCGCGCGGCCGGTTGGCCGGCGCTCCAGGAGCCTTTGATGGCGTCGGGCCAGGGGCGCGAAAGCGAAGCGGAAAAAAGGCGCGAGCGCCTCGCTGCCGCTTTGCGCGAAAATCTCAAACGCCGTAAGGCGCTGGCCCGCGGTCGCGCGAACAAGGCGAACTTAGAGGAATCCTCGGAAGGCCAGGAACAGCGATAGTCATCAAAACGTCTGACGATAAGAGCGCCGTTTTCAAAGGCGCGATGGGGCAATCATGGATCGGATCAAGATAAAGGGCGGCGGCCGGCTCAACGGCGAAATTCGCATATCGGGGGCCAAGAACGCGGCTCTGCCGTTGATGATCGCCAGCCTGATGACCGAGGAGACGCTGACCCTCGAGAACCTGCCGCGGCTCGCCGACGTCAGCTTGATGGTCCGCATTCTCGGCAATCACGGCGTCGATTATTCGCTGAACGGCAAGCGCGCCGGCGAAGGCGCCGACGCCGGGCAAACCGCGCATTTGACCGCTCGCGAGATCGTGGACACCACCGCGCCTTATGATCTCGTCTCGAAGATGCGGGCGAGCTTCTGGGTCATCGCGCCGCTATTGGCGCGGACCGGCGAAGCCCGCGTGTCGCTGCCTGGCGGCTGCGCAATCGGCACCAGGCCGGTCGATTTGCTCTTGATGGCGCTGGAGACGCTCGGCGCGAAGATCGAGATCGACGCCGGCTATGTCGTCGCCACGACGCCGCGCGGCTTTGTCGGCGGCGAAGTGACGTTCCCGAAAGTGACGGTCGGCGGCACCCATACCGCGATCATGGCGGCGGCGACCGCGCATGGCGCGACAGTGATCCGCAACGCCGCTTGCGAGCCCGAGATCAAGGACCTCGCCGACTGCCTCAACAAGATGGGCGCGCGCATTCATGGCGCGGGCGGCTCGACAATCGAGGTCACCGGCGTAGCGAGGCTTTCCGGCGCGCGCCATTCCGTGCTGCCGGATCGGATCGAGACCGGCACTTACGCAACGGCCGTCGCCATGACCGGCGGCGATGTTTTGCTCAAAGGCGCGGTCCGCGACCACCTCGAGGCGGCGCTGGACGCGCTGACGGCCTCAGGCGCCAGCGTCTCCAGCGACAATCAGGGCGTTCGGGTGAAGCGCAACGGGGCCGGGATCAGCGCGGTCGATATCGAGACGGCGCCCTTCCCCGGCTTTGCGACGGACTTGCAGGCGCAGTTCATGGCGCTGATGACGCGCGCCAAAGGCGTCTCGCGCATCAAGGAGACGATTTTCGAAAATCGCTTCATGCATGTGCAGGAGCTTGCGCGGCTCGGCGCGCATATCAAGCTCGAAGGCGACACGGCGGTCGTCGAGGGGGTCGGCAAATTGCGCGGCGCGCCAGTGATGGCGACGGACTTGCGCGCTTCGGTCTCGCTGGTCATCGCCGCGCTCGCCGCGGAAGGCGAGACGATCGTCAACCGCGTCTATCATCTCGATCGCGGGTTTGAGAACCTCGAGCACAAGCTCAGCGCCTGCGGCGCAGAGGTTCAGCGCATCACAGGCTACGCATGCAGGACGCGCCCACGGACTTGAAGCTGATCGCGCTTGATGCGGAGGATCTCGCGATCGTCTCGGCGCATATGCAGGACGCGTTCGTGCGGCGGGGCGAGATCGTCTATCTCCCGGCGCAAAAGCGTTTCGTGGTCGGCGCCAAGCGCTATGACTGGTCGGCGTATGAGGCCGGGCGCAAAGAGCGCGTCGGCGCGGCGCTCCGCTTCGAGCGCGTCTTGAAGGTCGCCCAGACCGGGCTTGCCGCTCTCAAGCCGGAAGCGCTCTTAAACCTGCTCGCCGTGAGCTTCGTCGAGAACGATCCGCCCTCGGGAATTGTCACGCTGACGTTCTCCGGCGGGGCGGCCATCCGCCTCGAGGTCGAATGCCTCGAAGCCGAATTGCGCGACATCGGCCCGCGCGACCAAGTCTCCGCCTGCCCCGGTCACGCTCTGGCAGACGAGCCGCAGGCGCGCTGACGGCCTTCAACGCAGAAAGACAAAGCGATGCCGATTCGCCTCGAAACGAGCGCAGCGGATTTCGAGCGGCAATTTGCGACGCTGCTCGCCTCGAAGCGCGAGGCCTCGCAAGACGTTGATCAGGTCGTCGGCGCGATCATCGAGGACGTCAAGGCGCGCGGCGACGAGGCGCTCGCCGAATATTCCCTGCGCTTCGACCGGATCGATCTGCCGCGTCTTGGGATCAGGATCGGCGAGGCTGAGATCGCCGAAGCAATCGCCGCCTGCGATGGCAAGGCGCTCGCCGCTCTCGAGCTCGCTCATGCTCGCGTCCTCGCCTATCATCAGCGTCAGAAGCCCGAGGATGTCTCGTTCGTCGACTCGCTCGGCGTTGAGCTCGGCTGGCGCTGGCGGCCGATCGAGGCGGTGGGCCTTTATGTGCCGGGCGGCGCGGCGAGCTACCCCTCCTCCGTGGTGATGAACGCCGCCCCGGCCAAAGTCGCCGGCTGCGCGCGCATCGTGATGACCGTGCCGACGCCGGACGGCCACATCAATCCACTGGTTCTCGCCGCAGCCAGCCTCTCGGGCGTCGACGAAGTCTACCGCGTCGGCGGCGCCCAGGCCGTCGCCGCGCTCGCCTATGGCACGGAGCAGATTCGTCCGGTCATGAAAGTCGTCGGACCCGGCAACGCCTATGTCGCGGCGGCGAAGCGCCGCGTCTTCGGAACCGTGGGCATCGACATGATCGCCGGCCCCTCCGAAGTCGTCGTACTCGCCGATTCTTCGGCCAATCCCGATTTTCTTGCCGCCGATCTTCTCGCCCAAGCCGAGCATGACGAGGCGGCGCAATCGATTCTCATCACCGACTCGCCCGGCCTCGCCGAGAAAGTCGCGCGCGCGGTTGACGCGCAACTCGCCGATCTGCCGCGCGCCGCAATCGCCCGCGCGAGCTGGCGCGACAATGGCGCGATCATCATCGTCGCCAATCTTGGCGAGGCGATCCCCCTCGTCGATCGCCTCGCGCCGGAACATCTCGAGATCATGGCGCGCGACGGCGAAGCCTTATGCCGGCGCATCGCCAACGCCGGCGCCATCTTTCTCGGGGCCTCGACGCCCGAAGCCATCGGCGACTATGTCGGCGGCTCCAACCACGTGCTGCCGACGGCGCGCTCGGCGCGTTTCTCCTCCGGTCTCAGCGTTTATGATTTCATGAAGCGAACGTCGCTTCTGAAATGCGACGAGCGCGCGCTGCAGGTTCTCGGTCCTGCGGCGATCGCGCTCGGCGAAGCAGAGGGGCTTCAGGGCCATGCGCGCTCGGTGGCCATGCGCCTGAAGCGCAGCGAGGCGCAATGAGCGGCAAAGGAGAGACGCCGGGAAGACTCGTCGAAGTGACAATCGACGAAGCTTCGATCGGGCGTGGTTCGCCTGATCAGGAGCATGAGCGCGCCATTGCAATCTATGACCTTGTCCAGGAGAACCGTTTTTCGCTCGCCGGTCGCGACGACGGGCCCTATGCGTTGCGCGTCGCGCTGCAGGACGCCAAGCTCACTCTCGCGGCAAGCCCTGTTTCCGGCGGCGCGAGCGCATCCCATACCCTGCCGCTGACCGCGTTTCGCTCCTTCCTGAAGGATTATTTCCTCACTTGCGAAACCTATTACGCGGCGATCCGCACCGCGAGCCCGGCGCAGATCGAGGCGCTCGACAACAGCCGCCGGGTCATTCATGACGAAGCGGCGGCGCTGCTCTTGGAAAGACTGGCCGGCAAGATCGACGTGGATTTCGATACTGCGCGACGTCTCTTCACACTGATCGTCGCGCTGCACTGGAAGGCTTAGATAGCCATGGCGATCGGCGATCGCCGCGCCTTCATCATCGCCCATACGCGGGTCCTCGCTGTTCCCCACGCGCCCGAAATATCGCTGCGTCTCGCCGACGAAGCGACGGCGCTATGGGCCAAAACCGAAGAGGAATTGGGCGCGATCGGCCTGCCGCCGCCCTTCTGGGCTTTCGCCTGGGCCGGCGGCCAGGCGCTTGCGCGTTACGTCCTCGATCATCCCGCGCTCGTCGCCCGGAGGCGCGTCCTCGATTTCGCCTCGGGCTCCGGTCTTGTGGCCATCGCCGCTGCAAAAGCTGGCGCGGCGCTGGTCGAGGCGAGCGAGATCGACGAATTCGCCATCGAGGCGGTCCGTCTCAACGCGGCGCTAAACGGCGCGACCGTCGCGACGCGGCTCGCCGATCTCATCGGCGTCGATGAAGGATGGGACGTCGTTCTGGCGGGCGACGTCTCGTACCAAAAGGACATGGCGGACGCTGTTACGCTTTGGCTCGCCGATCTTGCCTCGCGCGGCGCCGAGGTGTTGATCGGCGACCCGGGACGCGCCTATCTCGCCCGCGATTTTCTCGAGCCGATCGTGGTATACCGCGTGCCGGTCACGCGAGCGCTCGAGGACGCGGAAATCAAGCGCGCGTCCGTCTATCGTTTTCGATGAAGAAACGCGCCGCAACGGCGGCGCGTTTCATGCCTTCTCGTTTGTTACTGATCTCCGCCGCGCTCTTCGCCGCCCCCGTGGCGATGCTCGCCACCGCCGTCGTGACGGCCGTCGCGGACGAAAGCATGGAACAGCGGGCCGAATTCGCGCTTTTGCGTGTCGTCGAGGCTCGCGTAGAGCGGCTGCGCGGCGTCGGCGAGCGTCTTGAGATCGGTGGAGTTCTTGGCGAGTCGATCCGCGATCATGCGCATGTGGTCGATCGGCGTCGGTCGCTCGGTCTCATTTTTGCGCGCCTCGCGCATCGCGCGGAATTGATCCATCCGGTCCTTGGCGATCGAGCGGATGGCGCTTTCGAACCCCGGCCAGTTCTTTTCCTGATCGGCGTTAAGATTGAGGCTCGCCTTCAGGCCGGCGATGTGTCCGTCGAGCAACGCCGCGCGCTCCTGCATCCGGAACTCGGCATGGGCCGGCGCATCATCGGCGACGGCATAGGAAGTATAGGCGTACGCCGAGCCGGCAAGCGCGGCGGCGGCGACGCCAGCAAGCAAGAACTTTTTCATGAGAAGCCTCGTGCGGTGGGGTTTCACCGGAGCAAAGAAGTCGATTCAAGCCGGATTAAAGTCAAATTACATCAGCGTAATGTCGCGGGAGCGAGGTACGTGAGGCTTGCCTCCAGGCGCGAGCGGAGCGATGACGGGACGATTGACGAGGGCGACGCCGCGTCGAACAATGAGATCATTCTCAAGGCCGAGCGCGCCGCGCTTGCCAAAAAGGGGAGCGCTATGAGCGAAGGTGGAATTGTCGGAACGCTGTCGCGGCGCATTGCGGCGGGCGAATGTGTTTTCGCCGCGTGGGTCGGCATCAATGAGCCGATGATCGCCGAGCAGCTCGCCCGCGACGGCTTTGATACGGCGGTGATGGAGATGCAGCACGGCTCCGTCGACGTGACGGGCGCGCTGCGCGGGATCGCCGCCGTTGCTCTCGCCGGCAAACCGGCGATTGTGCGCATTCCGATCGGCGATTTCGCCACAGCTTCGCGGGTGATCGACGCCGGCGCGGCCGCGGTCATTGCGCCGATGATCAATAGCGCCGCCGACGCGAGGGCCTTCGCCGATTTCATGAAGTTCCCCCCGCTCGGCCAGCGCAGCTGGGGCCCCAGGGCGGCGCTGGCTCTCACCGGCTACGAGCCGTCGGACTATCTGCGCAACGCCAATCAGATCACGCTGGCGATCGCCATGGTCGAGACGCGCCAGGCGATTGCGGCGCTCGACGATATTCTCGCGACCCCCGGCATCGACGGCGTCTTTGTCGGGCCGTCCGATCTCTCCATCGCGCTCAGCGACGGCGGGGCGGTCGAGGCCCAGAGCCAGGACGTCGATTCCGCGCTGACGACAATCGTCGCCGCCGCCAGGAAGCATGGAAAATTCGCCGCCGCATTTTGCCACACTGGCGAGCGCGCCCACGACCTCGCGCGGCGCGGATTTTCGCTTTGTTCGGTCTCGACCGATCAGCTCCTGCTGCGCCTGGCGGCCCGACAGGAACTCGCCAAGGCGAGGGCGGGTTTGGCTTGATTCCACCACATCGCGCGGCAGCCTGAAAGGTGAGCCAATAAAGAATTCGTTAAGCAATTATCGGCTTGGAGCCGTCGATTGAAGCGCGACGTGTGGTCGCAGACGACATGCATGTTTTGCATGCAAATGATCAATTTTGAGCCAAATATACTCCTGATGTTGGGTTATCTCACCAAATTTTCGGTTCGCCCCAATTTTGACATGCTAGCTTCATGCGACTTTCACATGACTTGATGCACCGCACTCTTGACTTGTGCATCGCAGCATTCTATCTAGCCCATGTCTTGGAGAAGGAACGCCCAGGGAATACGGACCGACAAACCGGCTATCACCGTAGGTTTGACGGAGAAAAGTGAGAAGGAGACCACCAATGAAGCTCGCCTTCATTACCCGTTACCTGGAAGAGCGTCGCCGTTACTGGAAGGTTCTTCATGAACTGTCCAGCTATACAGATCGAGAATTGCAGGACATCGGCATCGACCGTCTCGACATCGCTCATATCGCGCGCCAAGCGGCGCGTGGATGAGGCGCTCAAACGGCCGGCCGCCGTCGCGATAAGCCATAGCGGCGGCCGCCGGCGGTCGCGCGCGATCGTCGCGTCGTCCGGGTCTAGCCGGCGCGCTCGAGGTAAGCCGCCAATTTCTCGATTGTTTGCGCCCCCAATTCCACCGCCCCGAATTTCATCACCGCGTTGCGCGCTTCGATCGACGGGAAGGTCGCGGTTCTAAAGAGGCGCGTGCGGTTGTCGCCGATCGCCGTGAAGATATTGACGACTTCGAAGGCGTTCGGATCGTTGTCGATGTCGACGCCGTGGCGATAGGCGAGGCGCTCCGCCGGGACGATCTCCCGATATTGAATGCGATTGGGGAAATCGGTCCCATCCGGCGCGTGCATGGTGAAACGAAAGAGACCGCCGACCCGGAAATCCATGGCGAGCACCGTAATCGTGAAACCGTCGGGACCGTACCATTGCCGCAGGGCCTCAGCCTCGGAAAAAGCGCGAAAGACAACGGCGGGCGGCGCGGCGAATTCGCGCTCCATCACGATCGTCGGCTGATCGGGCGAAGCGCTGGCCTTGACTTTCAGCGCACTCATTTTTTCTTCTCCTTCGACTGAACGCTCTCGAGATAACGATCGAGCTTGTTGAAGCTTCCTTCCCAGAACTTGCGATAGGTCTGGAGCCAGTCCGTCGCGCCCTTCAGCGCCGAAGCTTCGAGCCGGCAGGGCCGCCATTGCGCCTCGCGGCCGCGGGTGATGAGGCCGGCGTTCTCAAGAACTTTCAGGTGCTGAGAGACGGCGGGGAGGCTCATATCGAACGGCGCGGCGAGGTCCTGCACCGCGACTTCGCCGCTCGCCAGGCGAGCGAGAATCGCTCGGCGTGTCGGGTCGGCAAGCGCCTTGAAAGTGACGCTGAGAGCGTCGGGGGGCATCGCAAGGTCTCGTATTTAAGTGATCACTTAAATACGAGGCGCGGATGAAGGTGTCAAGCGATCCACGAGCTCGACGTTTAGGAGGTAGTGTGGAACGCTGGTCTGCGAGCCTAATTTAGCTCCGCATCCTTAAACCCTGCGGATCGAAGATCGGCGCGTCGAGCCTCTTCGCGGGACGGCGCTCGCCGATGATCTCGATCTCGAAGCCGTGGCTGGCGCCGGCAAGCTCTTTGGGGACGTAGCCCAAGGCCAGCGACTGATCGACGCTATGGCCGTAGCCGCCCGACGTCACCCAGCCGACCACTTTGCCGTCATGCCAGATCGGCTCATCGCCGATCGCGTCAGCGTCAATGGCGTCGATGGCGAAAGTTTGCAAGCGCAATTTGCCGCCGCTCTCCTTCTCGCGCGCGGCTGCGTCGCGGCCGATGAAGTCGTTCTTCTTCAGATCGACAAAGCGGCCGAGCCCGGCCTCGTAAGGCCCGTAGATTGGCCGATACTCCTTGATCCAAGTGCCAAAACTCTTCTCGAGGCGCATGCAGAGAAGCGCTCGCATGCCGAATTGCGTCAACCCAAAGCGCGCGCCTTCTTTCAGGAGAAGGTCGTAAAGCGCGCGCTGGTATTCCGGCTTGACCCAGATTTCATAGCCAAGGTCGCCGGTGAACGTGACGCGACCGATGAGGGCCGGAATCATTCCGACATCCATCCTGCGGAAAGACAGGAACGGGAACTTCTCGTTGGAGACGTCCTCGCGGACCATGGCTTGCAACAGCTCGCGCGATTTCGGCCCGGCGATCGACAGGCCCGGATAGGCCATCGAGGCTGGACGCACCGTGACGCCATCTCGCGGCGCATGCCGCTCGAACCAGCGCATGTAGTAGCTTTCCGCCGCGTAGGAGCAGACTAGGAGAAATTTGTCCTCCTCATAGCGGCCAATGGTGAAATCGCCGATCAGCCTTCCGTGCTCGTTGAGCATCGGCGTCAGCGCCAGCTTGCCGACCGGCGGCAATTTATTGGCCATGACATAGGAGAGGAACTCGGCGGCGCGCGGGCCCTCGACCTCGATCTTTCCGTAATTGGCGATCTCGGTCATGCCGACGCCCGAGCGCACGGCGCGGCACTCGGCGCCAACATGCTCATGGGCGTTGGAGCGCCGGAAGGTCACGTCCTCGCGCGGCTCCATGCCCTTCGGCGCGAACCACAGCGGATTTTCGAGGCTGCAATATTCGCCGAACACGGCGTTCTCGGCGACGAGGCGGTCATAGATCGGCGTGGTGCGTAGAGGCCGCGCCGCGGGCAGCTCTTCGTTCGGAAAGCGGATGCGGAAGCGGCGCGAATAATTCTCCCGCACTTTGGCGTTGGTGTAGCGAAGAGTCGCCCAATCGCCGAAGCGCGCGACATCCATGCCCCAGATATCGAAGCCGGGATCGTCCTCGATCATCCAATTCGAGAGGGCGAGGCCAACGCCGCCGCCCTGGCTGAAGCCGGCCATGACGCCGCAGGCGACCCAGAAATTTTTCAAGCCCTTGATCGGGCCGACCAGCGGATTGCCGTCCGGCGCGAAAGTGAAAGGCCCGTTGACGATCTTGCGGATGCCGACTTTGCCGAGCTCGGGGAAATGCTCGAAGGCGGTCTCGAGGCTCGGCGCGATGCGATCAAGATCATTGGGCAGAAGATTCTGGCCGAAGTCCCAAGGGGTCTCCTGCTCCGACCATGGAGCGCAGGCCTGTTCGTACGTCCCGATCAGCATGCCGCCGCGTTCCTGGCGCATGTAGATCTCGCCTTCGAAATCGATGACGTGGAACTTGTCGACCTTCGGGTCGATGACGCCGGGTATGTCCTCGGTGATGAGATAATGATGCTCCATGGCCAGGACCGGCAGTTCGATCCCCACCAAGCGCCCGACCTCGCGCGCCCACAGGCCGCCGCAATTGACGACATGCTCGGCGACGAGGGTCCCCTTGTCGGTGACGACATCCCAAGAGCCG